>DDWQ01000020.1 GCA_002345745.1 Candidatus Moranbacteria bacterium UBA2282 | reverse complement strand
GGTGTCATTATAATATTTCACACCACTAATTTCCCGCACAAACTCCAAGCGATGTGGCAAACCAGAAAATTCTGTGATTGCTTTGGCAATTTTTACATCATCAATTCCCATCCAGTGTGTAACTGCCACGGCTTCTAAAATATTAGCTAAATTATGCACACCTTTCATTTTTATTTCGGAAACAGCCAAAACTTTTTTCGTGCCTGCTTCATCCCCAATCATAATCTGACCGTTTTGCAAAAAGACGGTTGGTCCAGTTAACTTTTCTTTATTAGATATTTTTATTATCTCTGCTTTGATTTCTTTTTCAAATTCACGCACTATTTCATTATCCCAATTCAAAATACAAATATCTTCTGCTGATTGATTCAGAAAAATATTTTTCTTATCTGCAACGTATTTTTCCATTGAATCATAATAATTCAAATGATCTGGATAGATATTAGTGACAACAGAAATTTTTGGACTCAATTTATGACGACCCAAAGCACTCAGACGCCAACTAGAAAGTTCAAAAACAACAATTGAATCATCTTGCAACTCATTTAATTTATCCAAAACAGAGACTTGACCAATACCAACTTTCACTGGATTTTTTCCAGCGGTTTTCAAAATTTCATAAATCAAACTGGAAGTTGTAGTTTTGCCTCGGGTGCCTGTCACGCCGATAATTTGATTGGGACACAATTTGAAAAACAAACTTGAGTCCATTTCTATGGGAATATTTTTTTCCAACGCTAATTGAATAAATTCATTAGTCCATGGAGCAGGCGGAGTTTTTACAATCATATCTGCCTGCAAGAAATCTTCTGCCTTATGCTGACCAAGGACATATTTAATATTTTTTAGCTCTTTCAACTTTTCTAAAGATGACTGCAATTCCTCCTCAGATTTCATATCAGTCACAGTTAAAACAGCACCTGCTTTATGCAAAAAACGCACAGTGCCAATTCCACCACCATGCAGGCCTAAACCCATCACTGTTATTTTTTTGTCTCGCAGATCGGATACAATCATTAATTTTAACTATCTTCTTATTACTTCCCCGAATTTATTTCCATTATACTGTCCTTCTTGCAAAACAATCTGCCCATTTACTAGCACGCAATCAACACCCTTATTATATTGATACGGATTTTCTGGTGTGGCAAGATCACGAATTTCATTCTGATTAATAACCACGATATCAGCAAAATATGATTCTTTCAATTCGCCTCGTTTCTCAATGCCAAATTTTTGTGCAGGGAATGAAGTCATTTTTCTGATTGCATCCTCCCAACTTATAATTTTCTTACCCAAAACATATCTCGCTAAAATTCGTGGAAATGTTCCAAAGCTTCTTGGATGCACCATTTCACCTGTCTTGCCATGATCATCGGAATAACCAGCGCCATTAGTAGAAATCATAGAAGCCGGATGTGCAACAGCCTTATCAATATTTTCTTCGCTTAGCACATCCATTGAAATAATTACTCGACCTTCTGACGCAATTAACATATCGATCACCGCGTCTTCAACTGATTTTTCTTGCGACACGGCAATATCTGAAATCTTTCGTCGTGCCAAGGTTTTATTTAGTGGAGAAATAGCAATTTCTATTTTAGAATAATCAATACCAGACTCTTTCATTTCAGCCACAACCTTAGCACGTAACTGCGAATTTTTCAAGCGACCAAGCATCATTTTTTTTCCGCCATCAGATACCCAAGAAGGAAGCAATGTATACAAAACAGAACCGGTATTTGTATATGGGAAAACATCAAACGAAACATCCAAGCCGACTTCGTTGGCTCTAGAAATAGCAGCGAGAGCACCATCCATCATCCCCCAATTTTTTTCTCCTGTTACTTTCAAATGTGAAATGTGCAATTTTACTTTTGATTTTCTGGCGACTTCTATGGCCTCATCTGTTGCAGCAATGAAATCGACACCTTCATTTCTCATATGTGTCACATAAACACCATGATATTTTTCAATAGTTTGTGCCAACCTGACGAGTTCGTCCTCAGTTGTACTTCTCGCGTGCGAATAAATCAAACCGGAAGACAAACCTAGCGCACCCTCCTTCATAGCTGTTGCTAATCTATCAGCTAAAAAATCTACTTCCCTTGCATTAAGGTGTCTTGTGTCATCACCAAGGATACTTCTGCGCAAAGTGGCCTGACCAACGAGAGTTGCAAAATTAACAGATAACTTATTTTTAGAAACAACCTCTAGAAATTCGGTAGTTGTCAGCCAATTTATACCGGTTTGGGATATATTGGACCATTTTTGCACGGAAGCAATAGCCTTGGCACCAAGTAATGGTGCTAGTGATGATCCGCAGTTTCCGCCAACAATAGTCGTGATTCCTTGATATATTAAACTTTCTAAATTTGGATCATTAAATATTTGCCAATATGTATCACTATGATTATTTACATCAACAAAACCAGGGCAAACCAATCGCTCAGTAGCATCTATTTCAATTTCACTTTTTTCATTGTGCAAATCACCAATTTTTACTATCAGATCATCCTTAATGCCAATATCGGCTCGATACATTGGTTTGCCACTTCCGTCGATCAGTGTCCCATTTTTTATTATGATATTGTACATGAGAATATAATTTTATAATTTTTAATTCGTCGTGGCGAATTGAAAATTAAAAATTTTATTACAAAAATTACTACCAAAATACACTATGCTAATTCACTACCCACCAATTCTGCCATTTCCACCAGCCGATTAGAATATCCCCACTCATTATCATACCAGCCGACAACTTTAACTAAATTTCCATTCGCCATCGTCAACGGCAAATCAACAATAGCAGAATTAGGATTACCTTTAAAATCCATAGAAACTAATTCACCTGCCTCTGTCGCCAAAATATTTTTTAAGCCGCCTTGAGCCGCCACTACAAAAGCATTATTTATCTGTTCTGCAGTGGCCTCTGTCTTCAAAGTACAAACAAAATCCACAACTGAAACAACTGGCGTTGGCACTCGCAGTGAAATACCATCCAATTTTCCTTCTAAATTTTTCATCACTAGGCCAACTGTTTTAGCTGCACCCGTAGTAGTCGGAATAATGTTTAAAGCAGCTGCCCTAGCTCTTCTCAAATCACTGTGTGGCAAATCCTGCAAACGTTGATCATTAGTATATGAATGAGTTGTTGTCATAAAACCTTTTTCCAATCCAAAATTTTCATCCAAAACCTTAATCATCGGAGCTAGGCAATTGGTTGTGCAAGATCCATTAGACAGAATATTATCTTTCCCTGTGTCATATTCATTTTCATTGATGCCAAGAATGAAAACCGGAATATCGCCTTTCGGTGGAGCTGATAGAATAACTTTCTTAGCTCCCGCCAATAAATGTTTCTGTGCGCCTTCTTGATCATTAAAAAACCCAGTACATTCCAATACAATATCCACATTCAAGTCGTGCCAAGGTAATCTTTGCGGATCAGATTCACTTAGATATTTTATTTTTTTACCATCAACAATCAAAAATGAATTTTCTTGATCAAATTCCACCTTGCGATGATATGTTCCATAGCTAGAATCATATTGCAACAGATGTGCTACAGTTTTCAAATCAGTTAAATCGTTAATCGCCACGATTTCCAAATCTTCTTTTTCAAAAGCGATTTTAAAGCTTGGTCGACCAATTCGGCCGAAGCCGTTGATTACTATTTTTGTCATAATTGTAAATTTAATATTAAATACTTATATTTGTGATCTTCCAATTATTTCCATCAACTTTTGTAATTTTAAATTTTGTATCTTTCAGAATAGTTTTTTTGGCAATATTTTCAATTCCAAATTGAACATTTTCCAAATTCAACTCGTCGAAATGTTCGTCATGTTCGTGTTCATGCTGATGGTTATGTGGAATACTAGCACCACCAATTTCCAATGAAACTGATTTAATTTGCTCAATATTTTTTTCTGTCGCGATAGCTAAAACTTCATCGACAATCTCCTTTGCTAATAAAAAATCATGCATGATACTAATTTTAATGCTAATTATACCCAAATTCACACCTAGTTTTTCCACAGCACATGCACATTACAGTAGGCACGCACAGACAAATGCTCGGCTTCCAGAAAAAATTCCGCTTCTGGCGTTCCACCCGGTTCAAGATTTTTGCGATAAGTTCGATGTTCAGTTTTAACTTCAATCCATTCGATATAGTGCTCACTTTCCATTGGATGCGCCACACTGCCAACTCGCACAATCACACCAGTTGCAGTTTTTTCCACTGCTGGTCGATGTTTTTCAAATTTTTCTTCCTCCATCTTCTCAAACTGCAAATCCATTGGTTGACCACAACATACCAATTCTCCAACTCCATTATGAACAACTTCCACCATGTTGCCACAGATATTGCATTTGTAAATTTGATTTAATTCTGTCATATGTTTGCGAATAGTTGCTAATGTTGAAACGAATTTATTCGAATTGCAACACGAACTATTTATTTAGAATTAATATACCCCTCTTTTTAACATTAGCATTAATTTGTTTTAATTCGTAGTCTCATTCGCATTTAGTGTACCGCACAAGAAATGCAGGGATCATAGGCGCGAATAAAACCGCGTAATTTTTTCTGCTTATCCAAGTCTTTCAAATCAATAATCTCCTTAATATAATCGGCTATATCATCTTCCAGGTTTGATAGGAATTGTGCCGTTGGTGTGATAATGTTAACGTTTTTCACATAGCCTTTGGCATCCACATCAACATGGTAGTAGAGTGTTCCGCGTGGTGCTTCCACCGCTGCTATACCAATTCCTTCTTTGATTGCATATTCACGCGTCACAACATTATTCAAATCAGAATGCAATAATTCCTTAATAAGTTTATTCGATTGTTCAATGCAATGAATAACTTCCACCATCTGACATAAAATATTATGGAATGGATTGTAGTCCGGAAAAACAAAATTCAAACTTTCTAAATATTGACTGGCTTGCGGATTGAGTTTTTTTCGACTGTTATTTATTCTAGCAATGGCACCAATCATATAGCTCTTGCCTTCGTGCACAACTTTTTTAATTACTTCATTTTGTTTTTGCAATTCTTGAAAATCTTGCTCAAATTTTTCCACAGGAATATGTAGCCCTTGCGAAGAAATAATATCACCATCATAGATAGCATATTCTCCTTTTTTATCTAGACTTACATATTCAGTTTCTCTTTGAAAATCTGGAATTTTTATTTTTTTGAAAAATTCTCCCAGAGCAATTGCATCTTGCAAAGCTTGTGCACTATCTGCCACAATTTTTCGCAGTGCATCCGCATCAGGTGCTTTTTTGAAACCGCCAACTTCATTAGTTAGCGGATGAATAACTCGTCCACCAATAACTCGTACAATGCTCATACCAAAATCTCGCAAACGCATAGCAATTTTCGCCTCCTCAGGATAAGTGCTAATCAGCTGAATATCATTATCCATATCCAAAAAATCAGCCAGCGACAAGAAAAAAAGATGCAACGAATGCGAATGGATAATCTGTCCTAACTCCATCACTGCCCGTAATTTCTCAGTCTCTGGCGTTACAGTTACTCCCATAGCATTTTCCAAAGCTTTGATAGCAGTTAAATTATGCACGACTGGACAAATGCCACAAATTCGTTGTGCAACAATTGGCATATCAGCATAGTGCCGACCAATTAAAACACCTTCGATCAGGCGAATCCCTTCCTGCACTTCCAATTTAGCACTTTTAACATCTCCGTGAATAACGCTCGCCATAAAACCAGCGTGCCCTTCCATCTTAGCGATGTGATTAATTTTTATATCCATTTATTTTAGTAACTATTTATTTAATTCGCTCTCGATCCTCAATATCATCCCGCAAACCAAAAATTTCAGTAATATTTTCAAATTCGTGATCGCTGACCATATTTTTGAGAGCAGACCGCATAGCTTTTACATTGCCATTCGGTCGCAGACCGCGACAACCTTGACAAGTCATTCTGGAAGTCGGACACACTGCGTTGCACCCTCCTTGAATCATTGGACCAAAACAGGGCTTTTTATCTAACAGCAAACAACGATTACCAGCTGCCTTGCATTCAATACAAACTGGTTGATCAGGAATAACTGGAATCTTGCCCGCCAAAAGTTCGGGCATATATTTCAAAAATTCTTCACCAGAAATTGGACAACCAGGAAAAACAAAATCAACTTTTACAAAATTATCCAGTTCTTTAATTTCTGGATTATTAATGCCATGAATATATTTATAGACATGTTTAATTGTATTAGCTCCTTCTTGATAATTTTTTATCTCAGGAATTCCACCCATAGCGGCACAGTTACCTAGAGCCACTAGCAATTTTGAACGCTTACGCAGTGCGTATAGTGTTTTTATATTTTCTTCCGTGACTGGATTGCCCTCTACTAGAACAAGATCCAGCTCTCCGCCAGCATCTTCTTCATCTTCAATTAAACGAAAATCCACCATTTCAATCTGGCCGACAAAATCCAGAAATTTTTCACCCAGATCAAGTAGTGCAAATTGACACCCTTCACAAGAAGTTAGACTCACAATTGCTACCTTCGGTTTTTTATTTTTCACCATGCTATTTTTGTTTTATTGAAACTAATTTAAGATTGTAGATTTTTAACCATCAGGCAGGTCAATCAATATATTTATTTTACCAGATTTTTGCCAATTCAACAAAACCATTTAAATTGTTATAATAGAAGCATGCAAATATTCGAATATCCTAGCAAAATCTCTCAGCAAATACTCGCCCTTGGACCAGAGTCCAATGGCAATTTTTCTATTTTCAAAAAGGGCAAAATATATTTTTCTGAAGATTTTGGTGATTTACTTGTTGATGCAAATTTTAACAGGTTTAAAAAAGAACTAAATTTATTTTTAAAAAAAGAACAGATTAAACCTGATGTTATTTTGACTGATTTGCATCCACTCTACAAAGCGACTCTTCTAGGAGAAAAATTAGGCAAAAAATTCAAAGCACAGCACATTCAGATCCAACACCACATCGCGCATATATACTCACAAATTTTCAATTTACAAATTCCAAATTCTTTTTTCGGGATTGCATTGGATGGGACTGGTTATGGGCTTGATGGGAAGATTTGGGGAGGAGAAGTTTTTAAAATGTCAAATAAAATCCCAATTGAGCGTGTTGGACATTTGGAAGATCAAGTGATGATTGGCGGAGATTTGGCGATTCAGGAACCAGCGCGAATGTTACTTAGTATTTTAGCTAAATTTTTATCTAAAAAAGAAGTTTACGCCCGAGTGAAAAAATATTATTCCCAACAGGAATTTGAAGTTCTTTATAACCAACTACAGCAAAATTTTAATTGCGTTGAAACTTCTAGCACTGGGCGAATTTTAGACGCGGTGTCATTACTTTTGGGATTTTGTACAAACGAAAGAAATTACAAACATGAACCAATTGAACTTTTGGAAAAAAATTCTAATAAACCATATCTAAATTTAAAACCAGTTATATTAAATAACATTTTAATGACTACTCCGCTTTTTGAATATTTAATTAAGAACATCCACAAAGATAAAAAACGTCTAGCTGCCACTGCACAATTGTATATCGCCCAAGGACTGGATGAAATTATTAAGCTACAAACCAAGTTTCACCCGCCACAAATCTTTCTCTCTGGAGGAATTGCCAATAACAAAATAATTTCTGAATATTTTACATCTAAAAAAAATAAAGCCGGTATCCCATCAGGAACACCGGCTGTGCAAATTCCGCGTGGCGACGCAGGGGTTAGTTTTGGACAGATTGTTTATTATTTATCTTTCTAAGGATGTATAAATTTCGCACTACCTGAAAAGGACGAGACCACCAGAGCAGCTGTCAAAAGCGTCATCAATGTTATTAATGTTGTCGAAGCCGAACACACTGCTATACGCGCTGAAGCTGAACGGATGTGAAAGTGCACTGCATGTATGGTTTGATGTTTCAAAATCACGCGCCATCTCTCCAACATATGCAACTGCCGCAACTGCCGTGTCAATACCACCAGCCAAAGCAAATCCGTATTGCATTAGGATTTTCATCGCTTCGTGTTGAGCATTGATGGAAAATCCTTGAAACGGATTCGATGAGTACCACGCCGCGAATGACTTTTCAGCCATCATCGCAACTAATTCCTCATGCCCTGTGTTGGGAACAATAGAAACGTTACCCGACAAATGATTCTTCTTATAATTGACAAACTTGCGACCTGGAAAAGCCATTTTGTATGCCCGCTCAACTGCCGGAACAAAAATCCTTTCCAAAGATGCACCCATATTTTCCCGCGCATCAAATCTCGGCAAAAGAATAGGGCGAGCGCGCTTGAAAAAATTTCCGACCAGTTCGTGGTTAGCATATCTTTTCTTGAGCGCCTCCGCTTCATGTACGAAACGGACTGGCTCAACAAACTCCATCTCCTTCGGAAAGTATTCGGTTATAATTTGATGAAGCTTCCCATAACCAATCTCGGAAAGATTGACATGCAATTTCCGATTCTCATCGCATATCTTACTGGTAACTCCCAGATGAGCTGGGATGCAACGGCCGGTGCGATCAAAAAGTTTACGGATTATTTTTTCAAGAATAATTCTATTTTCTCCTCTCAAAACTGATTCAGCACCTTCACCTTCTCCTGGAAATGCCTCGAGTAATGGAAGTATCCTCAATGCATCCCAACCTTTTAATTTTTCAAGAACTTCTGGTAATGTACTCATAGCACACTCTCCTTTCAGGCTCATTTTGCCCGATTTAATTACCACTCGCCCCGTGGTCAGAGGATCTTTCCAAGCTGAAAAGAATATATAATTATACGCCTAAATCTGGTTCTTGTCAACAAATTCGCGGAATTAGCTTTCCCCTTGGCACTTCGATTTTTTTAGTGCTGCCGATGGTTGTTTGCAGATATAAACCTTTTCCGTGCTCAACAGAGCCAATTATTTTAGCCTGGGCATTAAATTTTTGCAGAATTTTGATGACTTTTTGTGCCTGTTTTTGTGGCACTGTCGCCACGAAACGCCCTTCCGAGGGAAAAGAAAATTTATCAATTCCCAGCAGTCCCGAGAGTGCCACAGTTTCTTTAGCAAAAGGTAAATTATTTTCATCCAACACAATTTTAACCTTGGATTTTTCCGCGATTTCGTTGAGTACCGCTGCCATTCCTCCACGAGTCGGATCTTTGCAGGCCGTCAGATATTGAGAAACGCTCTGAATTTCGCGGGTCAAGGGTTGGCAATCACTTTTGATTTTCGTCTTATAATTAAAGCGAGAAGCGAGAAGCGCCACGGCGTGTTCACCCAGATTGCCCGAAGTAATCACAACATCCCCCGCTTGCGCACCACTATTGGAAATTATTTTCTTGGTCAGTCCAACCCCCGAAGTCGTAATTTCAATTTTATCCAATTTTCCTTTTTCTGTCACCTTGGTGTCGCCAGTGACAATCGGCACGCCAGCTTCCTTGGAAATCTTGCCAATAGAACGCATAATTTTTTCTAAATCTGCCTGAGGAAAACCTTCTTCAATCACCACGCTCAATGCGATGCCAATTGGCTTGGCACCCATCACCGACAAATCATTAATTGTCCCGCACATCGCAATCTTGCCGATGTCTCCACCTGCAAAAAAAATTGGGTCAACAATGAAAGCATCCGTGGTGAATACCAATTTGTTTGTCTCCGTAGAGACGCGATTAATCGCGTCTCTACCTAAATCAAAAACCGCCCCATCATCTTGAGTATTTTTCCATTTGGATTTCACGGTAAAGTTTTTCCTAATCTGAGCAATCAACTGTGAAGATTTTTCTCCCCCGCCACCATCTTCTAATGCTATTGTTTTTTTTATTACATCTTTCATTATATTTATTTTTTCTTACATCATACATTAACATACAAATTATATCACGATAGCAATTTTTTTGTTACTCTTTAAAAGTCATCAACTTTCTTAAATTGACATTTACCCTAATTTTTAGTAGTCTTTGAAAAAAGAGCTCTACAAAAATTAACCGAAAAAAGGAGGTATTAAATTGAACACCAAAAAGCCCAGACCAGAAAAGCCTAAAAATGCTGGCTATGTGAATTGGTCAGCTACTATGACTAACTTAAGAAATATTCGTCGTAGGCGGTACAAAGGAGGAATTTTAATCCGAAGATAATATTCTCGGAAAGACGGCTATCCCCAACATGATTAAATAGGTTACAACTAATGCGTTGCAACCTATTTTTAAAATAAATTTCTCAATATTTTATTTCTTATACCGATATTCTACATTGCAACTGCCTTCCACCGACACCATACAGGCACCTTGGGGCCTGTCAGGCGTGCAGGTGCGTCCAAACAGCGGACATTGTTTTGGCTCAATCAATCCTTGCAAAACCAAGCCACATTGACAGGCAGACGGTTTTATTTTAATATCAGACTTTATTTTTTTAATCAAATCTGCATACACAAATTTTGCATCAAGATTGCGATATTTTTTGCGAATTTTCAGACCAGAATTTTTGATTTCGCCCAAGCCGCGCCACCGCGCATTCCCAGTTTCAAAAACTTCTGCAATTAATTTCATTGCTTTAATATTCCCCTCTTTTTTCACTAAACGCAAATAATCATTTTCGACATCGCTCCGACCTTCCAAAATTTGTGTAAGCAATTTATTAACCGCGCGCAACACATCTTCGCCGGAAAAACCTGCCACCACTTGGGGAATTTTAAATTGTTCATACACTCGTGTGCCAATCATCGCACTGACATGCCCCGGATCAAGGAAGCCATCGATCTGAAAGTTTTTTTCCACCTGCCCCCTCTCCTTTTTAAGGAGAGGGTTGGGGTGAGGTCCAACATTGTTATTTTCCAAAAGTGCGCTCATCGCCGGCGGAAAAAGTTTGTGAGCACTGTAGACCGTCAGCCCCTGTTGAATCGCCCACGCCGTCATGCCGGTGGTGGTTTCAAAACCCAACCCAAAAAAAACTAAATTTGGTTTTTCTTTTTGCATCCGCACCGCTTCCGTGATGTCATAGACAATGCTCACATCTGCACCTTTTTGCGCAGCCTCTTCCAAGCTCATCAAATTTCCCGGCACTTGCATCGTGTCGCCATAGACCGCCACAGGAATCCCCGCCAACGCCAAACCGACCACCACATCAATATCGGATTGATCAGTCACACACACCGGACAACCAGGACCGGAAACCAGCGTGACCCAAGCCGGCATCAATTCCTTAAGACCATGCTCCGCAATAGTCTGCGAATGTGTCCCACACAACTCCATCAACCGCACCGGCCGCCCGATTTTCGCCGCCAGCTTGTGGATATTTTTTATAATCTCATCAGATTTCATAATAAAAAGTTTTAGATCCATTTCAATTACAAATAAATTGTAGCATAATACGCGGTTTTTGATTAATATTTTTTACACCGCTACTTTTTGCAAACTGTCTTTAATTTTTTGTGTAATCCCAAATTCATTGCAATGTTTTAACATCCCCAAATACGACTGCAAATATTGATTAAATGATTTCTCACTCATCAAATTTTTTTCTAAATCTTGCTTTTTATCTTTTATCCTCCGTATCATCCTTCTTTCAGTCGCCGTCCGCAGCACTCGATGATCAAAAAAATTAATCATCCCCAGAAAATCCACACCAGAGCTTAATGTTTTGATAAAAACCTTATTCGGATGCATTTCCAATTTCAACTCTTCTGCTAAAAATTTTTCTACAAGTAAAAGTTGCTCCTTTAATAATTCCCTACTTTCCGATAAAAAAACAAAATCATCAGCATAGCGGATATAATATTTGGCTTTCATCTGATGCTTCGTGAATTGATCAAAATTGTTCATATAGATATTCACCAGTAGTTGGCTCGTAAGATTACCCAATGGCAACCCAATCCACCTCTCCTTTTTAAGGAGAGGGTTGGGGTGAGGTTTCTCGTTTGTCTGAAAGCTTTCAATAATATTTTCTAATAATTTGAGAATATTTTTATCTGGGATATATTCACCTAGAATTTTTAGTAGAATGTCATGGTCGATATTGGCAAAGAATTTTCGGATGTCACATTTCAAAATCCAGCAAGTTTTGGTATTGTTTTTACTGACCTTATAGAAATATTCACGAAATTTGTTAATAGCTTTATGCGTGCCCTTATCAATTCGGCACGAATACGAGTCAGCAATAAAAGTCTTGTCAAAAAATGGATAGAGTTTTCTATATAGGGCGTGATGCAACAGTCGGTCACGCACTGTTGCCTTGTGAATGTCTCTGGGTTTTGGATCGTTTATTTTGAAAGCTTGATATCCGCCGTGTTTGTAGGTATGATGAAGAAGGTCGTGGTGCAGTGAGAAAATATTATCCATGAGATGCAGAGAAAATTCTTGGACATCTTTCTTATTTCTTTTTCCACGCACAAACTCCTTCCACACCTCTAATAAATTTTCAACGCTAATTATTTCTTCAAATTTATGACTCAATTGAATTTTCATAATAATAATTCTTCTACTTTTAAGACCCCCCCCCAGCAAACTTCCTACTGTAATCAGCAAAGAAAAAGAAGCTTACAAATTTTGGTTAGTTTTGCATCGTAATTTTCCCAAAACTGAACGTTATGGATTAGGGCGCAGAATTGACACTCTTTTTCTGGAAATTTTAGAATTGACTTTCACCGCATCCTATCTACCCATTGACCCAAAAATTATTCTGTTGGGAAAAATAATTTCCCGTCTAGATATTCTCAAATTTTTTCCTCAAATCGCCTGGGAAAATAAGCTCATTCCTGATGAAAAATATATTGAGCTGTCCCAAAAACTTCAGGAAATTGGACGGGATATTGGTGCTTGGAAAAAAGGTCTTGTGGAAAAGAAAACTCCCGCCAAATAAGCAGGAGAAAATAATAAGTTTCGGAACTACGAGGCGATTGCGATTCTCAGCATTCCAGACACTGTCATCCTCGAGCCGGTCGACGTTCACATAGAGGCGTCCATCGGAGTTGAGGTAAACAAGCGCAACGAAGAAACCGTGCAATGAATCATCCCGGCCACCATCCTTTGAATACTCTCCGGATTGTATCTTATTTGGAACATACAAGTTCTCCAATTCACTGCACCAACTGTCTATTTTTTTATTTCAAAAAATATATCCACTCTTTCGCAATCCGCCAATCGACCGACAACGAAACTCTCGAATGTAATTTTTGACAACCTTGATCCGAAGCCGTAGCCGAGAATATTCCCAGGATTGCATCTTTATTATACAAAAAAATCCCCCAAACTCCAAACGCACAAAGCGTCAAAGAGTCTGAGGGACAAAGCGTCAAAAAGAACAGAGAAATCAAACAGCCAGTTGCGGAACTACGAGGCGATTGCGATTCTCAGCACACCAGACACCGTCATCCTCGAGCCGGTCGACGCGCACATAGAGGCGTCCACCGGAGTTGAGGTAAACAAGCGCAACGAAGAACTGATTATTCGACTTGAATAAAAACAGTGTCGCATAACCATCAGTTCTCAACCAACTACGATACTTCCTGATGAAGTTCTTTATCTGGTGCTGATTCAGGCAAAGCCTATTTGCATCAGCGCTCAGCGATCCGAACATCTGTGCAAAAGTGGCGTTCTTAGCCATCTCATACACCTCCACCAAAGTTTCGCTCGTGGACATACCCTTCTCATTCGCACCCCAGCTTACAA
>DDWQ01000005.1 GCA_002345745.1 Candidatus Moranbacteria bacterium UBA2282 | reverse complement strand
TTACAAAAGTTTAATTAAGCCTAAACATTCTACAAATCTAGCGTTTCGGCCAAGGCACTCACTAGCGCTTCGCCCACTGAGGTGATCTACGAGCTTTTCGTTTACCAGGCTTCTTTCGTTCCACGATTCTGGCGTCACGAGTCAAATATCCAAGATCCTTAAGTGTTTTTTTCAGTGTTTCATCAAAGATAATCAAAGCACGTGCAACTCCAAGTCTAGAAGCTTCGGCTTGCCCCATAATTCCACCACCAACAACCTTAATAGAGATTTCAAATCTATCAGCCAAGCCAGTCGCGATTAAAGGAGCTTTAACAACCTCTGAATGTCTTTCGATTGTAAAATAATCAACTAAATTCTTTCCATTAACAACAGGTTCTGTGGTAGTTTTGGAAACTTCATAAATTCTAACTTGAGCAATTGAAGTTTTTCTCTTTCCAACAGCATAAAAATATTTCCCAGAAAATATCTTGGATTCAGATTTTTTAGCTACTTTAACTTCTTCAACTTCAGCTTTTTTAACTGCCTTAGTTTCTATAGTTTTTTTAGCTTCAACTTTTTTTACTGCTTTAACCTCCTTAGTTTTCACTGCTACCTTAGGTTTTTCAGTTTTAACGGTGGTTTTTTTTACTGCCATTTTTTTAGTTCTTAGTTAGTAGTTAGTAGTTGGTAGTTTCTCGTATGCAGGTTTGGCATCACTACCAACTACAAACTACAAACTACAAACTTTTTAGTGCGTTACGTCAATCTTATGTTTATGTTGTGCGTCAGTATAAATTAAAAGTCTGGTCATCATTCTATCTCGAAGTTTGTTCTTGCAAAGCATTCCGTAAACAGCACTTTCAATTACTTTTCTAGAATCTTTCGCAATTTGATCTTTAAGTTTTGTTGCTGTTATTCCTCCTGAATATCCACTGTATCGATTATAGATTTTACCATCCATCTTATTACCCGTTACTGCAAGTAAATCAGAATTTATAACAACTACAAAATCTCCGGCATCGATATTTGGTGTAAAATCAATCTTACTTTTACCGCGAAGAAGCAACGCAATTTCAGTTGCCGTTCTACCTAAAATTTTTCCTTGCATATCAAACAAATGATATTTTCTCTGAATTGTCTTCTTTCCATTACTCATAAATTTATTTTCACACTAATTCCTGATTATTTTTGATTCGTTATAAAATCATCTTTTTTAATTAATAGTCGCTTAACGCGACAACCTAATCTACAAATTCTATAATTGCAAGCTTAGCAGCATCACCTTTTCTCGGTGCTAGCTTTATAACTCGTGCATATCCACTGCCTCTCTTAGAAAATTTATCTAAAAATTCACCAGTTATCTTTTTTACTGCCATCAATGGAATTTTTATTCGCAATTCCCTGATTACAGCAACTTTCTTAGTTTCAATCTTTGAAAGCTTGGCACGATTGATTAATCTGTCAATTTTAATCTTGAGTTCCTTAGCCTTAGCCTCTGTAGTTTTTATTTTTTCTTCCATAATCAAACTACCTAGCATAGTTCTAAATAATGCTGTACGCTGACTTCTGACTCTACCTAATTTTCGTCCCTTTTGTAAGTGTTTCATATTTTTTTAAAAAATTTATTCGTACATTCCTGCCTGCCGGCAGGCAGACGTATAAATTCGTAATTCGTAGGGATTTATTTGTCTTGTTTCAAATTAATTCCAAAATCTCCAATTGATTTCTTAATTTCTTTTATTCCTTTAGCTCCCATTCCTTCAATATCGGTCAACTCTGCCTCAGTCATTACCACAATATCACCAATTGTTTTAATATTATTGGTCTCTAAAATATTCAATGTTCTGGTTGATAGACTTTTTAGAGTTGCGACTTCAACCTTATTAGGATCTTCTTTTTTTTCTTCTTTAATTTCAGAAACAACTTCTTCGACGACAGCTTTTTCAATTACAGCCGTTTCTTCTGTAGCTAGTTGCGAGAATACTGAAAATTGCTCAACTAGAATAGAAACCGCTTTATCAAAAGCATCTTTTGAATCAATACTTCCATCAGTTATAATTTCTAGTGTAATTTTTTCGTAATCAGTTTTCTTGCCTACGCGCATATTCTCAATGTTGTAATTCACTCTTTTTATTGGTGTATAGATTGCATCAATAGCGATAACCCCAATTTCCTTTTCTCCTCGTTCTTGCTGTTCAACTGGAACATAGCCAATGCCACTCTTAACTTCAAATTCCATCTCCAATTCCCCTTTTGGACTAGTTATGGTTGCGATATGAGCATCTTTAGTAATAATTTCAACTCCACTTGGACATTTAATCATTCCTGCAGTAATAATCTTTTCACCATTCGCTTTTAGAGAAATTTTAACTGGCTCATTATTATATGACTTAATTCTAACTTGTTTCAAATTTAAAATAATTTGAATAACATCTTCTAAGATATTTGGAACAGTTGAGAACTCGTGTGTTACACCCTTAATCTTAACTGAAGTGATTGCAGAACCAGCAAGTGAAGATAATAATATTCTTCGAAGTGCATTGCCAAGCGTAGTTCCATATCCTGGGTAGCATCCTTCAATTTCAAATTTACCAGCATTTTCTCCAAGATTGGTGAATTTTGGTTTTTGAGGAAGTGTTATCGATTGCATAATTTTTTGTTTATTCGCCACGGCGAATTAATTATTATAAATTAAGAAAAAATTTATCTTGAGTAATATTCAACTACGATTTGAGCATCAACATTAATTCCAATTTCATCTCTGCTTGGAGTGTTTGTTACTTTAGCTTCCATCTTTGAGACATCAAAGCTAATCCAAGATGGAAAATCTTTTCTAGCCTTAATAGATTCAGTAATACTATTAAAATATTTCTTTTCTATTTTAGTACTATTTATTGCAATAATGTCTCCTACTTTTACCTCGTATGAAGGAATCGTAGTTTTCTTACCATTAACACTAATTAGCCCATGATTGACTATTTGTCTTCCCTGTGCTCGTGAAGTGGAAAATCCAGCTCTATAAGTGATAGCATCTAGTCTCATCTCCAGTCTGCCTAAAAGCAAATCACCTGTAATGCCTGGTTTATGGACAACTTCATCAAAATGTTTTCTAAATTGTCTTTCTAAAACTCCATAAATTCTCTTTATTTTTTGTTTAGCTGAAAGCTGAACACCATATTCGCTTTGACCGCGAGATACTCTCTTACCATGCACTCCAGGAGCGTAGGCACGTTTAACCATTCCGCATTTAGCAGTTGCACAACGATCACCTTTAAGAAACAGTTTTTCTCCTGCCCTTCGACATTTTCTACATTTTGCGTCAGTATCTCTAGCCATATTCGTTTAGTTCTTAGTTTTTAGTTAGCCTGCCTGCCGGCAGGTAGGTAGTTAGTAGTCCTTTGCGTGCAAATTGATATCACTACCAACTACTCACTACAAACTACAAACTTTCAAATTAGATTCGTCTTGGTTTTTTTGCTCGACATCCATTATGTGGAATTGGAGTAACATCTTTAATCATTAACAACTCAAATCCATTGTTAGATAAAGCTCTGATTGAGGCTTCTCGTCCGCTACCGACACCTCTAACAAAAACTTCCAACTCTTGCATTCCATACTTTTTAATTTTTTCTGAAACACTAGCCACAACTTGAGTAGCTGCATAGGGAGTGGATTTTTTAGCACCCTTGAAACCCATCATTCCTGATGATGCCCAAGCTAATATCGCTCCATTTATATCCGCAATACTTACAATGGTATTATTATAGGTACATTTGACAGTCGCACGTCCTTTCAAAATATGTCTTTTGATTTTTTTTGTTTTCACTTGCTTCTCAATGGGTGCACTTTTCACATCAGAAACATCAGCTGATTTTAATTCAGTTGAAATTTCAGCCACTTCTTCAATTTTATCTTTTGTTTCTTCAGTCATATTCTAATTTTAATCTAAATTATATACTAATTAGTATTAAGTTTTTTCAGTTTTAAC
Organism: Candidatus Moranbacteria bacterium UBA2282; assembly: GCA_002345745.1. GTDB lineage: Bacteria > Patescibacteriota > Minisyncoccia > Moranbacterales > UBA2206 > UBA2282. Next base: position 91,127 of record DDWQ01000005.1, on the reverse strand, counting down.
TCGACCACTGCCCATAGTTCTTCGAACATTTCCTCTGACAGTCCTGTTATTAGTTTTAGTTCGTTGCCCTCGCACAGGAAGACCTTTTTGGTGTCTTGTGCCTCGATAACAACCAACTTCTTTTAATCTCTTTATGTCTGTTCTGACCTTATGCTTAAGCTCGCCTTCTACACTAATCTTCTTTTCAATGTATTCTCTGATTTTGTTTCCATCTGTATCTGAGATATCTTTAGTTCTGGTCTGCTTTGATATACCAAGTTCATCCAAAATTTTAGACGAAATACTTGGACCTATTCCATAAATATAAGTTAAAGAAATTTCTATTCTTTTTTCATCGGGAATGTTTACTCCAGCAATTCTTAACATAGTTATTTAGTTTATTGAATTTATAAAAGGTTGTATCACTACGAATTACTAGCCCTGTCTTTGTTTATGCTTTGGGGTCGTGCAAATCACGAAAAGAACTCCTTTTCGCTTAACAAGCTTACATTTATCACAAATTTTTTTAACTGATGCTCGTACTTTCATTTTATTGCGAATTATCGCTAATTAAATACATTTTAAAAATTGTCTTATTTGCTTTACTATTAAACTATTTCAATCTTTGAGTTATTCTGCCTTTACTTAGATCATATGGGCTCATTTCCAATAAAACCCTGTCTCCGGGCAAAAGTCGAATATAGTTAACTCGCATTCTGCCAGAAATATGTGCTAACACTACATGGCCATTGTCTAATTTGACCTTAAATGTCGTGCTTGGCAAATTTTCTTCAACAACGCCTTCTAATTTAACTAGTTCTTTATCATCTGACATATGCAAATTTTAATCTTAATTATGTCCAAATTATTCCACGAATATTTTTCAGAGGCTTGATTTAATTCAAAAATAATTCAAATTATAATTCACATCAGTTCATAAACAAAAAAATAGACGGAGATTTCCCTGCGACAAAAAATTGCCTCAGGAATAGAAATCAGTCCTAATTCGTGCATTTCCTTATCCTTCTATTTTGAAATTTATTTATAGCTTTTTACTACTTATCTATATTAACTAGATATTTAATTATTGTCAACCCCACACCAGTTTACCCTGTGGATAAGATCTAAATTTCTACTATTTTCTAGTATTCACCAATTCTAACGCAAAGGTGTAGATTGGTCAATTGTTATACTAACTCGACTTTCATAAGCTGAAATCTTGCCACTCAAAATGGTTGGCCAATAGCTAATTTCTATGCGCTCAATATCTGGATAAGCGTTTATATATGGCTTCAATTCAGACTCTTTTTTACCCAAAATTCCATTTTTTAAGCTACCCAAATCGATAATCGGAACTATCTTTCCAGTGGCGTGTACTCTAATAATAATTGAATTGTCCTCGAAATTTGCGTCAGATTTACCAAATTCCATTTGAATAAAATCTTTTGATACTTCTTTGCCATCTTCACCTCTTTTGGCTATCAGAAAAGCTAAAATATTTTCAACATCCATTTTCTTAAACACAATTGCACTAGCAGAGCTCTTGGCTGTTATAGAAAAATTGTCAGCTATATCTCCAGAAGAATTAGAGAGTGTATAATTAGAATAATCAATATTTATTGCATCATCTAGAAATATATAACCATCTTCAGCCGAGTCTTTGAGCTTTTGGATTATTTGTAACTTTGCCTCTTGCCCTATTTTTGTTTTTGCAACATCAATGTCTGCATCCGTAACAGTCAAAGCTTCTTGACTGCCTTGTCCACCGCCAGTCATAGTGCTAAATGACTTGGCATAAATTTTAGCATATTTTTCATTTCCACTGCTTTTAAAGCCAGGGATTGTAAATGAAGATGCTCCAATATTATAATTTTCGCCTGATTGATCGGCAACAACCTCAGCTTCTATGGCACCGGGTTTTATTTCAGTCCCAACTGTTTCTGTTCCTGGCACAGTCACTCCAACAACTAATCTAAAAATTTTATTATCAGGACCTTCAAATCTTGTCGTTGCCACAAGTGGTTGCGGGCTTGAACTGAATTCATTATAGATAGTGACTGTACCGTGAGATTTTTGATTTAAGACAGTCTTTTTACCTGTGACTTCATATGTTTTCGAAATTTCATCCGTAACTGAAATTTTTTTCACTGGTACAATACTTTTATCCAAATCAATCTCGGTCGCATCAACATTGCCATCTATTTGCGTATCAACTGATTGAATTTTATTTTTAGTAAAAATAACTATCGATGTTTTTGGTAGAAACAAATAACTCGCTACACCGATTATTACAAGCGCAATAATTAAACCAAAAATAATAAAATATTTCCAAATTCCATTTCCAATATTTATATTTTTATATTCATTCGAGTTTATTTTTGCTGTTTTTTTCTGCTCAAAAAAGTTATCGGCTTTTTGTTTCTTTGGCTCAAGTTCATCTTTAAAATCAGGTAAAACATCTTGTTGAAAAGATTTGTTAGATTTTTTTATTGGCATTTCCATTGACACCATTCTATTTCCTTCATTTTCTGAAATGATGCTATCACTTATTTCCATATTTCTAATCATATCCATTGGTGCAAAAGAACCTCTTCTTGCAACGCTTTTCTTGAAAGATGATTGCTGACGTTTCAAATCATCACCAACATCAGTCACCAACTCTTTATTTGTAATCCGTTCTTCGTTATTATTTTCTCTTTTCGATACTTCATCATTCTCCCTAATATGCATTTCTTCACCAAGTAGATTTGAAAGACTTTCCGTCTGATAATAGCCATCCGAACCAAGATTATGTGCTTGTTTTTTTCCTCTTTGTTCAGCTTCATCTCCAGCTATATTTAGATTAGAATTTGTTTTAATTTTTTTATCATCTTCATCTTCAAATTCTTGAATTTCCTGACCAGCGATATCATCCAAACGTTGCTCAACAGCAATTCCAGCTTTTTCGATAATCAGTTTACCAAATTTATCTTGAGTCACAATAATAATTTCTTTTCCCAATTCACTAGCTTCTTTTTTTAGCAACTTTAAATTCACAATGCTCTGAATAAGGATCGCTCGTTTTGGCACAACAATAACAACTTCTTTAGATTTCGACTTCCTCAGTCGGTCAACTATAGAAGTTATTTCTTCATCTATATCAATGTAAACTGTTTGATGCATATAAATTTATAATACGAATGATGCGAATATTCATGCAAATCTACAAATATGCGAATGTGAGCTTATATTTGCATATTTGTAGATTTGCATGCAGGCATTCGTAGATTTGTATTGTTACTTTTGTATCATCTTCACTGCTCGCCGTAAAATTCCAGCCATAACCTTTTCTTCACCTGCTAAATCCAAGGCTAGATTTGCCAGTCCCATCGGAGTAATGTCTTGAGGATCTCGCAGTTCACCAGTTTTGTCAATTATATTCACCACATCTTTTGGTTGCAAAAAGCTGACTTGTGGCATTTTGGCAAATGGCAAATCTTTTGTCCATTTAGAATTTGTCAGTGCTTTTTTGATTCCTGGTAAGCCCGATCCACCGCCACACAGGAAAAATCTTGATGGCAAAGTGTCCGATTCCGCAAATTCAGCTAGGGACAATTCCACACCAGAAAGCCACACCCCGCAATCTTGCTCCAACATTTTCTCAATTTTAGCCGTAACATCCATTCCTAACTTTCCTTCAGCATATTTTATTTTTAGAATCTCTGCTTCTTCAAAAGAAACTCCTAATTCATGCGTTAATCTTTTGGTAAATGCTCGTCCACCGATGGCAAACATCTTCGTGCCTTCCAATCCTCCGTTTCTCACCACAGCAATGTCCGTTGTGCCTCCACCAATATCAATAAACACTGCATTGAAATCCAAAACATCTTCAATGCCCATTGAACGTGCTACAGCATAGGGTTCCGCTGCAATGCTCAATAAATCCAATTTTAATTCTTCCGCAATTGACTGCAAAGCGCCCAGATGCACCATTGGCGCATAGGCATTGAAAACTGAAATAGAAACGTCCCGACCTTGAAATCCGACTGGGTTAGTTACGCGATAGCCATCAATTCGCACATCTACAATTGCTGCATTAATAAGTTTCACTTCAATTTCACTGTGACCAGTTTCCCATGCCAATTGTTGGCGGATGCGATCAAAAGCTTTCCACTGCACTTTTTGAATAATATTTTTTAATTCCGGTAAATCAATTCTAATTTCCGGTTTTATTCGTTCATAATGCACTGTCGTAGTTGTGCCTTTCACCAATTCACCCGCAATTCCAATAATGGCTTTTTCTACTTTTTTCGCACCTGCCATTTGCTTAGCCAGACCAATCGCCTTTTTTGAATTTTCAATCACGCCCGCAATGTCAGACACGGCGCCACTTTGCATATCTCCCAATCTTTGCCGAGCTCTGCCCACGCCTGTCACAACTCCGTTGCCAGTTTCTGGATCAATTTTAAAAACCAAAGCTTTAACAATTTCCGTACCAATATCAAGAGACAGGATGAAATCCGAAGACATTCTGCGTGAACCTAAAATTTTAGAAAAAATTCCCATTGCGAAAACGAGTTTTTATTTTTATTTACAGACTTTTCTATGAATAATTTTTCAAGTGAAACTTTTTAATTTTGGGTTCGACACAGTTAAAAATTTTGATGAATACCCTAGTATTTGAAAAATTTTTAACAAGTCGTAGCCAAAATTTAGAAGTTTTTAACGAAAATATTATTCTTAGATAAGTCTGCTCTAATTATAAAACAAAAGTATAATTTTAGCAAAAAGTACCATTTAAATTCTATTCCAAAATAGCCTTAATTCTCCGCACTCCAGCGGAAGAAGCTTCTTCCTTTTTTATTTTGAAATGACCAAGTTCACTTAGGTTTTGCACATGCGGACCACCGCAAAGTTCCGTGCTAAATTCGCCAATTGAATAGACTTTCACGATGTCGCCATATTTAGCTGGGTCAAAAGAAACTTTTGCCAATTTCAAGGCTTCATCTTTGGACATTTCTTTCAGCTCTACTGACAAGCCTTCCTGAATTTTCTGATTCACTAAATCCTCTACCCGCTTCAAAAGTTCTGGTGACACTTTTTCTGGATAATTAAAATCAAAACGCAATCTTTCCGCCGTGATGTTACTGCCTTTCTGATAAGTCTCCGCTCCGATGATCTGTCGCAACGCCGCTAGCAACAAATGTGTCGCAGTATGATATTTCGTCTCCATTTCGCCCGTGTTTTGGAGTCCGCCTTTGAAAGCGCCCGCCGAAGCCGTGCGAGAAAGATTTTGGTGTTTTTTAAATTCTTCAGTAGCCTCATTCATAGTTTGCTCATCAAAAGCTAATCCCCACCCAGTCATTATTTCTTGTGAAATTTCTATGGGTAAACCAGTTTTTTGATAAATATCAAAAATAGTTCTTCCATCTACTCTTATAATATTTCCTGTTAAAACCATTCCCTGTGGTAAATTTTCAGGATCTACTCCGCCAATTGCAGAATTAAATATTTTTTTAAGAGCTTCTATGCCTTTTTCTAAAGTCTGGCTAAATTTATTTTCCTCTTTTTCCAATTCCGCAAAAATAACATTTTTATTTTTCTCTAATTCTGGATAAAAATCCTTATACGTCTCAATTACCACTTCTGCAATTTCTTGCGTAAAGTTTTTTTCAATGCCCAGCAATTTTCCATAACGCACTGCCCGACGGATAATTCGGCGCAAGACATAACCGCGTCCAACATTTAGCGGGGTCACGCCGTCAGCCAACATAAAGACGCTAGCCTTGATGTGATCGGCAATAATTCTATAGTTTTTAGTTTGTAGTTTGTAGTTTGTAGAAGATAATTCTTCGATTTTCTTAAAAATCGGTTGGAATAATTCTGTCTCAAAAACATTTTCCTTGCCGTTCAAAACCGCCAGCGTTCGCTCCACGCCCATTCCCGTATCGACATTTTGCTGACTAAGTTTTAAATATTCATAAAAACTTTCGGGTATTTTTTTTCCTTCAAATAATAATTTATTTGCTTCATCAATTTTATCTTTTTTGAGTTGCTTGTTGAATTCCATAAAAACATCATTCCAAATTTCAATCAAACGGAAACTGTCCACTAGGTCACTAAATTTCTGACCGTCCATAGAACCGTCGTCTCCGCGAGTCGAGGCGAATGGACGCGTGTCATAAAACATTTCCGTGTCGCCACCACATGGTCCGGTCGCGCCAGCAATCCAAAAATTATCCTCCGTGCCGAGCGGAATTATTCTGATATTATTTTTTATGATTTCATCATCTCCCGCCACCTCAACTTCCATCCCAGCTTTGGCAAAAACATTTTTCCAAACTTCAATAGCAGTCTCATCACGTGGAATGCCATTCTCGCCTTTGAAAGTTGTAACATACAGCCGATTCGGATCCAGTCCCAACCATTCTTTGCCGGTCAAAAACTCAAAGCTCCAAACAATTGCTTCTTTTTTGAAATAGTCGCCAAAACTCCAATTTCCCATCATTTCAAAAAAAGTATTGTGGCGATTATCGCCAACATCATCAATATCGCCCGTACGGACGCATTTCTGCACGCTAGTGACCCGCTTGCCCCCTGGATGCCCTTCGCCCAACAGATAGGGCACCAAAGGATGCATCCCAGCGGTCGTAAACAGCGTCGAGGTGTCGGTTTCGCGTGGCACTAAAGATGCCGATGGAATAATGGTGTGACCCTTAGACTCAAAAAATTTTAAATATTTTTCTCGTAATTCTTCAGCTGTCATAAATTTATTTACTTTCTTATATTCCTTTTTATATATTCAATATCTTCCCTTTTTAGATTTGGGAATTTCTGAATTTTATCCAATCCACTGATAGCGTCATCAATATCAAATTCACCTCCCTTGTCCAATTCTCTTTCTATGTCACGAATTTGTGTGCTCCAAAAACCCAATATTTTTATATCCTGCTCATCTAGCCATCCTTCAATAACATTCTTAAAATTTGTTTGCATATTTTTTATTTACTAAAATAATTATATTAAATTTAATTGCTTTTTAAGATGGGCTACTTCTGATTGTCTCATCATCATATCTTGTTCCATTTTACGAAGTTGTTGTTGCTTTTGTTGCATATTTGATTTTAAATAGTCCATATCTCTTTTAAAACGTGCTATCTCAGCTTCGATAGACATTTTTCCGCTAGTGACTTTATGCAGTTCGGATTCAAGCATAATAACCTCCCGCTGGATATCATTTCTTTTTTTGCGTTTTTCTTGTTCAATTTGATTTACTTGATTATAATCTGGCATATTGTTTAATTTTATACTCGCATTAATTTTTTAAATTTTATATTTTAATTCTAGATTTCTAAATTATTCTTCCACCACCGATCATTTCACCCTTGTCAGTATAAAAAACAGCGGATTGCCCTGGTGAAATTGCACGCTGAGGTTCTGCAAATGATACAGAATATACACCAGCCTTCACTGAATTGATTATAGCAGAAACCGCTAAATGCCGGTATCGAGTTTTCACTAAGATCTTGCAAGGCAATTTAGGTTCGGAAACTATCCAATTAACTTTTTCTACCTGCATTTCAGTATCGGTCAGTGCTGGATCATTCTCATTGTTGGTCACAATCAAACTATTTTTTTTGAGATCTTTGCCAACAACGTAATATGGTCCATCACCACCAATATTTATACCTCTCCGTTGCCCAATAGTATACAACGGCAATCCATCATGCTCACCAATAATTTTCCCCTCTGTGTTTATAATTTTACCTTTTTTTAATTTTAAATTTCGACGAAGAAAATTTTCTGGATATTTTTCCGGCGTAAAACACAGGCCTTGCGAATCATCTTTATTAAAAACTGGCAACTTTAATTTTTCAGCAATTTTTCTAATCTCTGGTTTTTTATATTCCCCAACTGGAAAAAGAATTTTGGCTAGTTGTTTTTGATTGAAATTATATAAAAAATAGGTCTGGTCTTTTTCTAAATCCCTCCCTTGATACAAATGAAATTTTCCATCAGCTTCTTTCCTGTTCACAGAATAATGTCCCGAGGCAATAAAATCCCCCTCCATCTCCAACATTTTTTTCATTAGAACATTAAATTTGATATGTTCATTGCACACTACACAAGGGTTTGGTGTGCGTCCAGCAGTATATTCAGCCAAGAAATAATCAACAACCTCTTTTTTAAATTCTTTTTCGGCGTTAGCAGTGTAGAGTGGAATGCCTAAAATCTGACAAACTTTACGAGCATCCTCTAATGATTCCAAAGAGCAACATTTATTTTCCACTAGGCTATTTTTGGCTGGTTCTTTCCAAAAATGCATAAAAACACCCACGACCTCAAAGCCCTGTTTTTGCAGAAGTGCAGCCGCCACCGAAGAATCAACCCCAGACGACATACCGACAATTACCCTTTTTTTCTTCTGTTGCTCCATATAATTAATAATATTACAAATAACCACCTCTGTAAAATCGTGGTTTTAACAAATGAAATGGCTATACTTAAGAAACTTAACCGCTCTTAAGCGTCATTGCGAACACCTCCAATGATATTTCTAATAGCTTTGAGATCAGGTTTTTGTCTTTGTTGCTGAAAAGTCTTAGGTGCGATATGCGACATTTGTGCAAGAGTCATCGGCTTATCTTGCGGGGCATGCACAACTTGTTGCAATTCTGTAATGTCATTTCTTTCAGATTTAATTTTAACTGTTGGTTTGGCTTGGACTACTGGTGTAATTGTTTTTTTATTATATTCAGCTTCTTTTCCCAATTCATTTTTTTTTCTAGCTACCATACGTTGATGCTCCTTTAGACACTCCCGACAAAAAGCAGGGCGAGATGGATCTGGTTTAAATGGCACTTGGATTTCTTCTTCGCAAGTAGCACAAATAGCTGAATATATTTCTTTTTTAATTTCAGGCACGACCCCAAGCGTAGCAGTTTGTTTTTCTGCGGTGGTTTCAGATTTTGAAACTGCGGACACAGTGACTGTTCTGACAATTTCTTTTGCAGAAGCTTCAATATTTGAATCACTAGGTTGCGACACAAATACTCGAGAAGCTGGAACAGTTATTTTATTTGCAACTGGTCTATTAATCCGTGTTGACACAGGTTGAATTATTTCTTTTTTCTCTTCATACAATTCATAATCCATATCATCCTGATCTTCTTGACCACCTGCTGGTGCCTCTTTAAACACCTCCATTCCGCTCCATCTTGCAATCCGATCTTCTACTTCAGCTTTCGGTTTGCCATATCGTTCACGCGTAATTTGAATTATTTTATCTTCATTTCCAAATGTTTCTGTCAAATCAGCTGGTGGCAAGGTTGTAGATGAAAAAGCATCACCAGCCACTCCGTCAATCATTAATTTCAAATAAGTATGATATTTGGATAGATTAACAATATCATTCATCATAAAAACTGGCTCAAATTCCTTTTCTAACTGTTCAGCATCTTCCGCTCCAACCCGAAAAGATATGATAGTGCCAACATTGCCAAACACAGCATCACGCACAGTAGCATTACCGTCAAAAATCAATTGATTAATGTATTGATGTGCTAGAATTAAATTTAATCTATATTTCCTTGCTTCAGAAAGAATATTAGCAAAAGACTCTGTTGCAAAGTTTTGGAATTCATCTACATACAGATAGAAATCTTTTCTTTCATTTTCTGGGATAGCTACACGCCCCATAGCTGCCAACTGAATTTTTGTAATAATCATTCCACCCAAAAGTCGCATAGAATCTTCACCAATTCGCCCTTTACTAAGATTAACAATCAGAATTTTTTGATTATCCATAATATCAGACATATCAATAGTTGACTTGGCCTGTCCAACAATGTGGCGGATAACTGAAGATGATAAAAATTGCCCAACTTTATTTTGAATTGCAGCTACTGCTTCTTTTCGAAATTTATCTTCCCACTTATCAAATTCATTAATCCAAAATGATTTTACCACAGGATCTTTTATTTTTGGATAAACTCTTTTACGATAATCTTTATCTGACATCATACGATTAACGCCAAGCATTGTTGATCCAGGATAGTCCAAGAGAGCTAGGATAGTATTATTCAAAATATATTCCATCCTCGCACTCCAAACATCCGGCCAAATCTTTTTAAACACGCCCATCATTCCAGAGGCTACTAGATTTTTTTTATCATCAGCCACTGACTCCAGAATATTAAAAGCAACTGGAAATTCAGCGTCAGATGGATTAAAATAAACAACATCATTGATTCGCGAAGCTGGCACAGCTTGCAACATTTTTTCCGCAAACTCACCATGCGGATCAACTACGCAAACCCCTTCGCCATTGCGAATATCCTGAATAGCCATATTCTCCAATAAATTGGACTTGCCCATACCAGTTTTCCCGATGATATACATATGGCGTCTTCGATCATCGCGCTTTATACCAAAAGTCACTTCTCGATTTCTAAAGTTTGTTTTTGCAAAAAAATTTATTTCAGCCATATACGAATTTAAATACTAATTATATCCGAATTATGTGCATATTATTTTTACTAAATTCGAATTTAATTCGGATATAATTCGAATATTTATTAGTATCAGCCAATTGGTAAATTAGCTGGAGCTGTTCCTTTCTTAGATTCAACCCTTGGTAAAGCTGGCGTCATCACACCCATATCTGGCAGATGATATAGGGTTGCCAATTCTGAAGTCGAAAATATCACATTAACACCATCCGTATTTCTTCTTCGATATCTATCAAAAATTCTTCGTTTCATCGCTTGTAACCGAGGAACAATGGCCACAAAATGAGCCGTAGTTTTGCTATCATTTGGTCGAAGATTATTTAAATTTAAATCATTAAATTGCTTGAGTGCTCCAAAAAATCCTGAAACAAATGACATATCAAAGCCCTCTTTTTTCCCAAAATAAACCATACGTACTTTTACTTTAAACATATTCTTACTTAGATTTTCTTCAATGGCTTTTAATTGTTCTTGTTCACCGGGCGTTAAACGAAATGCCAGCGGTTGTTGTTCTTTCTTTTCAGTTTTAGCAAATTCTACCGGTCCTAATAGTCCCGCGAAAAGATGCGTAAAAACATCAATAATATCTTGAAAGATTCCACCGCTAGGAGCACTTATGCGACCAGCTAATTTTTGAATGATTTCCATTTCTTTTATTTTCCATGTTTCAGCTAATGGTTTTACAACAAATTGCAACACTAAATTTTGTCCTGGTGGCAGTGTGGCAAATAATTCTATAAAAGCCGCCATTGGATCAATCATAGTCCCTGTAATATCTTCTTCAAATTTATCATACGTTCTTATTGGAATTGGATCAGCTGCTGTTAGGGACATATCTGATCCCCACAAATCCCAATCCCTATTTGGCATAACTTTAGGAAAATTTTGCATATAATCCGGAACTTCAATGATTTCAGCACCAGGATATTGGGCGTAGATAGTAGATTCTAATAAATTTCTATAGCGCTGTTGTACGCGAACATAGAAATGCACTTCTCCATCAAGACCAGCCAACTCAAAACTGAATTTATCTGTATCCATACCTAGAATATATTCTTCAAATGCATTATAGGAGACTGTAACTCCAGACAAGCCAAAATAAACTGATTCCATTGGCTTGGGACCTTTTTCCAATTCTTTTGGTGGAATAATTTCAACCACCGTCCAATTGAGATTGTCTGCCCAATTGTCTTTAACAAAGCTATTCCATAATGTCATAAACACATAATAAAAAGCCACCGGCAATACAATCCACCAAACCTGGTAAAATGTCTGCCCGAAGCTTTTTAATATTTCAATATAGCTTATCATTTGATTTTAAATATTTGTCGTTGCAAATTACTTTTTTTATTTTTACTAAATTTNNGCTTTCAATGCATATTTATCACCATGCTTGATAAATTTAATATTATTATTTAGATTTATCATAACCGTCGTTTTTTTAACTTTTCTAAATTTTTCTATTTCCGTTAAAATTTCTTCCTTGGACATATGTTTGCCACTTTTTCGCAAAATTTCTTCTAGCACATCTTTGACAGCTCCCGGAGAATAACCCCATTCACGAAGAGCATAGATACCTCTGCCAATCAAGACAAATCTTTCGTCTTTAATCAATTCATTATGTACTGTTTGCGGATGTGATTTTCTTTTGCTAATTCCGAGATCATCAATAATCTTTGCGATTCTAGTGAAATGTAGTGGCTTTTTATGCTCCTTCATAACCAAATAAATTCGCTCACGTGTTCCTTTGGGATTAATCTCCATCCAATTAGAAAATCCCCACTTACCAAATTTATTTTTCGATATATTTGATAATATGCTCAAAAAATTCAAAACTTCATCCTTGCTTAATTCGCTCTTCTTCTTGATTATGCGTTTAGTTATTTCATCATCAGTCAGTGGTGAACCAGATAAGTTTAAAACTGTTTTAGCCAAATCAGCGATGTCCATCACTTTGATGAGAATGTCACCTGAAAGTGCTCGTGATTTTTTTACTGTTCCTTTTTCTTCAATTTCGATAATCTTACTAGAACAAGTAGCAAAAAAAATAACCGAACTAGCCTCTCCTGGATGAGCAAAGCCAAGATTCTTAATTAATTTCTCCTCACTTATTATACCATTTCTTTGACCGATTGCCAAAATTATTTTTTCTTCAGCTGCCCTGAAAATATCCATATCTGAATATTTGGAAATTTTTTTAATTGAATCAGTGATTATCTGTCGCACTCTTTCGCGAGTTATATCATAATCCTTCCCAATCTTTTCTAATGTTTCCGTCTTCCCATCCAACAAACCAAATCTCTTTTTCACAATCTCTTGAGAACGTTGTGGCAAGTTGGTTAGAAGTTCGCTAGCCAATTCAAAAAAGCTTGGATTAGCTTTTTTTGCTATATTTTCATTTATTTGAATCTCTTTTTTCATATGTGATTATTAGATTTTTTAGCTCAAATCATATTATCACATAATGGATACTTTTGTCAAGAGTTACATAAATTACCCGACGTTGCTTAAAATTTTACGCAAACAAAGCTATGCTAAATAGATCTTTTTTCTACAAAAAAATAAAAACTATACGCCATATGGCTATAGTCCATATTTAAACTTATTCTCCACGTGTTCCTCGAATGTTTTAGAGAAAATTGTCTGACCTGTTTCTGGGTCGCTTAAAAAATAATTATACTGGGAACTCTTTGGATAAATTGCTGCTTTAATAGCTGAGAGCCCAGGATTAGAAACTGGACCGATTGGTAAGCCACTATTAGCATAGGTATTATACGGCGAGTCAACTTTAGTTTGGGTTAAATTATGAGCTCCACGCTTATCATTAAAGATATAAGAAAGTGTTGCATCGCTTTGCAATGCCTGCCCGATTACTAAACGATTCCAAAAAAGTCCACTAACGATGGCTCGGTCTTCTTCACTGCTAACCTCTCGCTCCACAATGCTCGCCATTATAATCACATCAAAAATTGTTTTTTGTTGTTTTTTTATTTCAGCTCGTAAATCACCGTCTATTTTTGTTTCAGTATTATTAAGAATTTTTTTGACAATTCCTTCCGGAGTTGACTCTTGTGCAAAATAATAAGTATCAGGGAAAAGATATCCTTCCAAAGTTGCAATCTCCGGCTTATCCGTGAACACACTAAATTGATTAACTAACTCTTTAGATGGATTATTTACAATTGCTAAAAATGCATCACCATCAAATCCGTGCAGTTGCAATTCTTCCGCCATCTGCGTTGCCACCCAGCCTTCTTTAAAAAGAACTTTCTCAAAAACTTTTTTGGAATCAGTAATGACTATGACTATTTCCGGAATTGTCATATCACCATTTAATAAATACTCACCCGGATAAATCTTATTCAGCAAATCCTGTGATTTTAAATAAGCCAAAAAATAAAGTTTCCAAGAAATAATTCCATCCCTTTCAAGATTATCAGCAATTTGAGCATTGCCTTCGCCTTTTTTAATTTCAAAAATAACATTTTGGTTCTTATCACCATGAGAAAAATATATCTGTGCACGAACATAAAAAAAACCACCCACAATAGTAGCTACTATAATCATTGAAAAAATAATTCTTCTTTTCATTGGATATTTATCGACTAGAAATTAATGGAACAAAAGTAAAACCTGGAAATTTTTCTTCAAAAAAATTATCCTTGGATATTTTCTCGATATAAACTATGCTATTTTGAACAGGCAATACCATTTTTCCGCCAACAGCAAGCTGTTCCTTGAGTGCTGGTGGAATTTTACAGGCCGCTGAAGCCGAAACAAGAATGCGATCATATGGAGCTTGTGTTGGAAAGCCATCATTACCATCGACATTATAAAATTCAGCTATTCCATTTTTCACAAATCCGAATTTATCTACGTTTTTCTCACCAACTTTTAATAACTCCTCAATTATTTCAAGAGAAATAATCTTACCTTTTTGTCCGACAATATCCGACAATAATGCCGTAGTCCAACCTGATCCACTTCCCACATCCATTATTTTTTGCCCCTCTTGCGGATCCAACAATTCCAACATAAATACTACCACAAGCGGTTGTGAAATGGTTTGTCCACAGCCAATTGGTAGAGCTACATCAACATTTGCTTGAAGCTCCATCTCTTTCCGCACAAACTCAATTCTATTTATACGTTCAAAAGCTTCGATGATTGCATCTGTTTCAAGATAGCCAAATCGGATTAAGTCATTCGTTAATTTACTCATTTTTCTATAAACCCATAACTTGCACAATTATATCCCTAGTTCGAGCACCGTCCATTTCCACAAAAAGAATATTTTGCTTCTCCGTTAAAATCATTTTATTTCTTTCGATTGGAATAGTTTCGCTAATACCTAATAACATACTCTTACAATGTGAATGTCCATTACTGCGACCATCAGATTTATGCGACTTGTTAAGTTCAAATATATCATGGGCATATTGGTCATTTAGCGGAACTATCCGATACAATACGCGCATAAAATCCTGAATAAGCATTGTTTCGTTGTGATTGATAATAACACTAGCGGAGGTGTGTGCAGAATAAACTAGAACTTGTCCTTCTCGTACACCGGAATTATCAACTATTTCTGCAACCCTATCAGTAATATCAATAAATTCTATTTGGGTTGTGCTTTTTAATTTTATTTTTTGTTTGTATATTTTCATAAATTCTACAAAATTACGAATTATTACAAAAGTACAAATTTACAAAAAAATTAAATTTTGTATTTTTGTATTAATTTGTATGTTCGTAGGTTTTTATTATTTTTTAAACACACCAGAAACAACTTTCACCACGCGTGGGTCAAGAGCCTCTGGTATTATCTTATCAATAGTTGGCTTTTTAATCAAATCGGCAATCGCTTGTGCCACTTGTAATTTATGTGCGTCAGTGATTTTTTTCACGCCATTATCCAAAGCTCCGCGGAAAATTCCTGGGAAAGCCAAGACATTATTCAATTGATTAGCATAGTCTGAACGCCCAGTTGCAACAATCAACGCCCCACCTTTTTTCGCTTCCTCTGGCATAATTTCTGGCGTCGGATTAGACATTGCAAAAACAATCGCCCGATCATTCATTTTCGCAATATGAATGTGTTGCAAAATATTCGGCGCAGAAACACCAATAAATACATCTGCCTGCTCAAGCGCACTTTCAACTGTACCTTGCAAATTATGTGGATTAGTTATTTTAACAATTTCAATTTTGGCACTATTTAGTCCACCCGAACGCTCTTTAAAAATAATCCCTTGACTATCTACCATAATAATATTTTTTGCGCCATATTTCAAAAGCAATTTCGCAATAGCCGTGCCAGCTGCACCAGTTCCGGAAATGACAATTTTTATTTTTTTAATTTCCTTTTTGGCAACTTTCAAAGCATTAATAAGCCCAGCCAAAACAACAATTGCCGTGCCGTGTTGATCATCATGAAAAACTGGAATGTTCATTTCTTTTTTCAAACGTTCTTCAATTTCAAAGCAACGCGGAGCTGAAATATCCTCTAAATTTATGCCACCAAAAGTTGGCTCCAGATATTTCACCGTTTTAATGATTTCTTCCACATCTTGGGTTGCCAGAACAATCGGAAAGGCATCTACGCCAGCTAATTCTTTGAAAAGAAGAGCCTTGCCCTCCATAACTGGAAGTCCGGCCTCAGGTCCAATATTGCCCAATCCAAGAACGGCACTGCCGTCAGAAACAACTGCTACGCAATTTTTACGAATAGTATATTGTGTAGAAAGTTTTTTGTTTTTGGCAATCGCTCGGCAAACATCTGCCACTCCAGGAGTATATAAAACCGCTAAATTATCCTTGGTCAATTTGAACTTACTTTTGATCTCAATTCGACCACCAAATTTTTTAGCTAGTTCAATTGGTTTCATAACTTTATAATTTTAATTTTTTATACACGCCATTAGCTGCCAAGGCACCTTCAGCGGTCGCCATCACAATTTGACGAAATTTATTGGAACCAGTAGTAACATCTCCAGCAGCAAAAACTCCCGAGACATTTGTACTTTGATCTATACCAACCTTGATGAAATTTTGCTCATCGGTTTCCACACCTAATTTTCTTGCTAATTCAATTCCTGGCTCACTGCCAATTTCAATAAAAACACCATCAACTGTTAAAAAAGTTTTATCATCTGGCAAAGTTTTATCTAAAATTATTTTTTCTACTTTAGTGTCACCTTTTATTTCAACAACATTAGTTTCTCTAATAATTTCTATTTTTGGATTACTAGCTAACTTATCCAACCACACTGGATCAGCCGATAATCGTTCGCCGCGAGAAATTAGATAGACCTTACTAGCAAAATCAGCCAGCTCCAACGCTACCACCACAGCAGAATTCCCACCACCAACGACACTGACAATTTTATCGCGAAAAAACATCGCATCACAAGTAGCACAATATGAAACTCCTTTACCGGTAAATTCTTTTTCCCCGGGAATATTCATTTTTTTATAACTCGTTCCCATAGCTAATATAATTGCCTTGGCTAAATATTTGTCTCTACCAGTCTCCACTTCAAAAATTTCTGCCTCATTTTTTTTGATGGAACTAATTGATTCACCTCTAATCTGGACGCCAAAATTATTAACCTGAGCCACCATATTGCTAATCAAATCTCTACCAGAAATCGCAATGGTTCCGGGCCAATTTTCAACGCTGTGAATTTCGTTTATTTGTCCACCTGGCTCTACGCCAAAAATCAAATGTTCTAATTTATAGCGCGAAGCATAAACAGAAGCCGTGAGTCCTGCCGCACCCGCACCAATTATAATCAAATCATAAATTTTATTCTCTGTTTCCATTTTTTATATTCTTATCCTTTTAGCTACCTTCATTTTAACATTATGTAGCAAAAAAACAAAACAACCCCAAAATTTGAAGTTGTTTTGATTTCTGTAAAAATAGACGACTAGCTATATAAAGTTTATTGCAATTTTTCCAGTTCAGATTTTAAACTGTCTAGTGTTTGCACACCGACAAATTCAGCGACTATTTGACCACCTTTGAAAATTTTAATGGCGGGAATAGACATTATTCCAAGCTTGCTGGCAACATCAGGATTTTCATCAACGTTAATTTTGCCGATTTTAACCTTGTCGCCCATCACAGTCGCCAATTGATCAATTATTGGTCCCATTGTCTGACACGGTCCACACCAAGGCGCCCAAAAATCGACCAAAGTTGGCTTGTCGCTTTTTAGAACTTCTTGTTCAAAATTTTGGTCGGTAAATTCAATAGCCATAATATTTTCTAGACTTCAATAGATCCTAGTGGTCCCTATTTTTGTCTTATTTTAATTTTCTATATCCAAGTATAAATTAGATAAATTCCAATAAATAACATTATTGAACCAGCTATCAAATGTAACAATCGAATATTCTGCTGTCTCCAATTTTCCAATTTTTTTGCTCTAATGCCAAAATACATTCCGATAGTTATAACAATCATTGGCAAAACGAAGATTAGATTATAAATAGCCAATAATGTGATTGAACGCATTAAATCCTCTTTTTGAGCCAAAAGCCCCAAGATGACGATATATGGACCACTGGTGCATGGCAACAAAAATAGACTCACCAAAAATCCAGCACCCATTGCTCCCCAGGGACTGGTTACTCTTTTAATGATAGCCTGCATTTTCGGTCGCCAACTAAAAGGAACTTCCATCACAAAACCTTTTCCATACCAGAAGAAATCCTTTAGGTTAGCTAAACCAATTATAATAGCAATGCCACCAATAACAATGGAAAAAATTTGTGGAAGATTAAAAGCACCAATAGCTTTATAAATTCCAAGTCCCATTAAAAAATATGAAACAAAGACTGACAAAGAAAATAAAAGTCCCGACAAAAGACCCTCCTTCTTGCCTTTTGAAGAGAGCACGGTTGCGACTAGAAGAATCAAAACAGCAAAAGCACACGGATTAATAGCATCCACTATCGCCGCCCAAAACAGGATTGACAGCGAAATGCTTGTTTCAGCTTTCTTATCCGCAATATTATTGCCCTTTTCACCTAGGGATAGTTTTATTTTTTCCGGCGTAGGAAATTCTGATGCATCAACCTGTTCAATTTCTTGAACAAAACTATCAATGATTGACTGACTGCCATAAATCATTTTGTCTGCCACAAAAATAACTGGATACCCGCGCTCTTCAACCGACACATTAAACACATCAAAAAATTTATTTAGATAATCAAGATTATATGGTCCAGAAGCTTCAATTTTTTGAATGTCATATTTCTCATAGATATGTTGCTCCTCAAAATATTTATTTACCTGTTCACAGTGCGCACAAGTTTCCGAATAAAAATATACGGCTTTTTTTTGATCTTGCCCAAAAGAAACCAAAGGCAGGAATAATATAAATAATATAAATAGTGTTATTTTTTTCATTGTATTTTTTAAATTTTATTTTCCAAATCGCCTTTGTCGACTTGCATATTCAACCAATGCCGTACCTAATTTTTCTTCATTGAAATCTGGGTACGTTTCCGCAGAAAAATATAATTGTGCGTTAGCAGTATCCCACATCATAAAACCAGCACTTAAATGAGCATCACCTCCCGTGCGAACGACATAGTCCACTGCCGGCAATTCTGCTGTCATTAAATTTTCTTTCAGTATATTCGCGGTTATTTCAACGTTTTTGTCATATTTATTTTGGATTTTAGAAATTGCCATCAACATATCGTCATCACCATTGTAAGCCAGCATAAAATTCAGCATCTTCTTTTTGTAATTTTTACTTTTTTCAATCAAGGCATAAATAATAATTTTCAACGAATCTGGAAATTGCTCTTCCCACCTACCGATAAAATTTATTTTAGCTTCGTTTTCATCGATATCAGTTCCATTTAAAAGCCTTTCAAAATATTTTTTATACACAGCCAACAGCGCTTTTTTTTCCGCAATAGGACGTTTTTTTAGATTATCTATTGAGGAACCCCAAATAGTTAAACACTGCACACCTTTTTTCAATGCGTAGCGAATAATTTTTTCCGTGTTTTTAGCCCCCGCCTCATGACCATCCCAAGGTTCAAGTCCTCGTGCTTTGGCCCAACGGCGGTTACCATCCGGAATGATAGCCAAATGAGCTGGCATATTATTTAATGTTTCTTCTATCATAGCTAGTAACGGAACTTTCGTATTTTAAACAGAAGCTCTTATTCAAATTAATAGACCTGTTACAAAATAAATAGGCTCTTAATTTTTCTATTATGTATATAAATTTTAACCTGAAATCATAAAATAGGCAACCCAACTGTAAACCGCGTCTCTATATCAGGTTTTTAGACCTCCCGATTCAGCACATAATCCGCAATGCCCACTAAAAACTCTTTAGACTCTTCTTCCATAGCAACTTGATCTATCTTCTGTTTGGCCTCGCTAATTAAGATTCTCGCTAATTTTTGCGCATATTCCAAAGAACCAGTTTCGATGATGACTGTCCTGAATTGCTCCAAATCAGATTGTGTCAAAGCATCATTACCTAAACATTTTTTGAAAATTTCTTTTTGCGTGCTATTCGCTGTTTCTAACGCTTTAACTACTAGAATTGTCTGCTTGCCTTGTCTCACGTCCGATCCAACTGGTTTGCCGGTTTTATTAATATTGCCAAAAACACCCAAGATATCATCCTGAATCTGAAAAGCAATGCCGGCTGGAATTGAATAAGCACTTAGAGAACGCAAAAACTCCTGATCAGCACCCGCTAAAATTGCACCTAAATGCAATGGGCCTTCTATCGTATATTTTGCAGTTTTATTTTTATACATCTTCATAATCTCAGCCTCTGTCGCTTTGCCAAAGTTTTCGATCATTACATCTTCAGTTTCACCAATTATGGTCGAAGAAACAATGTCTTGCATCCGATGCAAAGCTTTTATTATCAATTCTGGTGAAAATTTTGATTCAAACAAAACTCGATTGCCGAGACTATTTAACATATCTCCAATGATAATTGCCATTGAATTTCCAAAGTGATCACAATCCTTATTTTTAAAATATTTCTTTGCTATTTCGCTATAATAAATATGCGTAGTTTTCACTCCATGACGCAAACTGTCTCTATCAATAATGTCATCATGCATCAAAAGAAAAGAATGAATAAGTTCGATGCTGATACTAGCCTGAGTTATCTTCTTTCTTTCTTTTCCACCCGCAGCAATATATCCATAATACACAAAAGCAGCTCGTGCTCTTTTTCCACCAGACATCGTAATTTTTTGGGCATATGCAATAGCATCTGTGATATTTTTATCAATATCCTTATTTTCTGCAATTACTTGCTCAAAAAAAGCATCCAACACTAGATCCACTTTCTGCTTAAATTCTAATAATGATTTCTTTGCATCCGCCATATTTTAGCAGTTAATATTTATACACAACGGGTCTAAATAGTAGCCTCAAGGGGAATCGAACCCCTATTTCCAGGATGAGAACCTGACGTCCCCGCCTCGACTCGCGGAGACGACCGCTCGTCGACGCGAGGCGGGCTAACCGGTAGACGATGAGGCCAATAAGATTAGTTTACACAAGTTCCAGAAAAAATCAAAGCTTTTGCCTCTTTCTTATTTAGAAAAACAAAAAACACTCTCCGAAAGAATTTGTCTTTTATTTGCAAAATAACCCTCTCTTTTGATTATTTTGCAAGTTAGGGTGGACAATGGAAATTAAATTAATTGATATCGCATGGATTTCTCCAAGAGGAAATTTTTTAGAATTTCTGCATTCTTTTTATTAAGACCCTTAATTTCAATAGGAATTAAAGCAGTTCCCTCTGCTGCAGTTTCTAGTCTTAATCTATACAACCTCAAAACCCTTTCATCAATTGACTGAAATATATCAATGTTCTGAACTCGATTAAAGTAAACGCTAGTATTTCTTGAGGATAAAACTTTTTCTTTAATAATTCCGCCCTGACTATCAAATTTAAAATAAAAATTTTTATACCATATCGTCTCATAAAAATAACTTCCAATCAATACTATTGGGACTATACTAAAAAACATAAAAGTTTGAATGGACTCACTAATTTTAATCAAATCAATAATTTCAGCTTCTACGACAAGCAAAATAAGTGAAAAAATCAATGTTTTATATAAAACTCCAAGAAGTATTATTCTCTTTTCTATAGGAACATTGTCACGATTAAGTATCCTGCCATCATTACTTTCAGTATTTGTGGAATTTTCATTTTTCTTTTCTTCATTTGTCATTTGGCTCTGAAGATCCTTATTCGCAACCCTAGAGTTTAAAAATAGCGTTAGCTTATCTGCATTTTCTTTTTCTATTCCATCGACATGAGAATAAAAGCTCGATGATTCACCTGCGGTTTCATAATGCACATCATAAAGACCGAAAAACCTGTCAAAAAAATCTTGATCTACAAAAATATTTTGTATCTTACTATATCTGACATGTCCAGTTGAATTTGCTACAACACCCTTCCTAATTTCTGCTGAATCTTGTTCAAAATTATAATAATAGTATTTATAATACAGGTATTGATAAATTACAGACGTTATTAAAAGTAATAAAAATGGAATGAAGAAAAATAAGAATACCTGAAAAAGACCCCCATATTCAATCTTAGATCCCCTACTAGCAGACAAAAGGGATATAATTGGGAAAATTATCAGAAGAAAAAACATTGGCAATATTGCCACTGAACTAATTGTTTTTTTAATTATCTTCTTTTTACTTAACGGCAAATTTTGAGAGTTGTAAATCATTTTTTTCTTATTTAGTTGGTAAATTAAATGTCGTCCAATATTTTCCGATAATCAATCCGCTTTTTAATGGTCCCCAAGACCTAGAGTCTGAACTAAACATTCTATTATCGCCCATTACAAAATATTCATCATTTTTCAAGGCAATTGCAATCTCTCCTGCGGTTTTTGCATCATTTGGAAGATAAGCACTCTCGTCTAAAATGAACCCATCTGGTTTTGCACTGTTATATATAGTTATCTCGCCATCTTTAATCCACACTTTTTCTCCCGGTAATCCAATAATTCTTTTTAAAAAATATTGCTCTTCATTCTTTGGATATTTAAAAACAATAACCTCTCCTCGCTGATAGTTTTTATCATATTCTTTGAATAACATATATTGTCCATCTTTAAGATTTGGCTCCATGCTAGCGCCTTGCATTGTGAATGGTTGAAAGACGAAAAGTCGTATGGGCAAAACAATTAAAAAAACCAAAGTAAAAGTTACAATTATAGTTAAAACATATTCAACAACATATATTTTAATATTTTTTCGCGTATCAGTTTGATAATATTTTTTATAAAGAAAATTAGCAATAAAAAAACCAACAACACTCATGACTATTTCATTTGCGAAAGGAATCTTCAACATAGAAAATAAACCAAAAGTGATGAGTGCAGGAATAATGCCCATTAGTGTAAAAATAACCTTAACTTTCAATGCTTTCTTGTAAGAAGCTCCTTCAACTTTTAAGATTCTTGTTGTAAAGTGCAAAAAGAATGCACTTACTACCATTCCAATCAATGCACTAATTAAAATAGACGTTGCGATAAGTATTGCCATATTTTTTGGTGAGCTAATTAAGAGACGATTTATATTTATAATTTAACACGAGAGCGTCTTTTTTACAATGTAACAAAAGTTCTTTTCTACTGCCTAACCAATACGCGATGGACTTGTCGTCCACTCTGTAAAATCGCTGGCAAAAATTGGAAAGTCTTTTTTTTGGTAGCCTCAAGGGGAATCGAACCCCTATTTCCAGGATGAGAACCTGACGTCCTAACCGGTAGACGATGAGGCCATTTTTCTATTATATACTAAATTCCATTTTTAATCTTTTTCTGCCTGCAGCTGACTTCCAATATTTCTCAGCAATTCTAGCTAATCTGATGTCATTAACTTTCTCCAAAATTCTATAACTAAATTTACCAAAATTTTTTGTTGTTTTTACTTTACCAGCGGAATGTTCCGAAATTCTTCTATCCAAATCATCAGAAAAACCAACGTATGTTTTTGTTCTATCTTCGCTAACTAAATAATAAATGAAAAATAACATATCAGTAATTATAACCCTATTTCCAGGATGAGAACCTGACGTCCCCGCCTCGACTCGCGGAGACTCGCCTCGATTCGACAAGATGTTTCATCGAGTCGAAGCGGGCGACCGCTCGTCCGCCTCGTCTCGAAAGGATTTCTTGACGATTCGAGACTGGTCGACGCGAGGCGGGCTAACCGGTAGACGATGAGGCCAATAAGATCAGTTTACACAAGTTCCAGAAAAAATCAAAGCTTTTGCCTCTTTCTTATTTAGAAAAACAAAAAACACTCTCCGAAAGAAATTGTCTTTTGTTTGCAAAATATTGGCATCTTATGGTTTTGTAAACGGAATTTCACGCCATCTTTCAGTCTGTCGACATAAAATATTCTCAGTTTCCAATGGATTAGCCACTACTTCCTCAACAATTTTTTCCATTCGCATTCCTTGTGAACCCTTCACTAAAATCAAATCTCCTTCGCGCATAATTTCTTGTAATTTTCTGCCAGCCTCATTTGGATTTTCAAAATAAAAAATATCCTTTTCTGGAAAATTATTTTTAACTAATTCTTCTCCCGCTTTTTTCATTCTGTCACCAACTGCGAAAAATATATCCCCGCGAATTTCAGCAAACTTTTTACCCATCGCTTTGTGTTGCAATTCTTCTTCCTGACCCAATTCTAGCATATCGCCTAGAACTGCAATCTTTCTCTTTGCTTTTATCTCGCCTAGCGATTCTAGAGCCGCACCAGCTGAAGTTGGTGATGAGTTATAAGTATCATCGATTATATGCGTATTTTTTATGCCACATAGCAAATTCATCCGACCAACTGGCAATGAAAAATTTTCTAATGCCGCTCCTGCTTCAACCAAATTAATGCCAAATTCATCACCAACTGCCACGGCGGCTAGAACGGCATAGATCTGATGTTTCGCTAGAACATTATTTAACCGCATCGGGATAGTTGTGCCTTTATAATTCAATTTGAAGCTCAAGCCATTCAAATCGCACGCGTCAGATCCCACATAACTAAAAGAAACGTCAGTCGCACGCATATCAGCCACTTGTGAAAAACCAAAAGAAACTACTTTGCATTTTATTTGTCCGTCAGCTGGCTGATTTAATTTTGCAACATATGGATTATCTACATTAATCACTGCCAGACCTCTCTCTTCTAATTTTTTCACCAAAATGCTTTTTTCTTTAGCCACGCCTTCGACATTTTTGAAAAATTCTACGTGACTATATGAAATATCCGTAATCACACCAACACTTGAATTGATAAAACTAGTTAAATACTGAATATCCCCTGGGCGATCTGCACCCATTTCCAAAATTAAAATTTCTGGATATTCAATTGGCAAAATCATAATCCACAACCATTGCAAAAAAACTTTTAACCACCCAAAAAGAGAATGATTACCACTGCTGGCACCAATAATAGTCAATGGCAAGCCGATTTCATTATTATAGTTTTTTTCAGTTCTCCTTACACGAAATTTACTAGCTAAAACAGTTGCAACAGCTTCCTTAGTTGAAGTTTTTCCTACTGAACCAGTGATACTGATTATCTTAGGATTATATTTTTTCAATACCAAAACAGCTGCTATGCGTAGAATTTTCTGCAGAATTAATATTTTTTTAGGCTTTTCATTTATCATTATTTTTATCTAACTTTCAATTAACGTTATGTCCCCATCAGAAACTTCTCCTCTTCAGAGTTTAGCCTAGCAGAGATAAAGCCTCGACAATATGTAGTATATTTTAAATTAATCAGCATTATCCTTCTCTTTTTCTGTGGTTTCTGAATTAGTCACAACAACATTAGTAGCAGTATCTTCTTCTTTTTTAAATTGAATCAAGTTATGTGACTGATTAAATAATTCCAAATCTTTTTGAGTATATTCCTCGGTTGGCTCGATATTATAATATTCTAACAAAAATTTCATCAATTCTCCAAAGGCTGGCGCAGCACTTGATTCAGCCCATTCAACATTTTTTGGAGTGTCTAATTTAACAATAATCGTAAATTTTGGGTCATTAATTGGTGCAAAGCCAGCGAATGAGCCGGTGAATTTATCCTCTGAATAACCCTTGGTTTCCGCATCAACAACTTGTGCTGTCCCAGTTTTGCCTCCAACCAGAAACCCAGGAACATCACCTCTCTTACCATGACCTTTCACCACCACGCTTCGTAAAATTTGCGCTGTCTGCATCGCTGCTTTTTGAGAAATAACTCGTCGTACTTCTTGCGGGTCAATAACTTCTTCTCGTCCATCAGGGTGAACTATTCTATTCACAATCTGTGGTTTCATTAATGTTCCACCATTAGCAATGGCTCCATAAGCAACTGCTAATTGGACTGGTGTAGTAGTAACGCCTTGTCCAAAAGAAGCTGTGAAAAATTGAATATTACTTTTCAGATTTTTTAAATTACTAATATTGCCATCAGCCTCACCTATTAACTCTATTCCTGTTTTTTCGCCAAAACCAAATCTTTCGATATAATCAGCAAAATTTTTATTCCCTACTAATTTTTCTACATAAATCACACCTGTATTTAGAGATTTTTCCAAAACTTCCGTCATTGTTTGTAAACCATTAGCTTTCAAATCAGAATTTTTTATCGTATATCCAGCTTCAGTGACTGCACCAGTATCCGTATAAGTTAAATCAGGTGTGATCTTGTCACTGTCGAGTCCTGCAGCAATAGTAAACGGTTTGAAAATACTTCCCGGTTCATAGGCATCATTCACCGCTGTGTTACGAAAATTATCAATATTCTCAACTCTTGCATATTCATTTGGGTTAAAGGATGGAAAACTCGCCATTGATAATATTTTTCCCGTCTCCGGCTCCATCACAATTATACTGCCACCATCTGCTCCATATTTGGAAACTGCATTTTTGAGAATTCGTTCAGTTTGATATTGTACGATATGATCAATTGTTAGAAAAATAGTGTCACCATTTTTTGCTTCAGAAAATTCTTTGTTACCCATACCTATCCAGCCGCCAAAAGCATCTCGCTGTTGAAAAATTGAACCTTTTACGCCTTTCAATTCTTCATCAAAATATGATTCCAATCCATAACGCCCACCTAATGAATCATCCTTCCATCCTACAAATCCAACAACATTTGCTGCTAGTTCGCCAGAAGGATAATAGCGATAGCTCTCATCTGATAAATAGATGCCTTTCAATTTAGAATTGTTTATCTTATCAATTTCTTCATCACTCAATCTGTGTTTTAGAGGCTCATACATATCATCACTCTTTTCAAATTTACCCTTAAGTTCGACCGCATCTAGTTGCAAAATTTCTGCTACCATGAAGGCGGTTGCATCTGGGTTTTCTATTTCTGTCGGAATGGCATAAACCATCTTTGTCGCACGATTGACCGCCGCTGGATATGAGCCATTTTTATCTTTCATAAAAATTTCTCCACGCTCAGGAATTAAATTTTTAAAAAAAGAATGTTGTCCATTAGCCAGTGCTTGATATTGTGAATGTTGTACAAATTGCAAAGCGTAAAAATGAAAAAGGAGAATTCCAATTATTGCAAAAAACAAAAAAGTTAATACATGTATCCTTCCGTTAGAAAGTTCCTCTGATTTTTTTTTATTTATAGCAAACATAATGTAAATAAAGTAATACTAATAATCCAGTCATCAAGAGAAAATTATTTCATCGCTACCGGTCCACTCATCTCCACATAGGTTACATCCGCAGAATTAACCAAGTTTAGATCTTGCGAAGCTTTTTCAATATTATACATTGAACGAAGTTCGACTTCACGAATTTCCATTTTTTTACTTTCCTTGCTCAATTCTTGAATTTGACTTTCTAAATCACGAATCTCATAACTTTTAGTAGCGATATTGTTTACTTGATATAAATAGAATGCTCCTGCCATAAAAGTACAAATCACAACAGTGAAAACTAATGAAACTAGGTTTATTCTAGCACTACCAGCATTAATTGCTTTTTTACCACCCAAAAACCTCCCACTGAAAGTAGCTGAGGTTCTTTGCACGCGAGCTTTTTGCAAGCTGACGGCAGACTTATTTAGAATAAAAATCCGTGACATTTATTTTCAGCCCCCTGACAATAAATTGTATATTTATATTTATTTTTTAGCACCTATATTTTTGTCTATAATTTTTCACAAATGCGTAACTTGGCACTTCTGGCACGGGGATTTTCTTCCATCTCTTCTGCTGTAGGTATGATTGGCTTTTTGTTGATTGTTTTTACTTTCGGCAAATTTTCACACTGACAAATTGGAAATTCTTTCGGGCAGATACAACCTTTGGCATATTCGCGAAAAACACTTTTCACGATGCGGTCTTCCAATGAATGAAACGCGATGATTACCAATCGTCCGCCTGGAGCCAGAGCCTCAATCGCTTGCGGAATAAACCTCTCTAAAACTTCTAATTCGTGATTGACTTCAATACGCAACGCCTGAAATGTTTTCGTCGCTGGATGTAACTTGCCGTGTTTGAATTTTTCTGGTATCGCGGAATTTATAATCTCCACTAATTCTGTTGTCGTTTCAATCTGCTTTGTCTTTCTATAATCAGCAATTTTCTTTGCAATATATCTAGCAAAACGGTCTTCTCCATATTTTTTAATAATCCTAGCAATCTCGCCTTGTGAATATTCATTGACAATTTGCTTGGCTGTCAGTTCGCCATCTCTATTGAGGCGCATATCTAATGGAGCATCTTTCAAAAAACTCATCCCGATTTGCTCATCTTCCAGTTGCATTGAGGAATATCCCAAATCTGCCAAAATTGCATCTACTAAATCAACTTTCAATTCCGCTAAAATATTTTTTATATTTGCAAAATTGTCGTTAACCAGCACAACGCGTTCTGCATTGGGAAATTCTTTTCTGAAATTTTCAATCGCTACCACATCTTGGTCGATTGCAATTAGCTTGCCCTTCTTACCAATTATCTTCAATATCTCACTGCTGTGTCCGCCTCCCCCCAGAGTGGCGTCCACAGCACGAGATCCGTCTTTTAAATTTAGTCCTGCTATGCTTTCTTTCAACAAAACCGGTTTATGAATAACAGTCATCTCAATAATCTTAATTTATAAATCTTAGTACACTCCTAACTTACCAAGTTGCTCAGCGATTTCATCAGAATTCTTTTCGGCACCTTTCTTATAGGCATCCCATCTTTTTTCATCCCAGATTTCTAAACGATTATAGAGGCCTGCGATGACAACATTTTTTGCTAAACCTGCATAAATTTTCAAATAATCCGGAATCAAAATTCGTCCTTGCTTGTCCACATCCACATCCACCGCTCCTGCCAGCATCAAACGGGTGAAACTTCGTGTGTCAGCTTCTCCAACTGGCAAGTTGCCTAATTTTCCGGCCAACTCTTCCCAAGCTTTCATCGGATAGACAAACAAACATTTATCCAACCCGCGGGTCACCACTACTTTATTTTTCAACTCCACGCGAAACTTGCTTGGTACTGCCAATCTTTTTTTTTCATCAACCAAATGTGAATATTCTCCGATAAACATATAATTTTTTATTCGTATAATTCGTACATTCGTAAAGCGTAGCGTATTCGTAATTCGTAGGGTGATTATCCACTTCGCCCCACTTGTATTGCCTACCTCCCTATTCTACTCCACTCTGCCACAATGGCAAGGGTGAGTTATCCACAGCCCAGAAAACAAAAAACAGCCCTTTGACAGGCTGAATTTTTGTGTAAAGTAGCTTAAAAATCTAGCAACTACGAACTTTTAGTTTTTCATATTTTTTAACTAAATCAAGTTGTTCCTTTTTTAATTTTATAGAATTCTATAAGATTAAAATTTTTACGAAAAATTTCCCCCATATTGGCACAAATCATTCTCCGTTTACCGCCCTCAATTGAGACTTCAATGGTATATACAAATTATACATACTCTTAGAATTATTCATGCCAAAAGCTTCTGGATATCTTCCTGACTAAATTCTTTTCTATAATCGATAAGTTTCGGATGTTTAATTCTTCGCAATTCTTCATCATATGTCGCCATGATGTTACGCGCTCTTTTTTGATAGACCAACCAATTTCTTGTTGAAGAAAAATCTCTAAAAATTTTCTCAAACTCTTCTTGCGTCAACATTCTGCCTAATTTTTTAAATTCTTTCTCAATTTCCCCAGCCAATCCAGTTTCAAAAGCACCTATAATAAAAATTATTTCTTCATACATGAAATTTCTAGTAAAATCATTCTTGGCCAAATTTAAAAGTTTACGATACTCTTTAGCTCTTTCTAAAAACAAAAAGCTGTAGAACATGTCGGTATAAGTACCATAATTTTTCACTGCTACAAAATCTTTTATACAATCAGTAAAGTCTTTGCGAAATTCCTTCGTCTCTTCGCGAGTTTCAAAAAACTGACTCGATAATTGGTTGATGAATTTCGGATCTCTAGTTGCAACCCGCATCACTTTTTTAAAACCGCGCTCAACTCTTATAAAATATTTTCTAACCATCTTTCCTTTTTCGTTATTTTCTAACATTGCCAACTCCTTAGCCATATCAATTGAAATAACATATTCTTTGGCTAAGATTTTTCCAGATTTTGGGTCAATAGCTTTTGCTTTATTGAAGCCATCAAATCCATCGCCAAATTTGGCGAAGGTCAGGAAAAAATCCAAGTCTTCTACAAAATCATATTTTTTAATCCTATCTTTTATCCAATTAGAAAAATCCCTGCCAACTCCCAACCATTTGTACAACTCCCTCGCATTCACAAATCTTTTCTTTTCCCCATTAAAATCTTTTTGAATAACTTTTATGTTTATTAATTCGTTCATTTTTTTTATTTTAGTTTGTTATAATGATATTATATCACTACATCAAAACCTGTCAATTCCCCATCAAAAAAATCCTTCCATACATGGTCGTATGGAAGGAAATTGCATTGCATTTAATTGTGGCGAATTCGCCGCAATTAAAACTCGCTTAGGTCGCTTAGGACGGTCCTAGGGAATAGACCCGCCAATTAAAATAATTTTTCATTCATAATTATTTTCTAAAAGCCATAATATTTTTAGCTTTTTCATTTGGATAGGCCCAAGCTTTTTCAAATAATTCAAAGCCAGCTTTCATATTTTCAATTCCTGGCAAGCCTGGATCATTTAAGATAAAGCCATCTTCATCGAAACCCTTAACTACAATAAAATGTCCACTATACCCATCCGTTTTGCGCAACACCCTTGAATTAACATTAACAACGATTACATAATCATCCTGTAATAACTTTTTTACATCCTCAATCGTGGGGATTCTTTTTTCTATATCAATGACTTCACTAAATTTTTTAGCGAATTCTAATTCTTGACTGATATCACTATGTTCTATTTGTGCCTTTCCTACTTCTTCCCCAAATTCATCCAATAAATATTGTCCGCCTAATTCCGCAAATTTTTTATAATCAAAAACTTCAATGGCTTTAATTTCTAATCCTTTTTCCTGTAACCAAATCAATCCAGCCATTTGCCAAGTCCATAAACCAGGAGCCTTGGAGGTTATTTTATCTAATTCATCCCAAGAATAATTTTCATCCGGCCAAAAATATTTCATAATCATTTTCAAAGACGCCTGAAAACAATGCATCCCGTCCGATGCATTTTCAAAAAATGGAATTTCCTTCAAATATTTCATGTCTCAATTCTATGTCAAAACCTAGCTTTGGGCAAATAAAAAAGACCTTATGATAAACTTCATCATAAGGCCTTTGGGCTACAACTTAGCGAGAGAAATTTCTCACCATGGTTCGAAAACCCCGAGTTGAGGCAAAAGAGCAATCTGTTGCGCATCTACGACATCGTGAATAATGCCATAATGTAGAGCACAATCAACATCAAAATACGACTCCTCTCGTATTAATTTCGCCACGGCGTAGGCTGACAAATTGGTTTTTTGGGACATCAGCTCAATTGTGATTTGATCAAATATCGTCAACTTCTGATGCACGTCTGACCAGTAGTGATATCTTTCAAAATCTCGGTTGTATTCATGCAACAATGCCCTCATTTGTGCCTCACCTTTTGTAACCTCCTCTCCTCCGAGCGTCCAGCGACATTCGTGAAGAAGAAACGTGGATTCAGGAGTCGCCAATCTTGTTTCTCCATAAAGAAAAAAATTCAGTGCCAGGGAGCCAACGATTTGGGCTCCAACAATAGTCATTTTACGATTAGCCACATGGTCCCGAAAATAAAGAAGATTGCTAACTCTTCCGCCATTAGATCCCAACAGCAGATTGTTTGAATTTGCCATTTGCAAACCTCGGAGAGCCACATGCAAATCGTCCCAGCCAATTTCTTCGGTAATCAATGGAACTGTGTTTTTAATATACATCTTTCTCCTCCCAATCCTTTGGATTCACATTAAACAATTTTCCAAACGCCCATTGTAGAACTAACAACAATCTTTGCATATCTATTCCTGAATAAGACATTCTCTGCTGGCTCATTTTACTCTCCCTTATTTCTGAATTAAAAAATGAAAGATGCATCACAGTTATTGCAAGCACCACGGTACATATTCAATACTCCATTAGCTCTGTGAGCCTAGTTGAATTTTAAACTATTTTATTTGGAAAAAACTAATTATTAATTCTACTGCAATCTAACTCAAAAGTCAATAGTGTCATAGCAATATGTACACACATAGCATCTAAACTTTTATCCACACCGCCATCATCCTACTAACTCTTGCACACTATGAGATATGATTGTATAATTTAGATGTAAAATAAAAAATAAAATATTTGCCTTCTGGCAGATTAAAAATAAAAAAACAAAATGGAAGATAAAGAACAAATTGAAAATATTTCAGATAAAGTCCAAGCTTTGCGCGAGATGATCTATAACTCGGAAAAGAGTTTGCAATCCGCCAAAGCAATGCTTCTTCAATTGGAAGGCAAAAAGAAAGTTGGACGCAGAAAAAAAACAGATGAGGATGGTGATGGTCGAGTCATCGAAGGAACATTCGATGGTCAAATTATGATTGGCTCTGACGGAAAACAATATCCTGTGCCAGCCAACTATGCTTCAAAATCAAAACTGATTGAAGGCGATATGTTGAAATTGACAATCACTTCAGATGGTTCTTTCATCTACAAACAAATCGGACCAATTGAAAGAAGCCAACTCATTGGAACAGTCAATCAAGATGCGGATGGGAACTATTTCATAATCGCCAACGGAAAACCCTATCGCGTGCTTTTGGCTTCCATCACCTATTTCAAAGTTGAACCGGGTGATGAAGTTACAATTGTGACTCCGCGTGACATTGATTCTGATTGGGCTTCTATCGAAAATGTAATTCAAACAGGTAGCGCGATGCGTAGTTTTGCTTCAATGAAAAAAACCGAAGCACACAAACACACTCCTGATGATGAAATTGACGCGCTTGCAAAAACAGCTTTGGAAATCAAGCCTGCAGAAGATGAAATTGAAACAACTCCGAAGAAATTTTCCATAGTTGATGAATGGGCACCAGACATTGAAGAACTCAGACAAGAACTTAATAAACCTTTAAACGAATAAATAGAAATACAAAATGAAAGAATTATTAGCACGCTTCCCATTTATCCAACAGTTTGCAAAATTTTTTGTTGTTGGAATAATGAACACTGGTGTAGATTTAGTTGTCCTTAATGTTTTAATGTACACCACCAGCCAAAGTCAGGGTGTCTATTATTCATTCTTCAAAGCATTGTCATTTTTATCCGCCGTTATTTTCAGCTACTATGTCAACAAGCATTGGACATTCCAAGATAAATCACAAACAGATAATGATAAAAAATTCTATCAATTTATTGGCGTCAGTCTTGTGGGTGCCATAATTAATGTTACTACCGCCACACTAGTCGTAAGTTTTGTTCAACCAATCTTCGCAAACATTGCAATTAATGGACAGCTGTGGGGCAATATTGGTGCTATCTGCGGAACAGCTGTCGGACTTTTTTGGAACTTTGTGGGCTACAAATTCTGGGTATTCAAGAAATAGCAAAATTCCTGAGAAAAACGCCAAGAAAATGGCGTTTTTTCTTTTCTTTTTTAATATGATATACTAGACTTACTACATAATAATTTACTACTGCAATTTACATATTTTTATGACTTCAACTCTCTACCGCAAATATCGACCAGGAAATTTTGAGAAAGTAATTGGACAAAAACATATTGTTCAGACTCTTTCTAATGCTATTAAAAATAATCACATCGGCCAAGCCTATCTTTTCACCGGACCGCGCGGAACCGGAAAAACTTCGATTGCTCGAATTCTAGCTAAGACAGTTAACTGCACCGACCTATCTAATGCTATTAGTTGTGAAAAATGTCCAAGTTGCCAAATGATCAATGAAAACAAATCACTCGATATCATTGAAATTGATGCCGCTTCTAACACTGGCGTGGATAATATTCGTGAATTGCGTGAAACAATCGGACTGCCACCAACATCATTGAAATTCAAAGTCTATATTATCGATGAAGTGCATATGCTTTCCAGCGGTGCTTTCAATGCATTGTTGAAAACTCTAGAAGAACCACCAGCACATGTGATTTTCATTCTG
Source organism: Candidatus Moranbacteria bacterium UBA2282 (assembly GCA_002345745.1). Lineage (GTDB taxonomy): Bacteria > Patescibacteriota > Minisyncoccia > Moranbacterales > UBA2206 > UBA2282. The sequence goes on along the minus strand of DDWQ01000005.1, from coordinate 56,995 downwards.
GCCACAACGGAAATTCATAAAGTCCCCGCCACAGTTATTTCCCGTTGCCAAAGATTTGATTTCACACGTCTGCCAATTGAAAATATTATTGAAAAATTATCTAATATTGCAAAGAGTGAAAAGATTACTATTGACGCAGCTTCTTTGGAAATGATTGCTATTGCGGCCGAAGGTGGAATGCGAGATGCAGAAAGTTTGTTCGGACAAGTTATTGCACTAGAAGATAAAAACATCACTGCCACAGAAGTGGAGGAAATTCTAGGCACCACAGATCGTAAATTTGCAGCTGAAATCACTAGCATGATTTTGCAAAAAGATGCGACTAGTGCAATTACTAAAATAAATGAGCTTTTGAATAATGGCTATGATTTGCAAATTTTTGCTAAATCACTTATCAACTATCTGCGTCAATTGATGTTGCTTAAAATAAATCCGGAACTAAAAAATTATTTCACTTCCGAAGCAACACAAGAACAACTGCAGACAATGTTGCAACAAATTGAAAAAGCTGAGTTGCCTGTTATTATTCTGACGCTCAATCTTTTGCTTGAAGCGCGTAATAAAATTGCCAATTCTATGTTGCCACAATTGCCTCTCGAAATTGCTATCATCCGTGCTACCCACACTTTTCCAGCCAATTCCACTGACTATAGCAAACAAGAAACGCAAGGCGACATCAATTTGCAAATGCCTGTGCAAAATATTCCTATTGCAGAACCAACTGCGATTGTTCAACCTACAACTGTTGTTATCCAAGAAGAGGATCCCGTTATTGAAAGCACAGAACCAGCATTGCCAACTGGCGATACTGATTTATACACGGTGCAAAATAATTGGAGAAAGTTATTAGAGGAAATAAAAAATCACAATCATTCTCTCGCAGCCCTGCTTGCTTCCAACTGCCAAGCTATTGCGGTTACTGGCGCAGAAATAACCATTGCCACTCCCTATGACTTCTACAAGGAAAAATTGAATGATCACGCGAACAAGTTGACAGTCGAGTCCGTTCTTGGTAAAATTCTAGGGTTAAAAATTCTCCTGAAAATTGTCACCAATAAAGAGGCTGGCATTGCTGATGCGCCGAAAATAGAAGAAAGTCAGCCCATCGATGATGCTCATAGCGTTGCAGACGGGCAAAATTCACTCCTAAGCTCCGCGATGGAACTTATGGGCGCAAAGGTGGTGGTGGAGAAATAATAGTATCTAGTAAGTGGTATTTTGTATACCAGATGCGAGATACTAAATACAAAAACTAAATTGGGGCGTAGCCAAGCGGTAAGGCAGTGGATTTTGGTTCCACGATGCGTAGGTCCGAATCCTACCGCCCCAACAAAGCAAAAAGTCATCCCTCGTGGATGGCTTTTTGATTAAACTTTTTCAAGGCATTAAGCTATCCCAGTTGATTTGACTTTTTATTTTTTTCAGACTACAATGTTATATCCATTAAGGAAAGATCCATGGATACAATCATCTATTAAAGCCTATTATTAGGCAAAAAAAATTATACTAGGAGGTGTACCTTGAAAAAAACAACAGGAACAACAGGAATAATGACTGAAGCGCTTGAAAAATTAGTTATTATCAATGGTAAATTTGTCATCATTGATACAGAAGGCCCCGACACTTCAATTGTCGTACGCATCTATCCTTCCGACAAAAAAACAAGGGCTCAAGAAATTAATTTCATAGCTGACTTGTTTTCCTCTGCTAGTGGAGGCAAGCTCACAGTTGGAAACACCACGTTTCTTCTTTCTAACATTCGGCGACAACATTCTTGTAATGAACCTGCGTTGAAAGACCATCCGGAGTCAACCAAAATGGTAGTTGTGAAAAATAAAGAGACTGCTGAATTTTTTTTAGTGATGAGCGAAGATACCTCAATTTTTGCCGCAAGAAAATTCTTGCAAGGAATAAACGAAGAACTGTTTTGCAATGATGAGTCTTCTCCATTGACTAAAATTACAGGGAAAAAATGTTTGTTCTTTCCCTATTTCGCTGGGGATCTAAGATTTGAAGTTGCGAGCAAAATTGATATAGCCATCATTAAGCTCGATGCGTATTAATAGTTAATTCCGACACGAGCCGTTCCAAATGCATATCATTGATATGTGGGGACGGCTTTTTTTATACAAAAAAACGATCGCAAGACCGTTTATATTACGCAGGATTTCAGACCATGCCACACTAAAAAGCGTAGTTTAGGTCAATTCAATTGCATTTCAAAATAGAATCATCTACAAGAATCATCTGCAAATTGTTGACAAAATTACTTTTTGGGTGTATAATATATCATTACAGTTAAATAGGCGGGTTTATTACTTTTAGTAAAAATCCAGAATTTTTCAGGAAGAATGTTCTTAATATTTGGAGGAAAATAATGAAATTTTGCACTGTATTTTTAGTAAGTGTAGTTCTCTCTATATCACTTTCTTCCCCTGTTTTTGCTGATGAAGAATGGCAAGAAGAATTGAAGGAAAACATGAATAGTGCGATGCTATTCAGCCATTCTCTGTATGCGTCAGATGTAACTTGTCGGATTAACATTATGAAAGATGAAACCATTACAGGTTATAGCATCTACCACAGCCAATCCGGCGAGGTAATTGTAGATTCCATTACTCTCAAAATAAAGGACGGGGAAAAGGTGTTGGAGAGAGAGCTCTCTCACTACGCACCTAATGATCGTTTCTCGATTGAAGGCGGATACCCTGTCTTTGAAGAGAAATGCATTACGCGAATAAGATCGCTGCCACCAGAAATTCAGGAAAGATTAAAAGGGTGGTTCGAAATCGAATAATCCAACCCCAAAAGCCGTTTCAGTAGTAACTACTACCGAAGCGGTTTTTTTATACAAAAATAATCTTGACATTTCAGCAAAAATATATATACTACAGACACTTCTTGCTCTTTTCATTTTGTTCAACAATCAACCTTGGGAGGATGTTATGCAGAAAAAATTATTAGCGATGGGACTGCTTATTGTTTTTTTGTTTTTAAACAGTGGCTGTGCAAAGAAAGAAACGGATTCAGGTCAGGCGGAAGACCCATATTTTAATCGGGCAACCAGTGACAACTACGAAGAAGAAACTTTTGATGATCCTTTGGAGTTTATAAACAGGCCAATGTTTTGGCTAAACGATGGATTATACAATTATGTGTTTTTCCCAGTGACAGATGCCTACGAAAAAATCGTACCTGATCCAATAAAAACTGGCATTACTAACATTTTCTACAATGTAACAATGCCACTTCGATTTGTTGGCGATCTGCTTCAAGGTAAAGGCGAAGAAGCTATTGTTGATTTTTGGGCACCTGTATTTAATGCTTTTGGGTTGTGGGTTGTCGATATCTATTATATTGATGATAATTTCGATGCTGAAGATATTTCTCAAGTTCTTGCCAGTTGGGGAATACCCTCGGGACCCTTTATTGTTTGGCCCATTTTCGGACCATCCAATCCCAGAAATACCGTAGGATCGGTGTTGGGTCTGCCTCTCGATCCAGTAATGTATCTTGGTTTTCCTGATAGCACCATTGCTGGAGGAATAAAAGTGACCAATGAGTATGGCACCAAAAATTCCTATCGGGAAATAGTAGAAGGTGCAGTTGATCCATACACCTCAATAAAAAATGCTTACCAAGATAATTTTAAAAAGAAGTTGGACAAATAAAATATTTGCTGAAATAATATTTTATCCAAAAAATAAGCCTTTCGGACATTGTTCGAATGGCTTATTTTATTTTTCAAAGTCAGCTAATAAAAATGACTTTTGTATTATTAAACTAAGGCTGGGAGAGTAGAATGTGTAGCCCCCCCCGACTTTGACTTTTATACTCCTTTATGCTAAGGTAACTATGAAATGTACCTTTCTATTAACCTCTACCCAGTGAAGGAGACACCATGAACAAACTTGGATTACGACCAGTAACTATATTTGTAATTCTGATTAGTGTTTTGACTGTTTTTATCGCATGGAATCCAAACTTAGCACACTCAGTGCTAAAATATCTTCAGTCCGTATTTTAATATGGACACAACCAGCATAGCACTCTGCAACGGCAAGGACTGTTGCAGAGTGCATGAGTGAGACGTCTTAACTGCCTCACTTTTTTTTATTTTTCATTCATTGCTTTAACCTATCGGTATGTTCTATAATTAAAATAAATATGGGATATAAAATTTATACAACTTCAACCAAAACTTGGGACGCAATGATTGCGGAAATCAACCAAGCAAAAAAATCCATTTTTCTGGAAATGTATATTTTTATGGAGGACACTTCCAGTAGTCATGATTTTATTGGCAAGCTAACTGAGAAAGCCAGTCACGGAGTCAGAGTGGTTTTAGTGCTGGATGCTTTTGGTAGCTCTGAACTTAGTGCACAAACTATTAAATCTATGCGTTCTGCTGGCATTGAAATTCTTTTTTTTAGCCACTGGTTACGACACATTCACCGAAAAATTTTAATTGTTGATGAAAATACCGCCTTTGTTGGTGGGGTAAATATTGGCAAACGTTTTGCGGCTTGGAATGATTTACAGCTAAAATTACGCGGGAGAATCATTCGACCGATTATGTCCTCCTTTGCCTATTCCTATGAAATGGCAGGTGGCAAGAATAAACAAATTCTATTACTACGAAAAAAGGCTCTGGTTAGTAAACTAAAATTTTGGGTGCTTGAGCATTGGCCAGTCTCTGGTATGTTTTCTTTGAAATCACTTTACACGCAAAAAATATCCGCTGCTCAAAAAAATATTCAGATTGTCACTCCCTATCTCACCCCACCCCGCTGGTTTGTCGCTTTGCTGGATGCGGCCATCAAGCGTGGAGTGAAAATTGAACTTATTATACCAAAGAAAACTGATTCGCTTTTTATGGATCGTATGAACCACTATTATGCCCATAAACTATCTGTGCTAGGTGTGAAATTTTATCTCAGTCGAGAAATGAACCATGCCAAAATTCTTTTAATTGATGACCGCGAAGGATTGGTCGGTTCGCAAAATATTGATTTTCTTTCTTTTCGTTTTAATGCTGAATCAGGTATCTTCTTTAAACAGCAAAATATTGTCTCGGAATTAAAAGAAATTATCCTACAATGGCAAAAAAACGCAACTATCTATGATCAAACCCGCTACAAAACAGGTCTCACTGACTATCTAATGTTTCCAATTATAAAATTAATTTATCATTTGTTGTAAGAGACGAGACTTCAATAGCAAGGTTTTGGTTATTTCCCGCATTCTTCAAAACAACGGATAGTACAATCCTTGCATTTATTCATTTGATTCACTTTTTTTACTGCCGCCTCAATAGCCTGCTTCGTATGTTCAAAGAAATTTTCTTTACCTACTTTATCTAACATGCCAGATCGCGCAAAAACTCTCATCACAGCTGGTCTGACATTGGTAAACATCATCGTAATATTTTTTTCATCACACTCCCGCAAAAAAGATTCCAACGCGTGAATGCCCGTAGCATCTACTAATTGCACATGCGCCAAACGCACAATCACAATCTTGCTACCATTTTTGATATAAGTAGAAAATTTATCTTCCAGTTCGGCAATCGCCCCAAAAAACAAAGATCCTTCAACTTGAAAAATAGAAATTTGTGGACAACAAACCAGAGATTTTTCCATCGAAACAAGCTTGTGCGTCATCTGGTCAGGGGATACCTGAAAAATTTGCGGAACAGAAATTTTTCTAACAAATAACAAAATAGACAAAATAACTCCAATATACACAGCCTGCTCTAGTTCCAAGAATAACGCAGCAAGCATTGTCACGAGTAACACAGCTCTGTCACTATGGGTTGCTTTGAAGGATAGCACGAAAGCATGTTTATTAATTAATGAATAAGCAATGATCATTAAAATTCCTGCCAAACTAGCTGTAGGGATAAATCTAGCTAATGGAGCTGCTACTAACAATACAAGAAGAATAAATAGACAAGAAAAAACCACGGAAAATCTAGTTTGGGCTCCTGACATAAAATTAACCGCACTACGGGTAAAAGAGCCTGAGCCAGGGATACCAGAAGTTAAACCTGCTGTCATATTAGCTAGCCCCTGAGCGACAAACTCTTGATTACCATTAACTTTGTCACCGCTCTTACTAGCAATCGATTTAACAATCGAAAGAGCCTCCACAATTCCCAAAATAGCAATAGCTAAGGCCGAAGGAAACATCGCTTTAAAACTCGCCATATCTAGCGGAAAGGAAGAAAGAGGCGGTAAAGATTGAGGAATTTTAGCAATAGTTTCTACTCCATTTGATCCCAAATCAAAAATAAAAACAAACATTGCTGAGATAACCATCGCCAATAATGGTCCAGGAATTTTTTTCGACACTTTTCGAGAAAAAAGAATGAACACCATAGTGAAGACGCCTAGAGCCAGCGCATACCAATTGGTGTCCGGAAGTTTTTTAAGTACATGCATTATACCTTCTACGAAATTCGGATGACCACTAATTTTAACCCCGATTAAATTCTTCAACTGATTGGTAGCAATCAAAATTCCGGCTCCCGTAGTAAATCCTACTACCACTGAATGTGAAACAAAATTGATGAAATTCCCAAATCTTAAAACTCCCATCAGCAACTGAATAGCCCCCACCATAAAGGACAACAAAAACAAAATGGCGATCTTCTGTTCTTCAGGTAAGGTACTCACTAAAGTTCCCGCAATAACAGCCGAAGCCATCGAAGAAGAAACTACCATCGAAATAGCATTAGTTGGACCAGAGGCTAAAAAACGTGATGAACCCAGAAGAGCTGCTACGATAGCTGGGAAAATTGCGGCGTATAATCCATATTTAGGGTTCACGCCAGCAATAATAGCATAAGCCATGGATTGAGGAAGTTCTATTACTGCCACGGTTAAACCAGCCATGATATCCGCCTTAAACTTAGAAACATTATATGTCTTAGTATCACCAATAAAAGGAAGAATTTTACTCCATTGAATTTTTTTCACTTTTTCTATATTTACTTGCATAAAAAACAAAAGCTCTGGCTTTACCAAAGTCTTAGAAAATTAAAATTTATTATTTTTTAAAAATAGACCTGTTGCGTAATAAGTTGTGTAATGAAATTTTTAGATTTTGTGGCATAATTTTTGGAGAATCTGACCAAAATGTGGAAATTGCAGCAGTGAGTTATTACATAATAGGTTTAATGCTCACCAATTCAGAATACTCCCTTTTTATTTAGACGTCAATAGAAAAATAAAAAAAGATGACTCCCGATTAAATATGGGGGTCATCTTTTAAAATATAGCCGATTTTTGCAGCCTGCGTCTATTATTTCAATTCTGCAGTTGCGCCAGCTTCTTGTAATTTCTTTAGCATAACTTCAGCCTCAGCCTTAGCTACTTTTTCTTTAATTACTTTTGGAGCAGCATCAACCAAGTCTTTTGCTTCCTTGAGTCCAAGACCAGTAATTTCACGAACAGCCTTAATTACATTGATTTTTGAAGCACCAGCAGCAGTAACTTCAACATCAAACTCAGATTTTTCTTCTACAGCAGCAGCTTCCTCAGTAGGAGCAACACCCATCATCATTGGAGCAGCAGCGCTAACGCCAAATTTTTCTTCCAACACTTTCACCAACTCACTTAGATCCAAAACACTCATTGTTTCAATTTCAGAAACAAGCTTTTGGAATTTTTCTGGCACGACAACTCCTTCTTTTTTTTCTTCAGTCATTTGATTAGTTTGTGGTTTGTAGTTTGTAGTCTATTAATAAGCTACCGACTATAACCTAAATTATTATTTAAAAAATTACTTAACTAAATTTATTATTTCTTTTCTGAAATAGCTTGCAAAACTGTTACCAATCCGCGTACATTGCCAGCCAAAACATTTACAAATCCTGAAACAGGAGCGTTGAGAGTTCCAACTAATTTGGATAACAATTCTTCCTTGCTTGGAAGTTTCGCTAAAGCATTAACTTCTGCCATAGACAATTCTTTTGTCCCTAGAATTCCTCCGACAATTTTCAAATTTTCATTAAACTTTGCCAATTTGGCAATGATCTTTGCTGCTGCCACTTCATCTCGACTGGAAATTGCGATGGCGACTTGTCCTTCTAGCTTCTTAGCATCCATTTCAATGCCGGCATTTTTCAATGCAACATTCATCAATGTTTTTTTCAAAACTTTCAAATCAACTCCAGCTTCTCGCAAGTCTCGACGAAGTATAGTCATATCCTTCACGTTCAAACCTTTGTAATCAGAAAAAACTACGGCTTTAGAATTTTTTAGTTTCTCCGTTAGCTCTTTTATAATTACTTCTTTTTGCTCTTTAGTTTGCATAATGCAAATTGTCGCTAATTATAAAGCAAATTTATTCGAATACATTTGCTCTAACATTCGCGAGTATTAGTATATTAAAAATCTGCGTTTTACCGCAGACTCAGAAAGCAAACTCTTTGCTCCTCGGCAGGGCTTATACAAAATTGCCTGCTGTCTACGGATATTCTATTTTTCTATATTGAAAATTAAACTGCCTTAACTTCCTCAACTGGAGCGACTTCTACTGTTTTTGCTGGTGTTTCAACTACTGGAGCAGTTTCCACTGCGACTTTCTCTTCTGTCTTCACTTCTTCTGTCTTTTCTCCCTCTACTGCCTTCACTTCTTCAACTTTTTCTTCCACTTTCTTAGCAGGCCCGCCTGCCTCGCTATGCTTCTCTGAGTTAGTACTTTCTTTTAAAGTTTCTACTTGACCTGAATTTTCCCCAGTGCTTTCTGAAGGCGAAGCATTGCGGGCAGGAACTTTAACTTTTCTCTTTGCTCCCTCAATAACACCTTTTCTCACCAATAAATTGTGAACGGTATTTGATGGTTGAGCTCCTTGAGAAACCCAATATTTAATTCTGTCGTCCTTTAAATTAGCTTCTTTTGAATGTGGGTTATAACTACCCAAAATCTCAATATGGCGACCACCTGGAGCAACTGTGTGCTCTTGTAGCATTATTTTAAATTGAGCCTTATTTCTCTTACCAACTCTTGCAAATCTTATAGTTAACATAATTCCACTATTTAAAACTTATTTTAGTTACTTATCTAGTTTATACTATCATATTAAGGTTGTCAATTGCACGAGTAGTCAAAAATGACATTCAATCTATTTTTATGCTTGTTTTAGCCAAATTATCCAATATTTTCACACGCCTCCTTCGTCCCCGCATGCGCCAGTTTTTGCAACTCGCTTTGTGAAAGCTCTTTAGTCACGGCTACTTTTTTGCTTATTTTTTTGGCATAGTTTTGAATTAATTTAATTAGCTTATTTAAAATATGCTTTATTTTTTCTCATACTTCAGCTTTTGTTCAGCGGGAGAAATTCCACCCAGAACTTTATGCGGAAAATAATTCCAAGCGTCAGTCACAATCTCCAAGGCATTACTCAATTCTGAGGCATCACCGCCACGGTCAAACATAGCGACAACATGCATAAAATCATCCTGCTCTTCTTCGTTGAAAATCGCATCTTTGACATCTTGTAATTCAAAATCACTTTCGGTTTCTTCAAGCATTTCCAAAATCTCGCTTTCAAGCTCTTTTCGCCTTTCTAAAATTTCCTCTTTTGTTTCAGTTTGCATAATTTTTTACAAATCTAAATTTTTCCACTCACTCCAATTTCCATTCTCACATTTATCCCAAGTATAAACATTATTGGAATTAATCAACCAATCGCCATTTCTTTCGATGACAACACCGCCGAAAAGTTTATCATTTTTTTGACTTGCAAGATGTTTTTGCAGGGCTTCCGCTTTGGCTTTGGTTTTTCCACTGCCATCGCGATCGCCCGAGTCTTTAACTTCCAGAATTCCTAGATTGCCAGCATTAAATTGGATAAGATAATCAGGATAGAAGGTGAAAATTTCTCCCTTGTATTCATACCGCACACCAAAATAGTCCTGTCTATTTTCTCCATTCTTCCACCACCACAAAATCTTGTCTGCATTAGTATCAAGAAATTTTTCAAAATGCTTTTCTGGCTCGGAGCGGTCTTTGCCAAGATAGCAATTATCGTAGGCGTAATTCTTCACTTCAACTAGTTCATCCGTGTGATCATTGAAAAATAATTCTTTTGGCAATTCAAAATCATAATATTTTTCACTTTCTTTGACCTTCTCACGAACTTCATCTTCTTTCACTTCTCGGTATACCTCAATAGCCTGTGCTAATATTTTTTCAAAAACTGCTTTGTTACCATTGTGCAAAAATATTTTTTGAGTCAAAAAGCTTGGCTCATTCCAACTATCAGAACCTAAATATTTTTTAAACCAACAATAGATAGCTGTTTTTATCGGGGAAACAGAACGCTTCACGCCTCGGAATGATCCCAAATTACTTTTGATGACCTGCTTGAACATATTATCCAAATCATTGCCAGCGATAGTCAATCGTTTAATTGTTTCCGGTGTAATTTTTCCTTGCAATTCATCAAACGATTTCATATCTAATTTCGTGTCTGCAATAATTTCTTGCTCATAATGTTTCACATCAACAGATATACCTTTCTTTTCAACAAGTGCAAGACACTCCGCAAAAAGGGCATGATCACCTTCAAGGCCAAAATATTCATTGGCGACTTTTTCAAATGTCGGCGTGAAGCTGGAAGTTATATCGCCATAATCAACACGCTGTTTGAAGTATGAAGTGACTTTCACTGGAACATAACTCTCAATTCTTTTACCCTTGAGGTGCTTGATGATATTTGGATTATATTCCTCTTTTTTCACCAAAATACTTTGGACATTTGTATAAATATATCCACGATTCAAATCTTCACTTTCATAGTGCTTTTGTTCAGGCATACGCAAAATTCGTCCAACAGTTTGAATTTCAAAAGTTTCACTGTGTGATTCTCGAAATTTCACGAGAATGTGAGCGCGCGGACAATCCCAGCCAGTATCAATCGCTTGTTTAAAAACTAAAAATTCAATTTCATTGTCAGGCTCCGAAATCCAATCAAGTTGTTCTGATTTTTGATCGGCGAGCCAGATAGCCAGCTTGCCATTTCCATTGCCATTCTTTCGTTCAACAATATTTCTTTTGCCAAGAAATTCTCGAACGGCTTCAATCTTGTCTTTGCCAGCTTCGGCCGTTGGAATTTGAATAAGTACAAGCGGGTTGACATTCACGCACTCTTTTTCAAATAATTTTTTGAGCTCTAATCTTTTCTGAAAGGCCATTTCCAAAACAACTTCTTGCGAGTCTTTCTCATCATTTTCAATTTTGTTGATTCCCTCATTAATAATCAGTTCTTTTTTGATCATTCCCTCATCAATCACTTCGGACGGATTGACACGCACAATTTCAAAAACATTTTGCGTAATAGTTGGCGTGGCACTCATTTCAATAATCACATCTGCATTGATTTCTTTTCGCAACTCTCCAGTCCGTTCAGCTGTTGCTCCAATATGGCTTTCATCGATAATCAAAATGATTTGTCTTTGTTCTCTGGTTTTTGCTAACACTTCGCGGAAATTTATTTTCTCGCCGTCTTTCATCAAAACATTTTTCCAATCGCCAGATTCCCGATCCTTTGTTCGCAATTTTTCCCAATTAGCAACCACGACTTCATTTCGCACGATTCTTTCGCGTCCACCATTAAATTCCTCCTCGATTGAAGAAACTCTTGGCGATCCGCCAAAAATTCGCTCAAGACTATGCTTGCTTTGCAAATGCAAATTGCCCTTGCCAATGCTAACCCAAACAAAACACAGATTTGTTTTCGGCATTTCACGGATAAGTCCCTCAATGAATTTGGCAGTCATCACAGTCTTTCCGCTTCCAGTCGGAGCCTGAAAAACACATACCTCACCAACTCCTTCGCGTTCCAAAAGACCCTTCACCTTGTCAGTGAGTTGATCGACAGCTTTTTCTTGATATTCTTTGAGATTAATATTCATAAATTTCTTCGTAAACTTCTAATATTTTTTGCGGAATCGGTTCCAGCTGAGTATCTTTCCAGCTAGTAAAATCACTTTTATCCAAACCGAGCGGATCCAGCGTGAAGCAATATAGAACTTTTTCGCCTTTCATTTTGTCTAGTTCTTTTTTCAATTCTTTCAAGCCTTTGCGTTCGATGGAATAGTAGACTGCCATAATGCGACCTTTTTGCTCAAAAATCGCATAGTCGTCAGTCTTCTTCTTTTCATCAAAAACTCCCTCACGAATGCAAAGCATTTCCGTGCATTCTCGTGTGAGTTTTATTTTCATATCATCCCTATTGATTGTCTTTTTTACAAAACCAGTTTTGAAATATTTTAGATTGCTGCCAAGTCCATCGGTTTTCTCACCTTTTGAATTTTTATAACCTTGTATGATATTTTTTATTCGAGGAAATGTTGCTCGCTCACAAATACCAAATTTTTCGATATTTACATTTGGATTCTCTTGGGCTAAAACCGTTCCAATTCCATTTAATTCATTATTGGTGCATAAGATAAACTGCCTTCTTCCACCATCTTCTTTATTACATTCCAAAACCGCATGCCCAGTAGTCCCAGATCCTGCCATAAAATCCAAGACTATACTATTTTTATCAGTCGATAAACTTAAGATTTTTTTAATAAGAGAAACTGGCTTTGGATTGGTAAACTTTTTTTCGCCTAAGATTAATTCTAATTCTTTGGTACCGTTTGTAGTTGTGCCTACATCATCCCAAATTGATTTTGGAGTCATGCCTTTTTCCATCGCATCACTCAAAAATCGTTTTCGCGATGGCTTTCCTTTACCATTTTTTCCAAATACAATTTTATCATCTTTCAATAATCTGAAATACTCTTCTTCCAACACTGCCCAATGACGACCTTTCGTAGGATAATAAATCTCACTTGTTTTTGGATTTTTTATTGCATAGGATAGATTTTTTCGTACTCCAGCGGCTTCAAATGGGTCAGCTGTCCATGCGCCTCTTTTATCGTTATCGAAATTTGAAAATTTTTCCTCTTGAGCAGGAAGTTTGAATTTATTACTTTTTCTAACTGCGTCTCTCACAACTTCAATATCTTTGGCATATATAAATGTATGATTGTGATTTAATGAAACAATTGCATCACTTGACACAGATTTTCTAGAATTCCAAATAGCATCAATGATGAAATTTTTTTCACCAAAAATCTCGTCACACAAAAGCTTCAGCTGTGCAAATTCATTATCATCAATACTCATAAAAATTGTGCCGTCATCTTTCAGTAAATTCTTAGCAAGCTTCAATCTCTTATTCATAAAAGACAACCATTTACTATGCCTAAATGCATCCTCTCGATCAACATAGTTGTCATTATATGAAAAATCATTATTCCCAGTATTATACGGCGGGTCAATATAAATCACATCAACTTTACCTTGATGAGTGAAATTCAAAACAGAAAGAGCATGATAGTTGTCGCCCTCAATCAAAATGTTTATTGGCTCATCTGGACTAGTTGCGATTTCTTTGCCCTTAATCTCCTTCAAAATCGGCAAGGCATTCACAGCATCTTTCTCAAACTGCTCTTTTACCTTTTCCTCATCCCAAATAAGCCCGTATTTTTTACGGGAGTCCAACTTTTCAATGACTCTCAAGAGATCCTCCCTTGATAAGTCTTTGTATTTTTCGTTTTCGATTTCTGACATAAATAAGAACTTTATTACCTTTCTATATGATACCATCTTACTTGATCTTTTTCAATTTACCGCTCTTCGCCAGAATTTTCCTCATCCATACTTTTCCATTCCTTCATCAAATGATTCCCTTAGATAATCGACACTCTCTTTCAACTCGATCTCATCACCGTCCTCTTCTTGGAGTATGTACTTGTTTTTTACCATCCACTTATACAATGCTGTGGTGGCACCGCAAATTTTTTTAGCCCGATCGTGCCCGCAAGCTATTTTCTTTGGATAATAATATCCAAGAAATTCAAAAAAGTTTGAACTGCTTAGAATTTGTGGCTCAAATGTATCACAGAATTCAATCCCCTTCTTAAAATTTTCATCAAATTTTTTAGCATCTTCTTTGCCCAAGGTATTATAGCCGTAGCCGTTTAGGCACTGCTCCAGATAATAAACAGTTTCGTCATAATACTCATATGTCCTTGGCGCTAATTTCTTTTTTTGTTCATCAAGATATTCCCCAAAAACTTGTTTTATTGTTTTTCTCATATTCAGGCTTATTTCATATTTTTTTATTTACTTATTTCACCCGCCGATACGCCAGCGTTATTTTGACCAAAGAGGTTATGACAAAAATTGCGTAGAAAATGCCAATTATAAATAAGTTGAAACTACTAGATATAGCACCACTGATACCCATTCCACCACCTCGGCTTTGAGAGTTGATTAGAAGAGTAACCAGCATAATCACCGGCACAAACCAGCGGGCAAATTTCCACCAAGCCTGAAAAACTTCGTCACGCATTTTGTAGGTGATGAGGGAGAAAAGGAAAACTGGAATAAGAAAAATAAAATTAAGTAATATCCAACCTAAAACACTATCATCATATATTCTGCATTTACTAGATTCGCACAATAAACTAGCTAAGAAACCCGCAACGAAACAAACAACGTACACAGATGAAACGACTAAGATACTTTTTTTGCTCATATTTTTAATAAAAAATAATTAATATTTAATCTCAACCACACCTTGTTTAGTTACCAGTGCAGGAATAACTAAACCTGCTAATTTTTGCTTGATTGCTCGCCTATCAGCATCATTGTCATCATCACGATTGTCATCTAGCTCTTGCAGTCTCGTCATAATCATCGTGATATTTTGTTTTGGTCGATAATGTGATTCAATCGTGCTAGAAGATGTGCGAAGATGAGTCGCAAACATTCTGTATATCTCATCTTTTCTGCCCAGAGTCCAATTGTACTTTGCTATTGTATCATAAAGATTGGTCACAACGCCATTGTAACTCACAGACTTCACTTCAACGGCAATTCTTCGTTCATAATTTGGAGCTTTTTCGATATATGTTAGCACAGTGACATTTCCTACTTGGTCAGTGATTGTGGCTGTGGTTATTTTGTCTTTTTGCTTCTGATTCTTTTTAAATTTTGGTGCTGTGGAATATACCACTGTCGTTGGATTTTCATCCACGCCTTCCACTACTATTAAATTTGTTTTGGTGTCAAAAAACATTCTGGCTTCTGGCGGAGTTTGATCCAAAGCGGGTGGTGTGATTGTTTCACCAACTTTTGGTTCTAGTGAAAATTCAATTACACCGTTTCCATCATAATCCACAGCTAGTGGCAAAGCATTCTCAATTGTGCCATCAGTCACCTCCATTGTGACTTTGGTTTTGTCTGAAGATGGAATACCGGCAAATGTTGTTTCTGCCACCACGGCGTCATTCTCCACTTCCTGCATTTCCAATGTGAATGAGCCTTCTGCCAGTCCAGTGAGCATCACTGTGTGTGTCACAGAAGCTGGCAAAGAGATGAATTGCACTTCGCCAAAGCGTTTGTAATTCGCTCCAGGAATCGTCGAAACTGAAGCACTAATTTCATTGCCAGATGTGTCCTGCGCGGAAAGTGCTAATGGCGAATGCAAAATGTAATGCAAACGTTTTTCGGATTTATTAGATGGTTTTGAATCGGAAATAAATTGAGGAAAAGATGTTGATGACTGAGTTAAGATGTTATCCTTAATAAAATTTCGCAACCATGGAACTTCTAAAATATCTGCGTGTTCTCTTTTCATTGTAAAGACATCGTTGTAATCATCCAAATCCACCCAATACCTCTTCACATTTTCTGCATCTGTGCTCATCGCCAACGCACTCGGTGCCACCACAGTGCCATCACCATCAATGACTACTTCGGGTGAATATTGTAATTTTGGCTGATACTCCAAACACCAACTGTGAAATGTTTTCACACATTCTATGCCTGTCCAATATCGTATTTTTCCCAGTGTCTCCTCCCCAAAGCCAGCAATTTGATAGACAGAAATTGATGATGGCACTGACCAATTGTCATCAAGTAATTGATGCACATCTTTGGCATAGCCTAACAATTTTGCATTAATTGTGCTTGGACTGACAACATTATCTGAATCGACTGAAACTTTTCCCTCCGAGTCCAAGAGAAAATTATGTAATTTGGTTGGGGTGTTAATTTCATTGCCATATTTATTGATGAATGACTGTGTGAGTGTTCCATTTTCAAAAGAAATAACTGGTGTGCTTGTTTCACTGCCATTGCCATTGAAATATGCATTTGATGGGAGCAGATTATACGCACTCGGCATATTATTTGCCAATGTTCGAGCAGTTTTAGGAGACAAAAGCAAAGGTAGCCAATCTGCTGGCAAGCCTTGGTCATAGCCATGTAAAAGTCCACCGATTGCTTGCGGTGTTCCAACTTGTGGCACGGCCACCATAACAATCTTGTCAATCAGACTTTCAGCCTCTGCTCCCAATTTGTTAGTCAAAGCTTTTGCCACTAACCCACCATTGGAATGTGCCACAATAGTCACTTTGCCAGATTTGGAAGTTTCCGCCAATCTTCTTAACTCGCGAATAATATATGGCGCGATTGATTTTCCAGTATATGAGATATGATCTCCATCTGAAATTGTGCCTCCCTCTAGAATATCTTCTAGGGACAATCGCCAATCATACGGAATAGCTGAATAATCGTTAATAATTTTGTCATCATTTTTCCACTTTTTCAAATCAGCTTCAAATGATTTATAGATATTTTTTTGTCCTAATAGCGATACATTTACCTCATCAAGAACATCCTTTGTATACACATTTTGATTTAGACTTTTCCCATTGGCATCCAAAAATAATTTTTCTACATCATCATTGCGATTAGGTTCCCAAAGTTGATTTTCAGTTATTCCATCCTTATACAACCGACTCGCCTCCAACCCTGGCAAGAAAAGAACATTAGATGCTCCACCAGTCGTCACCGGCACTACAGAATTTTCAATTTCTGTGGCGCTCCAACTTTCTGAAGTATAGTCACCAATTAGTTTTTCTCCACCCACATTTGGCGCGGATTCAATTTCTGGACCAGCTGGATCGCCATACCAATTGTTTTTCAAAAGAACTTTGGATTTGTCATGAAAACTCGGGTCACTGCCTGCGACATTTGTGCAATAGTTATTACAAATCGGACCATAAATCATATAGTCATCTGGATAATTGAGTTTGCATTCATTAAAACAGTTTTCAAAAAGTGAGCTATATACATCTGGTTTTGTAACTTTAGCTATGACAGCTGTATCTTGAGAGTTGTTTTGGAAGTTGGAGTTTTCGATATGCAGATAACTTTGTGAATTCCATTCACCATATTCCATCTCAACTTTTATATCCGCATAGGCATTGTTTTTGAAATCACAGTTGCTCATTTTCACTCGGCCTGAATAGATGGTCATAGCTGGAGCAACTGGATTCACAGGAGATGCATAGGCTGTTGGAAAAAACATATCTTTGATGCTGTTATTCATTCCTAGACTTGGACAATCGTCTGTATCATATGAATATTCTCCACCCATTTGGGAAAATTCTACAAATTCAAAAATAGATTCTGGATCTTCAATATAATCCCCAGGAGCGCTAAATTCAATCGTAGCCGTTGGCGACATAAAACAACGCGGGTCATATGATCCATCATCTTCAAAAGTTAGTGGAATTCCGGTTAATTTTATTTTTTCTTCTTTAGTGCCTTTGGCAACAACGTTGCCATCGATCTGCAAATGACGAAATGCTAATTGCGTTCCTTTTTCAATGGTCAAAGTCACACCCCAATCTACATAGATGTTTCCATAATTTGATAGATTAGTATCATTGTTCCAAGTTGTGTTTTCGCTGATATATAATTCTTCTAATTGCAAAGTCTCACCCACTACAACATTTTTGGAAAGAGCTTGCAAATTAATTTGCAAGGGACTAATGGCGAAGATAGCAATGAAAATTATGACACCTATGTTTTTGATTGTTTTGTGCATTTTTTTGTTTTAATAAATTAATTACTGAATTTATTACTGAATAAATTCATGAATTATTGCTACCCTTATAATATCATCCACACCCCAATTACTCAAATACTAGTGCGGAATTTTCAAAGCTGGACTATGATTTTTTGACAATCTTTTTTTCTATACCTTTTATAGTTTCCAAATAAGATTTCTCAACCTCGCTCAAATTCCTTGCTTTGTACTTGCGATACTCCAAACTAGCTTTTTCCGTAGCTTTCTCATGACTTACCTTGCCAGCATCATCCAAAATTTTTCTTCCGGTTGATTTTGAAATAGTGAAATAATCATATCAAGATTATAATGCTCAACATCCCTAGAAACCTTTCTATTACCCTCTTTTTTAACTGTTCGGAAATTCCGAACAGTTGCTTCCAGTGCCAATTCTTTTTCTGTATAGATATTTTTAATATGCTCGCTTATATTAGCCTTACTTGATCCAAAAAGTTCAACCAATTGTGATTGCGAAAGCCAAACTGTTTCACCTTCAAATTTTACTTCTATACGAGATTCACCGTTGTCTCCTTCGTAAATAATTATTTGGTTTTGGATTGTTTTTTTCATATATGATTAGTTTGCTAGGTTGTTTTTGTGTTTAATAACTGAATTTCCTCATTGCCATTATTTGTATTCTAAAAAAGATGATTATCTATACTGATATAATAACACTATTATGCTTATTTTTCAAGTCAAGACCCTGTGCATAACTTTATTTTACTCCTAAAATTCACCTCCGTAAAGCAAAAAACCACGGAATTACCCACGGTCAGATGATGATGATTTTAAAAACTAATCGTTTATTGCAAAATCTTGCCGTCTTTGCCAACTTGGTCCAAACGAACTGACAAGAGCTTGGAAATTCCTTCGTCCCCCATTGTTACGCCATATAGCACCGCAGCTTGACGCATTGTTTCGCGATTATGGGTGATGATAACAAATTGCGTTTGACCGGAAAGTTCTTGAATGATCCGACCGAAGCGTCGAGAATTAGCTTCGTCCAGCGCGGCTTCAACTTCATCCAAGACAGCAAATGGCGGCGGATTATGTGCAATAATAGCAAACAATAGTGCCAGTGAAGTCAATGATCTTTCTCCACCAGAAAGCATTGAAAGATTGCTAATTTTTTTCCCTGGAGGTGAAGCAGCAATATCAATGCCAATTTCAGTTTTTTCATTTTCACTACTAGATGCTATATCCTCATCATCTTCTGTTGATTCATCAGTAATACCCTCAAGTTGATCTTTGGATTTATATAATCTCTTTCTAACTTCAACTTTTTTCAAAATTGCATTTCCACCACCAAAAATAATTCTGAAATATTTCGTAAATTCTTTATTGATTTCTTCAAATGTCTTAGAAAATTCACCGCTAATTTTATGATCCATTTCTTTGATGACTTCTCGCAATGAGACAATAGCATTTTCCAGATCATCAGATTCGTTGGTTAGAAATTCAAAACGTTTGTTTGTTTCTTCATATTCCTCCATCACAAGAGGATCGATTCCCCCAATTTGTTCCATCTGCATTTTCAATCGAGCAATATCTCTCTCAAACTGACCACGATCTAGTTGTGAAATTTCACTAGCCAAACTTTCCACACTGAGATTAAGCTCTTTCAAAACTTCCGCTCGCAAATCTTCCTCATGCACTTCAACGCGTGCTAGTGCAATCTTAGATTCATTAAATTGATCTTTGAGCTTGCTTAATTCGTCCTGTTTTGCACGGAAACTTCTTTCCACTTCGAAAAATTTCTGTCTTTTTTGCCTGTCCATTTGGATCTCATCTGCAATTTTTTGTTCCAATTCTTTAATTTCAATTTCAGTCTTTTGAAGTTCTGCTCGGATTTTGATAGTTTTTTCTTTGAGTTCCAAAATTGCAGTTGAGTCAACTTCTGGCAGGAGCTTAGGCGTCGCCACAACTTCACTCATTTTTCCTTCGTCCGCCATAGCTTTAGCGACGGTGGGTTTTTTGCCATTTTCAATATCATTTTTCAACTCGAACAAACGCTGTTGAATGGAGCGCGCAAATTCTTTAATATCTTGCATATCATCCATACTTTCCGCACTTTCCATTTGTGCAATCAATTTTTCTTGATCAGCACGAATTTCTTCGAGTCCCTTTCGGACATAATGCAAGTCCACTGGGATGCTCTGCACCTTGATTTCTTCAATCATTTCAATATTTTTCTGCTTCTCACCTTCAATCTCAATGCGACCACTCGTAACAATTAAATCGCGATCTAATTGATTAAATAGATTGCGTTTCACTTGGAATTGTTTTTCTAGCTCTGCTAATTGTGTATTGGTTGTTTCAACTTTAGCTTCTTTATTGAGCTCGTCTGCTAATCTATCCGCATCTCGTTGCATATTCATCATCGTCCGACCCATTGCTTCCTTGGCTTCATTAAATTTATTTTTTTCTTGCTGAAAATTGTTCCATAAATAGGTATATAACTGAGTCTGTTTTTCTCGCAACTTTCCAATAACATCAGCACTTTGTGCCGCCTTTTCAGATTGTCTCTTCAAATTTTTTAGATGAGGCTTGATTTCTTCCGCCAAGCTTCGAGCTTTATCCAAATTGTCCCGCGTTGATTCAAGCTTACGCAAAGACCTATCTTTTTTGATTTGATATTGTTTCACGCCAGCAGCTTCTTCAATAATTGAACGTCGATCAAGTGGTGTCGCATTTAAAACTGAATCTGCCATCCCCTGATTAACGATGGCGTAACTTTCTTTACCGATGCCTGCTTTAGCCAAAATATCCACGATATCTTGCAATCTCACTCGCGAATTGTTTATTAGATATTCACTTTCGCCACTACGATTAATTTTGCGCGTAATAGAAACTTCATCAAATTCCAAAGGGATTTTTTTATCACCATTATCCAAATACAATGTAACCTGCGCACTGCCCAGTCGTGCCTTCTTTCCCGATCCAGCAAAAATAATATCTTCCGATTTCTTTCCACGCAGATTTTTCATTGATTGTTCGCCCAACACCCAGCGCAAAGAATCGGCAATGTTTGATTTACCAGAACCATTCGGACCAACGACAGCCGTAATGCCCCGTACACCTTCGTGCGATACCGAAAAATCCAACGTTGTACGGTTGGCAAAAGATTTAAAACCTGAAATTTCTAATTTTTTTAAATACATAATGTACAATACAAATGATGCGAATTTTATGCAAATCTACAAATATGTAAATTTTACCTCTACCATTTTTTGACTTCCAATCCAGCGGCGGCGGCGTTTCTTTGAGCCTCTTGCTTGGACAAACCTTTGCCACTAGCAATCAATTCGTGTTCCAGATAGACGCCGACGACAAACTCGCGAGCATGATCTGGTCCAGTTTCTTCCATTACCTTGTATGACGGCGTGATGCCGGATTTTTCTTGCGCTTTTTCTTGAAAAAGACTCTTGGGATCCATATATGACTTGCTTTCTATAATCTCAGGTAATTGCGAAACAACATTTTTTAAAATAAATTTCTTAGCGACATTGAAGCCATTTTCCTTTTGGTCTAAATAAATCGCACCCGTAATCGATTCAAAAGCATTAGCCAGCAAATATTGACGTGCTTTGCCAGTGTCCTTAGATTCGCCTTTGCTCATTAATAAAAATTCTTCTACTCCCAATTTAGTGGAAATTTTTGCCAACATTTCTCCATTAACCAAAGCGGCTCGCCAGTTAGTCAAATCACCTTCTGGGTTAGTATAGTTAGCATATAAAAATTCAGTTACTACCAATTCCAAAACAGCGTCTCCGAGAAACTCCAATCGCTCGTTGTGATCCAGCTTGTAACTTCTATGCTCATTCAAATATGAGCGATGTGTCAAAGCTTGTTGCAGAAGATCAAGATTATTAAATTTTATGCCTAATTTTTCGGCTAATTTTTCTATCATCTCACAAGATACAAGAAACAAGATACAATAATCAAATAATATTCAATAATCAAATATTCAAACTTTGATTATTGGAACTTGAAATTTGTTTGGTGATTGTTTCTTGGTTATTGGTTATTTAAAATTTACAATGCTTCAACCGTCACATCTTCTCCGTCACTTTTAACCTCAGCAATCTTTTTATCATTTTTAGATTTGTCATTCTTCATCGGCTCACCTAGTTCACGATAAATCGTGCCCAGCACACCATTTACAAATCTTCCTGAAGATTCGCCCCCAAAAGATTTTGCAAGTTCGATAGCTTCGTTAATAGCTACTTTTGGTGGAACATCGTCATAGTTACCGAAGAGTAATTCATAAATTCCCAAACGCAATATATTTCGGTCAACCACTGTCACTTGTTCCAAAGGCCATTCTGGCGCACATTTTTCAATTAAAGGATCGATTTTATCTTGATTCTTAATGGTATTTTTCACCAAATGGTATACAAAAGAATCGTCCTCAATTCCAGGAGCAAATTCTTGAATATTTTTTTTAATAATCTCGTCTAAATTCTCAGTTTTCTTACCTTTAAAATCCCACTCATAGAGAGATTGCATCGCGATTGAACGAGCTAAATGCCTATTCGCCATATCCTAATTATTATTCTAATTATATCCGAATTACTATCCAAATTTTTTGTTTAAATTTGTGGGTAATACGGATTTAATTCGTGTCCTAATTTGTATCTATTTCTTGGCTGTTGCTTTTTTAGTGATCTTTTTCATTGTGTCTACAACTTCCTTCCCTTTGTAGAATCCGCATTTTGAACAAGCAATATGTGCTTTAATTTTCGCTCCGCATTTTGTGCAAGTAACTAGCGTTGTTGAAGTCATTTTCAATTCAGCTCTAGCGCGATCTCGTCGTCCTTTAGTGTGTCTTTGTTTCTGTGTTGACATAAATTTTTTCAGGTTTGTTAATAAATAATTTTTCAAGCGAAACTTCTCAATTTTTAACCAGTCATAGCCAAAATTTGGGAGTTTTTAGCGAAAAGATTATTTGTTAACAAATCTGTATATTTTGATTAAGCTTTTATTTACTACTAACTAATTTATCATCCTTTGCGATTTTTAGCAAATAATATTTTCTGGCAAAGTATATTGCTAAAGATGCTGTCACAATCAGAAGAATCATTACCGTCCACATCCACCAAGCCAATTTTTCTTTTTCTGCCTTGACCTCCACCACTTCTGCCCGCACCTTTCCTTCATCAGTCACAGTGTCTGCAATAGACACTTTTTTCTCAAAATTTTCGCCCTGATAATCAAAAGCCAATGTGTGTGAGCCAATAAGGACATCCTTAAAAGAAGCTACTCCATTATCATCAGTGACGGCTGTTTGCGGATCAGAAAATAATGTGGCTTCCAAATTAACTACAGGATTGTCGGATTTATCCAAAATTTGGAAGCGTACTTCAGCTAGCAATTTCTTCTCATTTCGACTAAAGACCTGCGTGGTAAAAAATTTAGATTGTTTTAGTCTAGCGATTTCTGTCGCTTTTTCTTTATTAAATTTGGAAATAGCCGACTCATAGACGCTGGCGAGCTGATCATTTATTGCCATTATAAATCCAGCAATTTGCCTTTGCCCGTCAATGACAGCCACATAAATCTCATTATAGACAAACGCTATTCCATTCCAAGTAATGAAAGCGATATTCTTACTTTTTTCGCTAATAAAAGAAAAGCTACTAAAAAGCCAATTGTTTTTTTGGCTTGGTTCTATATTTTCCGCAACTTTTTCCGGAACAGTTACTAAAGTGTCTACTAAGCTTTCCAGCTTTTCCTCATTTTTGCTCCTATCAGAGACTTGAATATCCACCGTCTCATAGTTCTCCTGTTCTAAATTTTGATATGAGCGTTTAGCAAAAATAGCGGATGGCGATTTAGTCAAAACGGAATAAATCCTTGAAGAATCGGATTTATCATTCCCATCTGTTGATTTTACGCGAAAATAATATTTTGTATTTGATTCCAAGTCCCGAAGTACAATTCGATGCTTCTCTTCTTTATTATTATTGTTTTTTTCTTTTTCCAGATTTTTGTCCGTTCCCCAGCTAATATGACTGTCTGCATTATGATTAGTGTCCCAATTAATAACTATCATTGCATCAGTAGCGGAAAAATTAACATCAAAGACTTCCACTCCATCTTGCTCTTCATCGGAATTTTGATTTCTCACGCTTATGGGCAGCCAGGTTGTCTTGACCTTGAAATCTGAAGTTGTGCAAACATCCAAGTCTTGACAATTGAAAACAATCCAACCGAAATTTTCACCCCAAGCATAACCAGAAAAAATTCCTCCCGAATCTATTTTCACTCCGCCGTTTGTTGGAGAAAAATTTATCCAGCCGACAGTGTCACTCCAAGCAAAGCCGGACAAATTTCCCTCTCCATCATTAGCCACCTCGTAATTGGAAACGGCACAAGAGTTGCTATTAGAACAATTAAGTGAAATCCAACCAAGATTCTCGCTCCAAATGTAGCCGGAGATATTTGTATCGGTCACCATCACACCACCATTACTTGATGCAAAATTCAACCAGCCAGTGTTTTCACTCCAAGCAAATTTTGATTCAGAATTGATATTAGTGGCTTCTGTTGCTAAGGCGTGCCAAATAGTCACGCTTGAAACAATCAGTAAAACAAAAATAGCCGAAACAATCGCCCGTCCGTTTTTCATAAAAATAAATTTCATCTGCTGAAAAATTATTTCTTTATATTTTTTAAAAATTTCCATTTTATTTTAAGACACTACTTCATATAAAAAACCTGCCTTGTTCTAGCATATTCATTTTTGAATTTTCCAACTTCAATTTCTTCTTCATCAATTATATCAATACTATAAATTATGGGTAAATCTTCCAATTCTGATTTTAGCATAGCAACGCTTTTTTTGACATTATAAGCAAAACAAACTACCAAATCAATATCGGAGGTTTTTTTGTAATTACCTTTGACGCGTGAACCATAAATAAAAACTTTCTCTATATTGCGAGTTTTTTCAAACACGCCTACTAACAGCATTATTTCTTTTTCAGTCAGTCCGAATTTCATTGGAGTTCTTTTTCCAGCGCAATGACTAAGTCATTTAGAGCTTTCATATATTTATCTTTAATATTTTTAAATATCTTTTCACTTTCGCTTTGATTATATATATGCGACATTCTATTTCTGTCCTCTTGCATTTCAATCCAAATATTGCCATCTGCAATTGTTCCACTTTCGAACGCTTTACGGATGGCCTTTTTCGGACTGGAAATATCGATGAAACTTTGATCCTCCAAATAATCTTTTAATGTTTTCCACGCAAGTTCAAAAGTAAATTCAAACCTTTGAATTACACCGTCTTTCTCCAGCTCGCTAAATGATTCTTTTTTCAGAGCGTCCTGCATACGCCTGACTGCTTTTTTATAATCTCCAAATCGCTCACGCCAACGAGCGTCACTAATCATAATTTTATAAATTTATTTATTTAAAAGTAAAGTACCTGCAAGATATCCATGCTAAAATAATACCATGAAACAAAAACTTTTTCAAGCACAAAAATTGACACAGCCTGAGAGAGATATTTTCTCTTTTAAAAATCTTCTACGAGCATATTATCAATGCCGGAAATCCAAACGCCACACCACCAATGCCGCTAAATTCGAATTGAATTTTGAAGTGGAACTGCTGCGATTAGAACGCGAGTTAAAAAATAAATCATATGAGCCTGGGAAACACACCTGTTTTGCTATTATTGACCCAAAGCTACGCGAAGTCTGGGCGGCTGATTTTCGCGACCGCATCGTGCATCATCTTTTGGTGAGCTATCTGGAACCGATTTGGGAGAAAAAATTCGTTTTTCATTCCTATGCCTGTCGAAAAGAAAAAGGTGCACACAAAGCCATCGCCTATCTGAAAAAATCGATTGACCCAAAATTATTCTACCTGCAAGTTGACATTCGCAGTTTTTTTGTGAGCATCGATAAGCGCATTCTATTTGCAATTATCCAAAAACATCTCAGAAATCCGGACATTTTGTGGCTAACGGAAAAAATTGTTTTTCAAAATCCGACTTTGAACTATTGTGTTAAAGGCGACATCAAATTATTACGCTCAATTCCAAGGCACAAATCGCTCTTTGGAAATCCCAGCCACCAAGGATTGCCGATTGGCAACCTGACCAGTCAATTCTTCGCTAATGTGTATCTCAATGAACTAGACCAGTTTGTCAAACATACTTTGAAATGCCCCCATAGCTTTCGCTATATGGACGATCTTCTGCTTCTTCATCCTTCCAAGACACAATTGCTTTTTTGGCGAGATGAAATTTCTCAGTTTGTTGAAAAAAAATTACTACTCAAACTTCATCCAAAAAAACAAGTTTTGCAACAATGTGACAAAGGCATCAATTTCTGCGGATATATCACCAAACCGGATCACATACTTATCCGCCGAGGAACAGTCAAAAAGCTAAAGAATACTCTCTGGCAGTTTAACCAAAAAATTTTAAATTCGCTCGATCCAAATGACCATCTTTGCGCCTGCGACAAAATTTTTTATGACCGCTTTTCAGTTTTTCCGGAATTTTTGGAAGATTTTCAACATATTTTTTCCTCCCTAAATTCCACCTATGGATTTTTCAAGCACGCCAATTGCTTTGGCCTCCGAAAAACTCTCTATGAAAAACATTTTGGCATTCTCAAAATCTATCTTCGTCCGGCTGACAAAAACTACGCCTACTTTATGTGGGATGAGAATTAATTTTTCAGGAATTGCTTAGGGGCGAAACACCGCTCTGAACCGATTGCCATTGTTGACATTATTATTATTGAAGTTCGAGCAAGCGTTATTGCCGGCTATCCGAGCATTATTGTTATTGTGCTGCTCTGAAAGCCATTGTCCGTCTACTTTCAAAATTCGGAAGCTATCACAAAAAATGTGTAAGCCTTTTGTCGAATATACTGTTTTACAAAAACAGTGAGTCGGACTGTAATTCCCGTCTTCTGCGCTCTCTCTGAGACCTTAGTCCACAGAGACTCTGGCAGGAGCGGACGGACAAGCTTCCTCTTCCGCCCACTTCTGCCACCCACCAAGTTGCCGACCAACTTCCTCAATGCGTTTGTTGAGAATGCCTAGCAGTCCGGCACTGATTATTCGCAGATCATACACGATGCGCAATTGAATTCTGATTTTTTCCAGTTGCGCGTCAATCATTTTCAAAGATTCTTGTTTTTCCGTCGCTGCATTTGCCACCACGATCATATCCAACATATCACTGCAAAGATTTTTTATTTTCTCACCCAAAGTATATCGGTGTTTTTTGCCGAATTTGGATGCAACTTTATGAATCTCCACTGTCAAAATATAGGCTACTTGGAAAATTTTGATATGTTCGTATCGTGCCATATAACGCGAATTATTCTAATTTAAGCGAATTACGCTAATTTTTTGTAAATACCAATCTTTTATACTGTAAACTTTTAGCACCAAAGTTTATCAAAATTCCAAGTTCATACTCGGTCGCTTTCAAATAAGATATTAGCTGAGCTTGATGAATTGGTAAAATTTCGGAAACAGCTTTTATTTCTATAATTATCTTATTATCCACAATCAAATCTAGCACCTGGAATCCCAAATCAATACCTTTATAGAATATTTTAATTCTCTTCTGGGAGATAAAAGTAATTTTCTGGATCCCTAGTTCCTTTTCATAAGCTTTTTGATAAGTTCCTTCAAGAAATCCAGGTCCTAAAATTTTATGTACATCCATCGCGGCGCCTACCAACCTATACAAAAGTTCTTTGTGCAGTAATTTTTCTGTCATAATTAGCGGAATTAGTTTAAATCTGCGTAATTCGCGGTATTTAAATTAGCGGGATTAGTTTAAATCTGCGTAATTCGCGGTATTTAAATTAGCGGAATTAGTTTAAATCTGCGTAATTCGCGGTACTCAAATTATCCAAATCACCAAATCATCAAATATTTTGACGGGAAAAAACTTAGGGGCGAAACACCGCTCTGAACCGATAGCCACTGTTGACATTAGAACTACCGAAGTACGAGCAAGCGCTATTGCCGGCAACCCGAGCACCACTGCCACTGTGCTGCTCTGAAAGCCACTCCCAAGAACCGCTATTAGAAAGATCCATATATTCATCATTCGGCGCAGCGTTTTTTCCTCTACCAACATTAGATCCATAATTTCCAATTGTGCTATTAGTCGAAGCACCAGAGGAACTATATGTGCTGCCACCAGCAGTTCCATCAGCATCACCAGAAGTGGCACCACAAAAACCGAAAAAATCTTGCGAGGTTGGAAGTTTTGTGCCGACCCATTCTTTTAGTTGTTTCTCCGCAAGTGGTCCTTGACCAGCTTTGACATCATCACTTGTGCCACCAATAATTTGTGACATTCCTGCCGTACCAACATAAGCTGACCGAGGCAAAATATAAATAATTTTGAAAGTTGATGCAACATCAGGTGCTGTTCCGCTCCAACTAGCGACCGTCAATTTTGTTCCAGTGTTGCTTTCCACAACTCCATATGAACCACTGCCTGTTCCGCCTGTAATCAAAACTTTTTGTCCTATCCAGACGTTAACTGACATTGCTTGATCAGAATCAGTCACTGAAGTGGCATCGGTCGTCGTTACTGTGCCAGAGAGCACCGCTCGATCAGTTTCATTAGGTAATAAATCCCTTTTGCCGTCATAGCAATCCGTTACTGCCAAAGCAATTGTGCCGCTTGTGGGATACGATCCAAGTGTCACTGTTCCGCTTGGAAAATTTCCAGCACAAGAATAATCTCCAATAAAAGAATTGTCGAATTTATTATCATCAAAAACTTGAATGTGTGAAGTGGCATCTGGAGTTGTCGCACAAGCCGCATAGGTTGATTGCAACCAAGAGCCAAAAACTGTGATGGTGTTTGTGGTGTTGGTTTTCACAATTCCCCAACAAGGCGAAGCTGTTCCGGAGATGATTTTCACAATTTCATTTTTATAGCGATCTGCTACCCATGGTGTGCCAGCAACTGTCACGGAATTTGAAGTTCCAGAGGCCATAGTTGTGTCAGCCAAAACATAGCCATTCATTTGTTCCGCACCATTCCAAGAATCTGATGTGATAGTTGCAGTCTTAATGCAAATTCCATCTTCTGGATCAATTGTATCGCCATCTCCGTTGGCATCTTCAAACCATTTCCAATTGGCACCCTGCGCTTCACAAATAGTTTGAGTGAGTGCAGTTGAACCATCGCCAGACCCATTAGGTGTCCAACCAGTTCCCGGAAAACCTGAATAAGTTCCTGCCACACCACCAACCGTGACTGATTTTTTAATATTTCCCGTAATTAAATTTGTTATTGCTATTGTAACTTTGGACAGCCAATTACCAGAGTCTGGCGTTATTTGCTCGCCTTCAGTGGTTGCGGTTTTTTCTTGCGAAGCAAAATTTCCCGTGACTTCTGCACCGTCCACCCAAGCTTTTTTCCCGGACAACAAGTTTCCCGCGACAGCATCTCCCGAAGAAGTGTCGACCACATTAGAATCACCAGCAACTCCGAAAATATTTACTCCGCTTTTAATGTTAGTTGAAATCAACTCAGTGTCACCTAAAACATATCCTGTACCATTATGATATCCTGAAGTAATTGTCTGATTTATTATTCCAGGGGTGAGAATTTGCTGTCCAATATTCGCTAACATGCCAGTAAGTTCAACCCCACCAACCCACGCTTTTTTTCCTGACACCAATTCATTAGCAATTGCCGTTCCTGATGATGTGTCCACCACGTCAGAATCACCGTCTATTCCAAAAAGATTGATTCCGCTTCTGATATTGCCAGAAATTAAGTCAGTGTCACCGACAACTTTTCCAGTGCCATCGTGATAACCGAGAGTAATGATTTGATCGACAATTCCAGGAGTCAAAACTTGTTGTCCAATGTTAGGCATTGATCCAGTTTGCAAAGTCCAATCAGTTTGATTATTGCCAAAAAAAGTTTTGCCACTTAGCACATTGCCAGCATCAGTTGTCCCT
The DNA here is from genome assembly GCA_002345745.1 of Candidatus Moranbacteria bacterium UBA2282. Taxonomy (GTDB): domain Bacteria; phylum Patescibacteriota; class Minisyncoccia; order Moranbacterales; family UBA2206; genus UBA2282. The sequence goes on along the minus strand of DDWQ01000005.1, from coordinate 27,030 downwards.
CCACTTGGTAAAAGAGTTCCAGAAATTCCCAAATAATCTGTGCCTAATTTAACTTTGCTCGCTTCAATAGTTGGAATGGATTCATAAATTTCTTTTAATGTATGAAAGCTAGCGGACGGATCAGCTAACGGTGAAAAAATATGTTCGCTGTCATTTGCACTTTGATTGGTTGTCAATCTTTGATAGATATCGGTCAAGGTATATCCCGTAGCACTCGGACTGCTAATGGAATCCAAGTTGCCAGCTTTGACAACTGAGACCGCCAACAACAAAGAAAGTGTGATGATACTGATATCTCGTTTTAGATTTTTTTTAGAACAAATAATCTTTTTTATTTTTTTCATAAATTTTATTTTGCACACAAAAACATTAAATAAAAATTCTAGCTTGCCAACAGGACTTTTTCCTCAAGCACGCCAATTCGAGCATTATGCTTTTCCAAGGTTTTTTCTTGTTCTTCCAATTCAAAACGCCACGCCGAGTTGTCTTGACGAAGCTTAATGTCCTCCTGACCTCGCTCAATTACATCTAACTTCCCTTCAAACATATCCAACCGCCTCTTCACGCTCCAAAATTCTTCTGCCATTACTTCGAATTTTTTATCAACACCATCAAAACTATGCTTAATCATGACTGCCAATTTTTCAATTTTTTCATCTGTTCTCTTATCGGATTTTTCAAATCCCTCTTTCATCATTACGGCCAAGTCATTTATAGTTATTTCTTTTTGCTCCATATATTTTAATCTAATTTTTTACTGTTTCAATTATAGCATATTTCAAAAATGTGTCTATCTAATTTTGCGTTTGGCAAGAGTCGGCATTGGTTCGAAGGTTTGCCGGTGAATTTTGCAGGGACCAAATTCCTGCAGGGCTGCCATATGTGCTTTCGTACCATAGCCTTTGTGCTTATCGAAACCATAGTTTGGATATTTTTTATGCATTTCCAGCATTATTCGATCTCGCGTCACCTTGGCAACAATAGAAGCTGCGGAAATGGATTTCACAATGCCATCCCCGCCAATCACAGCTTTCTGATAGAGCGAGAGATTGGGAATTTGTTTATTACCATCAACGAGGATAATATACTTAGCATCCTGAATTCTGTGAGTTTGACCCTGCCCACATTTGGACAAGTCTTGATTTATTTTTAGATATAAATCAGAAAGGGCTTTTTTCATCGCCAAAAAAGTCGCCTCCAAGATGTTCACTTCATCAATAGTTTGATGATCGCAAATTCCAACGCCGACATAAAAATTTTCTGTAACAAAATCAAACACTTTATCTCGTTGTTTGGGAGAGAGTTTTTTGGAGTCACGCACCAAATCCCACATTAGAGAAGGTTGAGCCTTAGGAAGTTTTCGGACAATTGCCGCACTAGCCACCACTGGTCCCGCTAATGGTCCACGTCCCGCCTCGTCAATGCCAATAACAAAATTAAACTCCTGCGGACCCAGCAATTCCTCTTCCCATGCAAAAGTTGATTTTTTCATATATTTTATACTTTTGTTTATTATAACATACTTCTGATATTGACTCTTTCAAATATAAACAGCAAAAAAATGCACTACTCTTGACTTTTTGTGTTTTTTTTGAAATCATTACATAAAAGAGGCCGTTCCTTAAACTATTTGTATTCACCTCAAGCCGACAAGGAGACTTGCTATGACAACAAAAATCATTGGCTTTACACTTAAAGCGCTTTTCATCCCAACTGCTCTTTTTCTGTTACTAATTTTGAAAATGGCATTCATCGTATTTGAATATTCTGTGATTGCAAGGTTGAGCATAGTAATCATTGCTATGTTAATAGTTGCTATATCTATGAAGACTGTGTTTGATCTCTTCTGTGGATGTGCACAATTAATTCAGTTCTTCCGGAAAAAAATGCACGTGCTTTCTCGTCCCCACAATGCTGGGAATGAACAAATATCCTAAGAAAATCAATCATTTGCTTTAATTTGACCACCAAGATTGTTTGGTGGTTTTTCTTTTTTTTAAGATATGTTATACTAATTACATTAAATTATCTTCCTTGCAAACCCCAGTGAGCAATCCGGGCTATGGAGGAAGACATAATCGTATGAATAATATTAATTATATTAAATTTGTCAGCCATTAACTTTAAGTTTTGTGGCTTTTTTTATTTTTCTCAAATTTTTAATTGCCAATTTTTAATTTTTAAATAAATTATAATTTTCCAATTTTTAAACATTAAAAATTAGAACATTATTTACAAAATTAAAAATTACAAAATTACAAAATTCTACTATGAAATTCACTCATCTCCATGTTCACACTCACTATAGCCTTTTAGACGGTCTTGCCAAGGTCGATAAAATTCTTGATCAAGCCAAGGAATTGGGAATGGATTCACTCGCTATCACTGATCATGGTGTGCTTTATGGTGCTATTGAATTCTATATCAAAGCCAAAGAGCGTGGTATCAAACCAATTATAGGTTGCGAAATGTATGTTACTGCCACTGACTTGCATAGTAAAAATCCAACAGCAGAAGACCGCAAAAGACATCATCTGATTTTGCTAGCTAAAAATGAAGCGGGTTATAAAAATTTAATGCGTCTAATCACAATTGCTCATTTGGAAGGTTTCTATTACAAACCTCGCATTGATCGCAAAGCTCTACGCGCACACGCTGAAGGACTCATTGGCCTTTCCGCTTGCGCACAAGGTGAAATTCCCTCGGCAATTATTGCTGGCGATTTAGAAAAAGCTGAAGAGCTAGCATTGGAATATCGAGACATTTTCGCTGATGGCGATTTCTATTTTGAAATTCAGCATCATCCAAAATTTGCAGCACAAGAAATTGCTAATCTTGGTATTATTAAACTCTCTAAAAAACTTGGCATCAAAATAGTTGCTACTAATGATATTCACTATATCAAAAAAGAAGACGCAGAAATTCAAGACATCCTATTATGCATTCAAACCAATAAAACTGTCGAAATGAAAGACCGTATGAGTTTAATGGATTTTGAATTATATCTGAAAAGTCCCGAAGAAATGGCCGCACATTTCGCCCACATTCCTGAGGCGATCAGTAATACCCAAGAAATTGTCGATAAATGTAATCTGGAAATTAAATTAGGCGAAACCCAACTCCCTCATTTTGATTTTCCAGAAGGCTTCACTGCTCAAACATATTTAGAAAAACTTTGCGAAGACGGACTAATTAAAAGATTTGGCGACGACATTACCAGTGAACACAGAAAACGTATGGATTATGAAATGAGTGTTATTGAAAAAACCGGTTACGCTTCATACTTTCTAATCGTCCAGGATTTTACCAATTGGGCTCGTAGCCAAGGTATCGTCGTTGGACCGGGTCGTGGCAGTGCCGCTGGAAGTTTTGTTTCCTATCTTGTTGGTATCACCAATATAGACCCAATTAAATATGATTTACTGTTTGAAAGATTTCTAAATCCAGAACGTGTCTCAATGCCTGATGTCGATATGGACTTTGCTGACGACCGACGAGATGAAGTTCTGCAATATGTTCGCCGAAAATATGGCAACGACCATGTTGCCCAAATCATCACCTTTGGAACTATGGCAGCACGCGCTGCGATTCGTGATGCCGGACGAGCGCTAGGTATCCCTTATGCTTTTTGTGATGCTACGGCTAAGCTCATTCCACAATTTTCCACTATTGAAGAAGCTCTGGAAGAATCCAAAGAGTTTAAAGATTTTTATGGTATGGATCCCGGTGCAAAAAAACTCATTGATAGCGCTAAACGTTTAGAGGGTGTAATTCGTCATGCTTCAATGCATGCTTGTGGGGTGGTTATCACTAAAGAACCTGTAACTGAATATACTCCACTGCAAAACATCACCAAAACTGGCGAGAATGGCGGAACTGTAACCCAATATTCATCTTCAACTAAATCTAGTTTCGTAGAAAAAATTGGTCTGCTTAAAATGGACTTCTTAGGACTAAAAAATCTTACTATTATGCAAAACACTTTGCGTATTGTCAAAAAATTAGAAGGAATTGAAATTGATATCGACACTATTCCACTAGATGATGCTAAAGCTTTTGAACTGTTGCAGAAAGCTGAAACCACTGGGGTGTTCCAATTGGAAAGTTCTGGTATGAAAAGATACTTAAAACTTTTGAAGCCCACTGAATTAGAGGATATTATCGCGATGGTAGCACTCTATCGCCCAGGACCAATGGATTGGATCCCAGACTTCATCGCACGAAAACACGGCGAAAAAAAAATGTCCTACCTGCATCCAAATCTAGAACCAATTCTCAAAAAAACTTATGGCGTCGCTGTCTATCAAGAACAGGTTATGCAAATCGCGCGTGATTTGGCTGGATTTTCTATGGGTGAAGCGGATGTTTTGCGCAAAGCGATGGGCAAGAAAATTTTTGCACTGATTGCTGAGCAAAAAATAAAATTCATTGAAGGTTGTGTCACGCAAGGCGTGGATCGCAAAATTGGTGAAAAAGTTTTTGAATATATCGAGCCATTTGCGGGTTACGGTTTTAACAGGAGTCATGCTGCTTGCTATGGACTTATTGGTTATCAAACTGCTTATCTGAAAGCACATTTTCCAGCACCTTTTATGGCTGCTCTTCTCACTTCTGACCAAGACAAAATTGATCGCGTAGCAATTGAAGTGTCTGAATGTCGTGATATGGGTATTGAAGTTATGGCACCGCACATCAATGAAAGTTTTGAAGAATTTGCAGTAATTATTTACCCCGACACCAAAAATAATAACGCGCTAGATACAATTTTACCCAATGAAACAAACAAGGATAATTTCAGTGTGGGGGTTGATCCGGAAACTAAAAAATCTAGAATTAGATTTGGACTCAACGCCATCAAAAATGTTGGGCACAATGTGGCACATGAAATTGTGATCGAGCGAAAAAAAGGTGGCAAATTCAAAAATCTAACTGATTTTGTTGAAAGAGTGCAAACTAAAGATTTGAATAAAAAATCAATTGATGCTTTGGCTAAAGTTGGTGCGCTGGAAGGACTGGGAGAACGCAATCAAATCATCGCGTCTGTTGAAAATATAATTTCCCATTCCAAAACTTTTCAGAAAAATCAAAATTCGCAACAAGGCAGTCTTTTTAGTTCTGCTGAAATTGCCCTACCAGAAATTGCTATGCTTGAATGTGAGCCCGCTACTAAAAAGCAACGTCTGAGTTGGGAAAAGGAACTAATGGGACTCTATATTAGCGATCATCCTGCCCGCGAGTACAAAGATTATTTTGAGCAGATGGGTGTGCCGATCAAGGATATCAATTCTTCTCATGTTGGACAAAATATCAATGTTGGCGGAGTTATTTCCAAAATTCATAAAATTTATTTGAAAACCCAAAAAACTATGTTGTTTGTAACCATTGAAGACACAGAAGCATCAATGGAAATTCTTGTTTTTCCAAAAATACTTGATGCTACGGGATCAATTTGGGAAGAAGATAAAGTGATTTTGGTTGGCGGAAAAATTTCTGATAAAGATGGCACTTTCAAAATTTTGTGTGATACGGTTACCATCGTCAATCCAGCGGAAGTGGAAAAATTCAGCCGTGTCTTGGCCACACGCAAGCACAATGAAAAAATAACTGAGAGGAAAATTGATGCCACAAAAATAATTATTACCCTGCCAGCTAATTCTGACCAAGAAGTGCTGAAAAAACTTTCGCAATATTTTGACCGTTGTGAAGCTGGCGTGATGAAAGTTTTTCTTTCTATCAACAATCAGAAACTAGAAACAGCCTATTGCATTGCGCAAACCGACAGTCTAGAGAGTAACCTGAAAAATATTCTGCCGGAAGCAAAAATATCCATCTTTTAACAAATACAAAAGGACTTAAGAGCGTGAAAGAAAAATAATTCCGCGCCTTGGCGTTAGTGCGTTTCTCCACTAGCTCCTAAAAACTCCCACACTTGCAAGCAAAGAGCTTTCGTATTATACTGATGATACAAACAAATGAGATATTTGAAACGGCTACCAACCGCGTAATCTCCGTAGGACCTGACGAATCTGGTCAATAAAGTGCCCAAAAATTATGGGAATTCGAGTGGAACCGCCCGACAGCATCGTCGGACCTCGAAATCAGATAATTTTTTGGCATTTTTGTTTTTCTCTAAATTTTTAATTCAGCCAGAAAAAACAAATCGCGAGCACTCAGGATCAGCCCTATTTAAATAATTATTTTACAAAAAATTATGAACGAACAAAACAAATTGGAAATTCTTCGCCACTCTACCGCACATGTCCTAGCTGCTGCCGTTTTAGAAATGTTTCCAGAAGCCAAGTTTGGCACTGGTCCAGCTCTTGAGAATGGTTTTTACTATGATTTTGATTTACCGCGAACTCTCATCCCGGAAGATTTGGAAATTTTGGAAAACAAAATGGCAAAAATAATTCAAGCCAATCACCCTTTTGAGAAAGCAGAAATTTCCGCCACTGATGCCAAAAATGATTTCGCTAAACTTGGACAAGATTATAAATTAGAATTAATTTCAGAACTAGCTACAAGTGGTGAAAAAATTACCGTCTATAAATCCGGCCAATTTGTTGATCTTTGCTCTGGACCACATCTTGATTCAACTGGTGAAATCAGAGCCGACGCTATGAAACTAACAAAAATTTCTGGTGCCTATTGGCGAGCTAACGAAAAAAACAAACAGATGCAACGAATTTATGGCGTGGTGTTTGAAACTAAAAATGAATTGAAAGAATATCTGCATATAATAGAGGAAGCGGAAAAGAGAGACCATCGAAAACTAGGCAAAGAATTAGATCTATTTTGCTTTTCCGATTTAGTTGGTCCAGGACTGCCCCTCTATACTCCGAAAGGAACCATTATAAAAGATGAATTGCAAAAACACATTGAAGGAGTTTGTAGAAAATATGGATTTCAAAAAGTATCAACACCATCTCTAGCCAAAGAAGAACTTTTTGAAATATCAGGGCATGCAAAAAAATTTGGCGATGAATTATTTCATGTCACTTCAGAAAAAAAACACAATTTAGTTTTAAAGCCAGTACAATGTCCTCACCAAACACAAATTTATGCTTCAAGAACTAGATCCTATAAAGATCTTCCAATCAGATATATGGAATCAGATAAGCAATACCGAGCAGAAAAAACTGGCGAGGTTAGTGGTCTATCAAGAGTCTATGCAATCACAGTTGAAGATGGTCATTCCTTTTGCCGTGTTGACCAAGTGAAAGACGAGATAAAAAATATGGTTAACATAATTCAGGATTTCTATACCGCACTAGGATTATGGGAAAATCATTGGGTTTCACTTTCAGTTCGAGATTATGAACATCCAGAAAAATATATTGGGGAAACTGAGGATTGGGATAAGTGCGAAACAATGCTTCAGGAAATTTCAGATGAAATGAATCTTAAGGCAAAAAAATGTGAAGGAGAAGCAGCTCTATATGGTCCTAAACTAGACTTTATATTTAAAGATGTAGCTGGACGAGAAATCCAAATTCCTACAGTTCAAATTGATTTCGCCACTCCAAAAAGATTTGGACTTGAATATACAGATGAAAACGGAGAAAAAGTTTCACCTGTTATGGTTCATCGAGCAATTCTCGGATCCTATGAAAGATTTTTTACTCTTATCATTGAACATTTTGCTGGTGCCTTTCCAACTTGGCTCTCCCCTGTGCAAGTAATGATTATTCCAGTTTCCGAAGAAAAGTTTGGCGCCTATGCGCAAGATGTGAAAAACAAACTGCTAGCAGCTGGCGTACGTGCTGAGGTTGATGCGACCGCAGAAAGTTTGGGCAAAAGAATTCGTAACGCCGACAAACAAAAAATCCCATATATGCTTGTGGTTGGAGAAAAAGAAATGGAATCGCAAACCGTCGCCGTGCGTCCAAGAGGGACAAAAGATCAGACAGTGACAAACGTAGATGAATTTATAGAAAAAATTGTAGCTGAGATTCAAGATAAAAAATAGACTTCTGTAGCAATATAAAAACCGGATGTCCTGCTGTTGCAGAACTCCCGGTTTTTGCCCATCAAAGACAAGCAGGAAAGCTTATCTTGTTGATATTTTTTTCAGTTATTTTTTTAACTGGTACTGAACTGTCATTTAAGACAACCTGAAAAATAGGAATTTCACAGACGTCGCACCCATGACGGTCAAACCATCTCTTTAGCCTTCTCAAATTAATTTTGCAGGTAAACCAACCGCCCATATCGAGTGATCTTACATTCATCGTTGTTTGATTCTCAAACAAAATGAATTCGATTGCCCACCGAATTGCGATTGGATTTAATATCAGCATTGTCTTCTTGTATTTCTCTTCTGCAGCCATCTTGTACTCCTTGTTTTTTTGTTGATTTTACGCCATAATTGACATTGTCATATGACGCTCTATTTTTAAATTTTATAAGTACCTATCTAGTATTATTGCATAAAAAATCTAACTTGTCAACAACTAATACTATTTTTGGCTTTTTTAAGCCATAATTTTCATTTTTAATCGTCTATATGTCTAAAAAATATTTTATCAAAACTTTCGGTTGCCAAATGAATATTTCCGATTCCGAGCGAATTGCGGGATTCTTGGAAGATCGAAATTACAAGCTAGCCTCAAAGATTGCGGAGGCTGATTTAGTTATTTTTAATACTTGTGGCGTGCGACAAATGGCAGAAGACCGCGTCTATGGACAAATCCATAATCTCAAAAAGAAATCTGTGGCGGAAAAAAAACCACTGCAGATTGTTTTAACTGGTTGCCTCGCCAATCGCAAAGATGTGCAACGAAGACTGAAAAATAAGGTGGATTTATTTTTTCCAATCAACAAATTTGGATTGTTTGAAAATTTTGTCATTGAAAATTCATTAAAAATTGAAAATTTAAAATTGAAAATTTCGGAACAAAGCAATAACCACCTGACTAAAGAAAACATTGATTATCTGTCTATTAATCCCCAATATACCAACGCCTTCCAGGCTTTTGTTCCGATAATGACCGGCTGTAATAACTTCTGCTCCTATTGCGTTGTTCCCTATGCTCGCGGTCGTGAGACTTCCCGCCCAGCCACTGAAATAATTACTGAAATAAAAGACTTGATCAAAGATGGTTACAAATCAATTACGCTCTTGGGACAAAATGTGAACAGCTATTGTGACAGCAGGGGTGAAACCCCTACAAAGGGGTTTCACCCCTACAGAACCGTAAGTTTTCCGCAGTTGCTTAAAAAAATCAATGCTATTCCTGGAAAATTTTGGATTCAATTTGTGTCTTCACATCCGAAAGATATGTCGGACGAACTGATTGAAGTAATTGCCAAATCAAGAAAAGTGTGTGAGTTGGTACATCTACCAATTCAGTCCGGTTCAGATGAAATTTTGCAAAAAATGAATCGCAAATACACCATTAAGCATTATCTGAATTTAGTTAGAAAAATAAAAATTTCCTTTAAAGCGTATAAACCTAATACACCGTTTGCGTTGACTTCTGACATTATTGTCGGTTTCCCCGGTGAAACTAAAAAGCAATTTATGCAGTCCGCGGAAATTATGCACAAAGCCAAATATGATCTAGTTTTCTTCGGTCAATTTTCACCCCGCCCCGGCACAGTTGCTTGGAAGATGAAAGATGATGTTTCCAAGACCGAAAAAGAACACCGAGAACAATTCCTAAATGAAATTCTGAAAAAAACCACTTTCGCCCATAATAAAAAATATAAAAATACCGTGCAGGAAGTGTTGATCGACCACGTAAAGTCCGACAAATCGGACCACGTGGCAAGAAAAGAAAAAAATAATATATATTTCGGCAAAACCCGCACTGGCAAAAATGTGAAAATAATTTCTTCTAAGAAAAATCTCGTCGGACAATTTGCGAAAGTGAAAATTACGAAGGCCAATATTTGGAATTTGGAAGGAGAGCTGGTTTAAAAATTTAGTCATTAATCATTATTTCAAAAATTTAAAATTGGAAATTAAAAATTTGAGCATCCAAAAAATATAGTTAGAAATTAGTTATGACATCTATCAAAAAAATACAATCAAACAAAATTGTTGTGATATTAGGTCCAACTTCAGCCGGAAAATCCGCAGTGGCGATTAAACTTGCTCGAGAATTTGATGGTGAAATCGTGTCCGTGGATTCACGGCAGATTTATCGTGGAATGGACATAGGCACTGGTAAAGTCATCAGGGATGCAAACATCAAACACCAAACACCAAGCACCAAACAAGATACAAAATACAAGATACAAAATACAAAAGATATTTTTATGTCTGAAGGCATTCCGCATTATATGATTGATATTGTTAATCCTCAAGACACTTTCAGCGCTGCTGAGTTTAAGCAACAAGCAGATAAAGTTATCGCAGACATTTTGCGCCGTGGCAAGCTGCCGATTTTGTGCGGTGGCACCGGTTTCTGGATCAAATCGATTGTGGACAACATCGCTTATCCGGAAGTTGAACCAGATTGGCAGTTGCGTAAAGAATTAGACAAAGAATCAACAGAAGAATTATTTTCTCGATTAAAAAAACTCGACCCAAGACGCGCAAAGGATATTGATGCTAAAAATAAAGTTCGTTTAATCAGAGCTATCGAAATTTGCGGATCACTCGGACATGTTCCAGATACAAAATACCAAATACCAAATACCAAATACCAATTTTTGCAAATCGGGGTCTCCGTACCGAAAGAAACCCTGCACGCCAGAATCAAAGCACGTCTAGATGCACGCTGGAGCGATGGAATGCTAGCAGAAACGGAAAAACTCCACCGACAAGGATTGAGTTGGGAAAAAATCCAGAGCTTCGGCTTGGGCTATTTTTGGATGCCGGAATACTTGCAAAAGAAAATCATACTAGAAGAGCTCTACGAAAAAGTCTATCTGGCGGAAAAAGATTACGCCAAACGCCAGATGACTTGGTTTTCCAAAGACAAGCGAATCATCTGGCTAGAAAAATATTCCGATATGCAAAAAGAAGTGGCGAAGTTTATGAAATAATTAAAAACTGAGATTTTCTCCAATCCCTTTTTAATAAAGACGGGCTAAACTAATTATCAATCATATCTTTTATCCTGATAGCTAGTCCGTTTGCCCATAGCTCATCTTGTTTTTTCGGATCACTGTCAACACCGCCTTTTTTCATAACTTGTTCAGTCCAAATTTGAGTTACTTTTTCTTTAAAAGATGGGTCGCTTAAAATTTCTTCCACCCTAGTTAAAAGAGCTGGATCATTTTCAAGATTTCTATCTTTTTGCAATATCTGAAGAGCGCTTTCGGAAACCCTATCCCAAACACTCCTATATCCAGATTCTTGGATTGGTTTTTTAATTTCAGCTACTGAAAATTGCATTCCTTCCATATTTTTTTCTTAATACTTAAAAATTTTTACCCTAATTTATTTTTCAATGAATCTATTACCATTTTAGGATTCGCTTTCCCCTTCGATGCCGACATAACTTGCCCCATCAAAAATTGCAGTGCATTTTGCTTACCAGCCTTGAAATCATCCACTGATTTTTGATTTTTCGCCAAAACTTCTGCTACAATTTTTTCAAGTTCCCCAGAGTCATCCATTTGCGCTAAATTTTTCGCTTCAATAATTTGCGAAGGGTCACCACCGGTGGCATACATTTCCTCTAAGACAATTTGACCGGCACTGGAATTTATAATGCCGTCTGCTAAAAGCCCAATCAGCTCGGCATAATTTTCTGCACTAATCTTAACATCAGAAATTTGTTGATTATTCTTCACTAAATGTTTCTGCAGTTCACTAACGAAATAGTTTGCAGCTAATTTAATAAGCTTTGCTTCTTCTGCTTTTACTTCCCCACTCTGCTTTTTTTCCTGCAGTTCCGAAACAACTTGTTCAAAATATTTTGCTAAGTCCCTATCGCTAGTTATCAAGCTGACATTCTCTGGTGATAGATTATATTCCTCAACAAACCTCTTCGCTTTAGCATCTGGCAATTCTGGCAAATGTCGCCGTAAATTTTCCACATATTCAACAGCAAATCGCATTGGCGGAATATCTGGTTCTGGAAAATAGCGATAGTCATGGGCGGATTCTTTTTTTCGTTGTGTCACAGTTACGCCACGCGCTTCATCCCAACCCATTGTTTCTTGAATAACTTTTTCACCTTTTTCTAGAATCTCTGTTTGTCGCAAAATTTCATAGTCAACCGCTTTTTCCACCACACGAAAAGAATTCAGATTTTTTATTTCCGCTTTGGTGCCACTCAATTTTTCTTCACCCTCTTTGTGCAAAGAGATGTTCACCTCGCAACGCATATGCCCCTTTTCCATATCTGCATCAGAAATTTCCAAATAGCGAAAAATTTGTTGCAACTTCTGGCAAAACAATCTCGCTTCCTTGCCCGTTTCAATATCAGGCTCAGTCACCAATTCCATCAAAGGCACACCAGCACGATTAAAGTCAACCAAGGAATGATCAGCGCCCTTCGGATGCACTAGCTTGCCAGTATCCTCCTCCATATGAATTCTGGTGATACCAATTTCCCGATCTTCAATTTGAATGTGACCCAAACCACACAATGGCTGATCATATTGCGAAATCTGATAGCCTTTCGGGATATCTGGATAAAAATAGTTTTTGCGATCAAATTTAGAATTTTCCGCAATCTTGCAATTTAGCGCTAGTCCTGCTTTTTGCACAAATTCAATCGCCTGTGCATTTGCCACTGGCAAGGTTCCGGGTTGTGCCGTGCAGACAGGACAGATGTTCACGTTGGGTTCAGTTTCCATACCCAAACCATTTTTGCAACTGCAAAACATTTTTGATTTTGTCTTTAGCTCAACATGGATTTCCATGCCAATTACTGGGATGTATTTTGTCATAATATTTTATATTTTTACCTATTATCACCGATTCCCTTTACCACGCCACGTTCCCTTCGACTTTTTATTTTTTCAATATTACAACTTGCAACATCATCTAACGATATTTCCAAGTCAATTGCTAATTGCGATAGATACCACAATACATCACCAAGTTCTTTTTTTATCTCATTTTTCTGTTCCTCTGAAACATTACCATCGTTGTCCCGCAAAATTTTCTTGATTTTTTCTGCCACCTCACCCGCTTCACCAACCAAGCCCAAAACAGGATACACAAATTTCTTACCTACTATAGGATACACAGCATGTTTATTCACTTCCTTTTGATATTCTTCAAAATTCATATTTTTACATCACACACTTCATTTTTATATTATTCTACATTAAAAACACTTTCTGTGCCATAATAATCTTTCCAATTTTCATTATAAAATTCAAACATTCTTCCAAGTCTTTCTTGGGAAAGTTCAACTAGTTCAAGCTCTTGCATAAAATCCAAGATTCTTTGTTTGGCATCAGATAGTTGATTTTCATCTTCAGTTTCAATTTCAAATTCTGATAGATATCCATATCCGGCATTTTTATCAATGGTTATGTAGAAATCATCTTTTTCATATTCTTCCCGATTTCTTGACCATTTAGCTTGATAGTCAAAGCCAGCTTCTTCCAGAATCTTCCCAAGATCATCCATAGAAACCTCCACTTTTTCTTCAAATTCCATCCGCTGAATTCCGTTCTCTGAAGTTGTGTCATCAACTGAAGCCTTCACTACAAAAAATACTTCGCCATTCATTTCTCGCGTGCGAATTGAATGATTTTTTCCATCTTCCAAAATTCTTTTCAATTTCTCTTGCTTTCCTGCATCAAACAATGGCAAGATTTTTTCTTCCAATTTTGCAAAGTCACCATTACTCAAAAAATAATGATTGAGCTGATTGTATTTATTCGCCAACTGAATGCCTTGCTCGGCTAATTTATCCCGCAACTTCTGCGCTCGCTCTTCTGTTTGCAACAAACTTTTAATTTCTACTTCGTATTTCATATTTTTCTATCTAATTAATTCTACAAACTTAAATTTATATTTTCCATTATCAATTTCTTCTTCTTTTATAGTCTGTTTGAATTCTGAATAATCTGGGAAAAAGGTATCTGCTTCTGGTGCATCGTCCACTAAAGTCAAATATAATTTATCTGCCATTGGCAATGATAGTTTATAAATCATTCCACCGCCGATCACAAAAACCTCTTCTGCGCTTTTTTTATATTCTTGCAAAACTTTCTCCAAATCAAATCGCACTTCGCACCCAGGTGCTTGCAAGTCTTTGTTGAGTGTCACAACAATATTTTTTCGATTTGGCAATGGACGACCGATTGACTGATAGGTTTTGTCACCCATAATTACCGTGTGACCAGAAGTTATTGTCTTGAAATGTGCCATATCTTCTGGAATATCCCAAAGTAGCTTATTTTGAAAGCCTATCTCACGATTTTTCCCAATTGCACAGATCATTGAAATCATATTCTATTCTTTTAACATTTAGCACAGGTTGATTTTCGATCATAGTTTTTGCCAGTTTCTTTGAAGCCACCAATGTTGGCAATCTCGGCTTTAAGTGCTGGATGCGGGTCATAATTTTCCAACGTAATATCGCTTAATGTGAACCCATCGATTTCTTTGATTTCAGGATTTAGTTTGACTGTTGGGAATGGTCGTGGCTCTCGAGTCAGTTGTTCCTTCACTTGATCAAAGTGATTGGAATAGATATGGACATCTCCAAAGAAATGCACAAACTCCCCAACTGGCAACCCTGTTACTTGTGCCACCATTAACAATAACAACGCATAGCTAGCAATGTTGAATGGCACTCCCAAAAAACTATCTGCACTTCGCTGAAAAAGAGCCAAATTTAATTTACCATTTACCACGCCAAACTGAAAAGTTGTATGACAAAATGGTGGCACTTCATTTTTATTTTCTTTTGATGCCATAGTATAAATAAAATCTGGGTTCCAAGCAGACACAACATATGATTTGCGATATGGGTCAGTTTTCAATCCATCAATCACCCACGCCAACTGATCAATTTCTCGACCATCACTAGCTGGCCATCTGCGCCACATTCGTCCATAAATCGTGATCAAATCACCCCATTCTTTCACAAATTCACTATCTTTAGCTTCAG
Organism: Candidatus Moranbacteria bacterium UBA2282; assembly: GCA_002345745.1. GTDB lineage: Bacteria > Patescibacteriota > Minisyncoccia > Moranbacterales > UBA2206 > UBA2282. The sequence goes on along the minus strand of DDWQ01000005.1, from coordinate 11,995 downwards.
CCTTTAATTTGGCGATGAAATCAACCTGAGTCATATCTTGCTCAGGAGCATTTTGCAAACAATGTTTGTGATATCTTTTCCAAGCCCATTCATCCCAGATATGTACATCATTATCAACGAGATATTTTATATTCGAATCTCCACTTAAAAACCAGATGAGCTCTGTAAAAATTCCGCGATGAAAAGTTTTCTTGGTTGTTAAAAGTGGAAAACCTTTTGTCAAATCAAAACGAATCATTCTGCCAAAAGATGAACGGATAGATGGTGGATTTTCGCCTTTTTTTTCATATTCTGCTAAAACTTCTGGCGTGAAAAAAAGTTGCTTGTCCGAACCATTATCCAAAATATCCTTAATTAAATCAAGATACTGATACTCAGGATGTTTTTCCATTTTTTTATTTTTAAATTAATTAGCTTAACAAGTGGAACAACTTGATGAAATATTTTTATCTTTATTTAATATGCTTTCAAAATGACTCATATCGCCCTCGAATTTCGTCAACGCAATCCCGCTTCTTTGGCAAAGTTCTGCAACCTCATCCAATTCAACTTCCTCTGCTCCATTACCAGCTGCCATTCGCTTATATTCTTCAAAAAACACAATCCTTTTCACACCAACATTGTTTAATGACTTCATACAATCATAACAAGGTGAACCAGTAACATACAAAGTTGAACCCTTGAGCTTTGCTGGATTCCCCGCATTCATAATGGCATTGATTTCGCTGTGTGCACCACGACATCTTTTTAATTTTTTTGTCACTGGATCACCATCCACCTTAGCACAACCTACCTCCAAACAATGCACATCACCTCGAGTTGGACCATTATAGCCTGTAGCAATTATCTTGTGGTCTTCATCCACAAAAACTGAAGCAATCTCATGATATTTGCAAGCTGCTCGCTTAGCTAATGTCAAAGCAAGCATCATAAATGTTTCATCCCAATTTGGTCTTGATGTTTTTATAACCTTTTTTATTCCTGTCATATTTTTTTATTATATTAAGTCTCGTAACTTCTTAATTTTACTCTTTTTCCCCTCATTGGTCAAAAAAGTCCCGTTTTGACGGGACTCCTGATTTATTGCATAATTTTACCCATCACCCTGTCAGTTTCGGACAATAAATATGCTAAATCTTTTTCATTTTTGATTACAAATTCAGCTCTGGAGCCAAGTTCTGGAATATGAATTTCTGTTTCCGCTCGCTCAATTTCTTGGAATTTCTCCAAATCTATATTATCATCTGATTTTTCGCCACGACCAGCGACCCGCTCCCAGCGCAATTTCTGATCTGCGGTGATATATAGAATAACACTATCGGAGAAGCTTTTTATAAAGCCATAATCCTCCAGCATACGCAATCCATTTACAACAATCAAGCCATCATTTCTTTCAATTTTCTTGCGTAGTGCCATTCCCAACACATTACCACCAAATCTTTTTTTAAATTCAGTAAACAGCCATTGTTGGTCTTGTTTTGAACTTTTATCAAAAAAAATGTTTAAAGTTTCTTTAATTGGATCTGCAAAGCGCATTAATTTCGCACCATATTTCTCATTAAGATATTTAGCCACTGTGTCCTTGCCCGATCCAGTTTCACCCACTAAACCAATAATAAGCTTTCTTTTTTCTTCCATTTTTGAGAATTTTAGTTTATTAAACACCAATCAATTTTAGCAAAATAATCTCATACCGTCAATTATACACAAATAAAAAAACTTGATCTACTAATCAAGTTTTTTTTATTTAGATTTTATAGACTAAAAACTAATTCGAATTCCTTTGCCCATTGTTGAACAAATGGTGATGCTAGCAATAAGTTTTCCCTTGAAGGCTGCAGGCTTAACTTTTCCTACAGTGTCAATAAAAAATTTAATATTTTCAATAAGTTTCGCATCATCAAAGGAAACTTTTCCTACAGCTTGATGAATAACAGCGGAAGCATCATTTTTAAATGCTGCGCGACCCTTTTTCAAAGCTTCTACAGTTTCTTTGATTTTTGTCGTTACTGTCTCAGTTTTTGGATTTGGCATTAAACCTTTTGGCCCCAAGATTTTAGCAGCCTTAGCTAATTTTGGCATCATTTCCGGTGTTGCAACCAAAACATCAAATTCAATTTTTTTAGCAAATGTTTCAACTAATTCTTCTCCGCCAACAATGTCTGCTCCAGCAGCTTTTGCTTCGGCTGCGCTAGTTGAGGTTATAACAGCCACACGCTTTGTTTTCCCGCTTCCATATGGAAGAGCTGCTGTTCCACGCACTTGTTGATCACCTTTTTTTGGATCAACGTTTGTTTTAATGTGAATTTCAACTGACTCGTCAAATTTAGCGGTTGTGCTTTCTTTCATTAATTTAACCGCCTCTTCCAAGGTATATTCTTTGTTTTTATCAATTTTTTCAGACATAGCTCTATACTTTTTTCCGTGCTTCATAATATTTTAGTGGTTCAAGCGATGTATAATACATACAACATCTCCCACAAAATTAAATTTAATTAAATAACTTCACTCTTAATTTTCAATTTTAATTCCCATCGATCGTGCAGTTCCTGCAATTATTTTTTCTGCCGCATCAACATCGTTAGCATTCAAGTCAGGCAATTTCCGTTCTGCAATTTCTTGAAGTTTTGCTCCAGTAATTGTGCCAACTTTGTCTTTTAGCGGATTGCCAGCACCCTTTTCTACGCCAGCTGCTTTTCGCAAAAGATCAGAGGCCGGAGGAGTTTTCAAAACAAAACTGAAAGTTCGATCTTCATATACTGTAATTTCTGCTGGGACAATATCTCCCATTTGTGCTTTGGTCGCTTCATTGAACTTTGTACAAAATTCTTGAATGTTCAAACCATGCTGACCCAAAGCAGGACCAACTGGAGGCGCTGGATTTGCTTTTCCAGCTCCGATTTGTAATTTAATAACTGTTTTAATCTTTTTTGCCATATTTGTCTGCGAGGTACGAGTAGCTACAAATATGAGCATCCCGCACGAATTCGCTAATTAATTTTTTTAGTTAAAACTGCACGTAGCCGTAAGGCGAATTCGCAAACAAATTTATCCACAATATAGAAGCTATTTTGGAATTCTTTGCGGGACGCCACACCTACATTTCTTATAATTTATGTATCTGTAGGAAATCCAATTCCACTGGGGTTTCTCTTCCAAAAATAGAGACCAATACTTTAACTCTACCCTTAGCATCATCAACCTCATCAACCTTGGCATCAAAATCCTTGAATGGTCCATCGATAACTTTAATAGAATCACCGACTTTAACATCAATTTTGTATTTTGGTTCAGCCACACCCATCCTTTTCTTTAACATTTCAATCTCAGCTGGATCAACTGGAGTTGGTGTTGTACCAAGACCAATGAAACCTGTGACATTTGGAGTGTTTCGCACGACATACCAAGATGCGTCAGTTACCATCATCTCAACTAGAACATATCCGGGGTAAATTTTCTCTTCCACAACTGTTCTTTTTCCAGTTTTAATTTTAATTTTCTTTTCAATTGGAACCATTACATCAAAAATCAAATCCTGCATATCCATTGATTCAATTCTTTGTTTCAAATTGCGAGCAACATTGTCTTCATATCCACTATAGGTGTGAATTACATACCATGCTCTCCCATGATGTTGAGTTTGTTTGGCCATATTATTTTATAATAAATGTTTTTAATAAATAACTAAAAAAATAGTCTAAACTTCCGAGAAAAATAGCTCCCACAACACTAATCGCAATGACAAGGATTGTGTAATTTATTGTTTGTTTTTTGCTTGGCCAATTGACTCTTGTTAATTCAGTCCGAGCTTCCTGCAAAAATGTTATTACTTTATTTGCCATATGCTAATTGTCGCTAATTAGTAATTGAATGTATTCGAATAAATTTTTTATACATTCGCAACTATTCGCATCTTTTATTGATAAATATGCTTTGCGTAAGCCATTATTAGCTTAATGCATTTTTAAAGCTTTTTTAAAAAGCCCCTAAGGCTTTTCTATATATAAGTTTATATCATATCCTAGCACTTGTCAATATTATATTTTAATGTATAATGAATTATAGTTGTTGAAAAATAAATGGGCCCTTAGCTCAGTTGGCTAGAGCGCCTCGCTTGCACCGAGGAGGCCGGGAGTTCGAATCCCCCAGGGTCCACCCGAAATTAATTTTAAATTTTAAATTTATAATTTTAAATTAGGAGTCGTTTTGCGACGACATAATATGGGCGTGTAGCTCAGTTGGTTAGAGCGCGTCACTGATAATGACGAGGTCCTCAGTTCGAATCTAAGCACGCCCACATACAAAGAATTAGCACAGGCTAGTTCTTTTTTTGTATTTAATCACACATTTTCAATGTTAAACATTTGCACTAGCCGTGCTAACTTAAAAGTTCAACTTTTTTGCATTGATTAAATTTATTTCACCCGCCGATACGCCAGCGTTATTTTGACCAAAGAGGTTATGACAAAAATTGCGTAGAAAATGCCAATTATAAATAAGTTGAAACTACTAGATATAGCACCACTGATACCCATTCCACCACCTCGGCTTTGAGAGTTGATTAGAAGAGTAACCAGCATAATCACCGGCACAAACCAGCGGGCAAATTTCCACCAAGCCTGAAAAACTTCGTCACGCATTTTGTAGGTGATGAGGGAGAAAAGTAAAACTGGAATAAAAATAAATAACATTTCACCTACTCTATTGATAGCATCCCAAAGTTTATTACACCAAACAGTTGAGTAACAGCTAGTTCCGCTTTGCGTATAAGCTAATGTCAAAAGCAATATAATTGCGATGCTGTTGACTACAAGAACACTTTTTTTCGTCATATTTTTTTAATAAAATAATTAATACTTAATCTCAACTACGCCCTGTTTGGTCACCAGCGCAGGGATAACTAGACCTGCCAATTTTTGTTTGGTTGCTCGCCTATCAGCATCATTGTCATCATCACGATTATCATCTAGTTCTTGTGGTCTCGTCATAATCATCGTGATATTTTGTTTTGGTCGATAGTGTGATTCGACTGTACTAGAGGCTGTGTGCAAATTGGTCGCAAACATTCTATATACCTCATCTTTTCTGCCCAGAGTCCAATTGTACTTTGCTATTGTATCATAAAGATTGGTCACGACGCCATTGTAGCTGATTGAATTGAGCTCAACAGCCACTCTGCGATTATGATTCACAAACTTTTCTGTATATTTGAGAATTGTGACATTTCCCGCCTGATCAGCAACTGTAGCTGTGGTCACCTTGCTAGCATATCTTTCATTATGATTTTGATTCTTTTTGGATATCATGGATGTTGCATAGGTCACTGTAGTTGGATTTTCATCAATTCCTTCTACCTTTATTAAATTAGTCTGAGTGTCAAAAAACATTCTGGCTTCTGGCGGAGTTTGATCTAAAATAAGTGGCGTGATTGTTTCACCAACTTTTGGTTCTAGTGAAAATTCAATTACACCGTTTCCATCAAAATCCACAGCCAGTGGTGAAGCATTTTCAATTGTGCCGTCAGTCACCTCTATTGTGACTTTGGTTTTGTCTGAAGATGGAATACCGGCAAAAGTTGTTTCTGCCACCACGGCGTCGTTCTCCACTTCCTGCATTTCCAATGTGAATGAGCCTTCTGCCAGTCCAGTGAGCATCACTGCGTGTGCCACAGAAGCTGGCAAAGAGATGAATTGCACTTCGCCAAAGCGTCTGTATGTTGCCCCAGGAATCGTCGAAACTGAAGCACTAATTTCATTGCCAGATGTGTCCTGTGCGGAAAGTGCTAATGGCGAATGCAAAATGTAATGTAAGCGTTTTTCGGAATTATTGGATGGCATTGAGTCTGAAATAAATTGCGGGAATTCCGTATTTTTTCGAGTTAAAATATTGTCTTTGATGAAACTTCTTAATTCTGAAACTTCAAGAATATCAGCATGCTCTCTTTCCCAATTAAGAAGCGTGTCGTATTTTTTTAAATCTACCCAAAACCTCTTCACATTTTCTGCATCTGCACTCATCGCCAAAGCACTCGGTGCTACCACTGTACCATCACCATCAATGACTACTTCGGGTGAATATTGTAATTTTGGCTGATATTTCAAACACCAACTGTGAAATGTTTTCACACATTCTATGCCTGTCCAATATCGTATTTTCCCCAGTGTCTCTTCGCCAAAACCAGCAATTTGATAGACAGAAATTGATGATGGCACTGACCAATTATCATCAAGTAATTGATGCACATCTTTGGCATAGCCTAATAATTTTGCATTGATTGTGCTTGGACTGACAACATTATCTGAATCGACTGAAACTTTTCCCTCCGAGTCCAAGAGAAAATTATGTAATTTGGTTGGGGTGTCAATTTCATTGCCATATTTATTGATGAATGGTTGCGTGAGTGATCCATTTTCAAAAGAAATAACTGGTGTGCTTGTTTCACTACCATTGCCATTGAAATATGCATTGGATGGAAGCAAATTATACGCACTCGACATATTATTTGCCAATGTTCGAGCAGTTTTAGGCGACAGAAGCAAAGGTAGCCAATCTGCAGGCAAACCTTGGTCATAGCCATGCAAAAGTCCACCAATTGCTTGCGGTGTTCCAACTTGTGGCACAGCCACCATAACAATCTTGTCAATCAGACTTTCAGCTTCTACTCCTAATTTATTAGTCAAAGCTTTTGCCAACAGTCCACCATTGGAATGTGCCACAATAGTCACTTTGCCAGATTTGGAAGTTTTCGCCAATCTTCTTAATTCGCGAATAATATATGGTGCGATTGATTTTCCAGTATATGAGATATGATCTCCATCTGAAATTGTGCCTCCCTCTAAAATATCTTCCAGCGACAATCGCCAGTCATATGGCACAGCCGAATAATCATTGATAATTTTGTCATCATTTTTCCACTTTTTCAAATCAGCTTCAAATGATTTATATATATTTTTTTGTCCTAATAGTGATACATTTACCTCATCAAGTATATCTTTTGTATACACATTTTGGTTTAGACTTTTTCCATTTTCATCCAAAAATAATTTCTCCACATCATCATTGCGATTAGGTTCCCAAAGTTGATTTTCAGTTATTCCATCTTTATACAACCGACTCGCCTCCAATCCTGGCAAAAAAAGGACGTTGGATGCTCCACCAGTCGTCACTGGCACTACAGAATTTTCAATTTCTGTTGCACTCCAACTTTCTGAAGTGTAGTCACCAATTAGTTTTTCCCCACCCACATTTGGCACAGATTCAATTTCTGGACCAGCTGAATCGCCATACCAATTGTTTTTCAAAAGAACTTTGGATTTGTCATGAAAACTCGGGTCACTGCCTGCGACATTTGTGCAATAGCTATTACAAATTGGACCATAAATCATATAGTCATCTGGGTAATTGAGTTTGCATTCATTGAAACAGCTTTCAAAAAGTGAGCTATATACATCTGGTTTTGTAACTTTAGCTATGACAGCTGTATCTTGAGAGTTGTTTTGGAAGTTGGAGTTTTCGATATGCAGATAACTTTGTGAATTCCATTCACCATATTCCGTCTCAACTTTTATATCCGCATAGGCATTGTTTTTGAAATCACAGTTGCTCATTTTCACTCGGCCTGAATAGAAAGTCATAGCTGGAGCAACTGGATTCACCGGAGATGCATAGACTGTTGGAAAAAACATATCTTTGATACTGTTATTCATTCCTAGACTTGGACAATTGTCTGTATCATATGAATATTCTCCACCCATTTGGGAAAATTCTACAAATTCAAAAATAGATTCTGGATCTTCCACATAATCCCCAGGAGCGCTAAATTCAATCGTGGCTGTTGGCGACATTGAACAACGTGGATCATACAGTCCGCCTTCTTCAAAAGTTAGTGGAATTCCGGTTAATTTTATTTTTTCTTCTTTAGTACCTTTGGCAACAACGCTGCCATCGATCTGCAAATGACGAAATGCTAGTTGTGTTCCTTTTTCAATGGTCAAAGTTACACCCCAATCAACATAGATGTTTCCATAATTTGATAGATTGGTATCATTGTTCCAAGTTGTGTTTTCGCTGATATATAATTCTTCTAATTGCAAAGTCTCACCCACTACAACATTTTTGGAAAGAGCTTGCAAATTAATTTGCAAGGGACTAATGGCGAAGATAGCAATGAAAATTATGACACCTATGTTTTTGATTGTTTTGTGCATTTTTTTGTTTGTTTTTTATTTTTTAGATATTAAAAAACCACGGAATAATCCGCAGCCGTTTGACACAAAAGTTCTCAGATATACTGAAAAATTTCTGGCGACTATCGCAATGCATCTTGTATTTTTATTTTTCACACTTGAATTATACACAATAGTAATTATTTTGACAATTAATCATTCGCAACGACTGTGGATAACTAAAAGTGTACTTCGGTAAATTTTCGGTATATAATATAAATATAATTAATTTTATATTTAATAGTCTTATGTCTACACTAACCAAAAAACAAAAACAAATATTAGATTTTGTAACATCCTACATCAACAAGAAAAAAATATCTCCGACTATTGAAGAAATTAGAAAGCATTTCAAGCTTTCTGCTCTTTCAACTGTGCACCAACATATTGAAGCTTTGGAGAAAAAAGGCTTCATAGAAAAAAATGGGAGCTCTGCCAGAGGTATAGAATTAAAAAAAAAGAATTCATATAACCTCCTCAAAGTTCCTTTAGTTGGAATTATTGCGGCTGGACAGCCAATTGAAGCCGTTGAAACAAGTGGCGAAAATGTAATGATAGCCACAAGCACCGTTAACAAGCCGGGAAATTATTATGCTTTGCGAGTCCAAGGAAATAGCATGATTGATGAAGGAATATTCGACGGAGATATTGTCATTATCAAAAAACAATCTGTTGCTGAAAATGGACAGACTGTTGTCGCAATAATTGATGACAATGAAGCCACGCTAAAAAAAATTTACCAAGAGAAGAATAGATTTCGCTTGCAACCTGCCAATCAGGCAATGCTTCCGATATATAGAAAAGAAGTTGAGATTAGAGGCGTAGTTGTTGAAATAAAAAGAAATCTTGAAAACAACATTACTCCAATAAAACAAAAACTTTTTAGAACTCTTGATTTATTTGCAGGAGTTGGGGGCATCAGACTTGGTTTTGAAAATGCAGGCTTTGAAACTGTATTTGCAAATGATTTTGAAAAAAATTGCAAACCCACCTATGACTTGAATTTCAAAAAATCAAAACTCGTCGTAGAAGATATACGAAAACTAGGCATTGATGATTTGCCTGAGTTCGATTTTCTTTTAGGTGGATTCCCCTGCCAGGCCTTTTCCATAGCTGGCTACCGCAAAGGATTTAATGATGAAAAAGACCGAGGTAATTTATTCTTCGATGTTGCAAGAATTTTAGAGGCTCGCAACCCCGCTGGATTTCTTTTGGAGAATGTAAAAAACTTAAAAGGACATGATGGAGGAAAAACTTTTACAATAATTCTTCAAACCCTAGAAGACTTGGGATACCATGTCAAAACTAAAGTCTTAAATAGCATGGAATATGGAAATATTCCGCAAAATCGAGAAAGAATATACATTATTGGATTTAAAAATAAAAGTTACACTGATAAATTTGAATTTCCTGAACCGCAAAAATTAAAAGTAAAAGTTACCGACCTTTTAGAAAAAAATGTGCCAGAAAAATATTATTATAACGGCAAGCCTCTTTTCGCAAAGCTTAAGGGATTTGTGAAAGAAGAAGGTAAGGTTTATCAATGGAGACGGCAATATGTCCGGGAAAATAAAAAAGGCGTCTGTCCCACTCTTACTGCCAATATGGGCATGGGTGGACACAATGTTCCAATTATCAAAGACAAAAAAGGAATCAGAAAGCTAACTCCAATTGAATGTTTCAGATTGCAAGGTTTTCCAAAAGATTTCAATCTTCCGAATTTGGCTGACTCTGCACTTTACAAACAAGCTGGAAATTCTGTGACCGTAACTGTATTAGAAGTAGTTGCAAAAAAAATGATGCTTGCAATGACAAATTAACTAGCTTATCCTTTAGGATTATTTTTCACACTGAATTCCTCATATGAACCAATTTTTGTAAAGTCTATTTCGTACTTTCCATTCTCAGTCTTATAAATCACAACTGAATCAAGTCCAATTTCTTCAAGTTTTTCATAGGTAAGTAGCTCTCCATCTTTCAAATTGAGTACATCGCGCAATAACCATTGTCCAAGAGCCGAATTTGGATTACTCATTAATGCTTTTGAATTTTCCTGACAAAGTTTCGCACTCATTTCTTTTCCATTAGGCAATGTCAACACAAATGTCTGATCTCTTCTGGGAAAGAAATTTGGATAAATCTTGTGAATCCAGGCTGGGATTGGAACATAGACCTCATCTGAATTGCGAGTCCTACCTAATGCGTTCCATTGATTGAGCCCACTTTTTTCTGGAACAAAATTTTCCGATGATCTAGTTGAATATAGAGGTAAGAAAATATGTTCAAGCTCTTTAATTGAGGTGAACCCAAATGGAAGCTCTATTTTTCTGAACATTTCTTCTAAGGCCTCAAATGGATCTTCAAGTATTTTTACAGGAAGATCAAATATTGGATCTTTCATTGTAAATCGCTTATACAAAGTACTCTTTGTAATGTTAAAAGAATATTCATTAAGACTATCACTGAAGCTTATGATATTTTTCTTTTTGTTTATTTTTTTAATCTTTCCGATTCTCACAAGCTCCATCTGAGTTTCATAAACCAATATCCTACCCTTTTTTCTAGTGACACAATGATATATCATATTTTCAAGACCAAAAATTCTTTTTGTCGCCTCAATTCGCTTATTTCTTAATTCAGAAATTTTTAGTATTTTTGCCTTAACATCCAAATCACTAAACAAAATGTGCTCACTGTTAAATTCTGCTACTTTCTGCATTGTAGCTCCGTTCTTTTCTAAAAATGTCTTGATTCCTATCCCCAATTTTCCCTTAGAAGCATCTGCCGAACAATCAGTTCTAGATAAATTTTTAGCAACAAAAGATTTACAAAAAAGATTTTCTGCAATTCTGTATTGTATGTATGGCTCATTACTTTCCGAAAAAAGACGCGACAAAGACCCGATAGTTTTCAACATTTCCCGATAATATTTTATCTGCTCCTTATTCTGTTTTGATAGAAACATAATATTATTTTTTCACTTCTTTAATTCTTATAGTTATCTAAAAAATTTTATTTCAAAGACAAAACTGTCTCTCTAAATTTGTCTCCTCGATCAAATTCATTCAAAAATAAACCAAAGCTAGCTGATCCAGGCGAAAGCAAAATCACGTCACCTGCAGAAGCTAATTCTCGTGCCTCACGCACTGCCTCAACCATTGAATTTGTAATAATAAAATTCTGTTCACCGCTATGTGTTTTCATAGCGGAAATTATTTTATCCGTCGCCTCACCTTGCAAGAAAATAACAGCCTTAACTTTTTCAGAAATCTCTTTTGCTAATTGCGTCATATCTAAATTTTTGTCCGAACCACCAGCAATCAAAACTATTTTTTCTGAGAATGAATTGATACCAGCAATGGCGCCTTCTGGTGAAGTGGCTGCGGTGTCATTATAATATTTCACACCAGAAATTTCTTTCACAAATTCCAAACGATGTGGCAAACCAGAAAATTCTGTGATTGCTTTGGAAATTTTTGCATCATCAATTCCCATCCAGTGTGTTACTGCCACGGATTCTAAAATATTAGCTAAATTATGTACACCTTTCATTTTTATTTCGGAAACAGCCAAAACTTTTTTCGTGCCTGCTTCATCCCCAATCATAATCTGACCGTTTTGCAAAAAGACGGTTGGTCCAGTTAACTTTTCTTTATTAGATATTTTTATTATCTCTGCTTTGATTTCTTTTTCAAATTCACGCACTATTTCATTATCCCAATTCAAAATACAAATATCTTCTGCTGATTGATTCAGAAAAATATTTTTCT
>DDWQ01000019.1 GCA_002345745.1 Candidatus Moranbacteria bacterium UBA2282 | reverse complement strand
GACTTCAGATATTCTTAAACGTTAGACGAAATAAATTTATTTTCTTTTTTAAATTCGCTTTTTATAATAAGGAAAAATAAGTTTTTTTATCTATTTATATAGGGGTAATAAGGAGTTTTCTCCGCTCCACTACGAAAACAATCTATTTGTTAATTTAAAATGATATTTATAATTTATTAATTTAATTAATTATGCAAAATTCATTCGGATATTTATTTTTATTTATTTTTTGGGTTTGTGGGTTTATCGTAATAAAATTATGGAATAAAAAAGAAGCAAACACTGGAGCATCATTCTTACTTTCTAATCGTAATGTGGGCTTTTTCTTGGGAGCAATTACTACAGCCGCTGCCTGGATTTGGGCGCCGGCATTATTCGTTGCATCACAAAAAGCTTTTGAACAAGGGGTACCAGGGCTGTTTTGGTTTTCCTTCCCAAATGTCATGGCACTCGTTTTGTTTTCCTTTCTGGCCAGCAGGATAAAAAAGATATTCAATTATGGTTATACGCTGCCAGAATATATGAGAATCAGATTTGATAAGAAAATGCAAATAATATACATGATCGCAATTTTTATCATTCAGACATATTCAGTTATATTGCAAGTAACTGCCGCGTTATTGTTATTAAACCTTATTACAGGAATCAATAAAACCGTTCTGGTTGTGATTCTTGGTATTATTATTATATCATTAAGTCTATTTAAGGGATTCCGTTCTTCCTTAGCTATAGATACTATAAAGGCGGCCTTCATAGCTATTGTCGGTTTTATTATCGTGCCGTGGACTATTGATCAAAACGGCGGTCTGTCAAATATAATACATGGGGTGAGTGGCATATCTGGAAATTTTTCAAATATTTTCAATATGAAAGTGGCCTTGGCTTTTGGAATACCCATAAGTGTTTCGTTATTGTCGGGAATAGTCGTTGACCAACAACAGTGGCAACGGGCTTTTGCAATGAAAAATAATACCGTCAGAAGATCTTTCTTGTTGGGCGCAGTATTATTCTCCTTTGTTCCATTATTGCTTGGTGTTTTGGGATTTGCTGCTGCCGGTTCCAATGTGGTCATTGATGCAGGTCAAACACAGTTAGCTGGTGTTCTATTGGTAAAAAATTATTTACCACAGGTGGGTGTTTATATTTTCTCTTTTATGGTTCTAGCCGGTTTGGTAGCTGCGGGGATATCAGCTCTATCAGCAGCTAGCTCAGTCGGGGTCATAGATCTGTTTCACTTATTTAAAAAGGATGTTTCAGATAAAAAAATAATTTTGATATCGAGAATCACAATGATCATTATTTTGCTGATCGCTGTTTCAATTGCCTTAATACCGAATATTCAGTTAGTATATTTAGTGCTTTTGATTGGAGTTTTTCGTGCCGCTCTAATGATCCCGACTATTCTAAGTCTTTATTGGCCTAAACTGTCAACGAATTTTACTTTTTCGGGCATAGTACTTGGAATGTTGATAGGTATGCCTTTGTTTATTTACGGCTCAGTTACTAAAAATTCATTTATTTCTTCCTTCGGAAGCTTAATGCCGATAATTGTCTCAACCATATTTTGTGTTTTGGGAGTAATATTTAAACCAGCAAATTTTGATTATGAAAAGCTCAAATAATAGGCCACTAAGCCTCGATCAGTTCAATAATCTTCTTCAACAATCTGGAGTTGTTGATCATACTTATCCGTTAACTGCCCTGGTCTGGATGCCGTATGGGTATAAAATTTTGAATTTGACTGAAAATTATTTAAATGGGCTGTTTGAAAAATACGGCTATGGAAGGCACGTTTTTCCCTATCTGGTTTCTTCTCGTGAATTTGATCGTATCAATAAACAAATCAGCTCTTTTGAAACAGGGGTATTTAAAGTTACAAATTCCATAATTCTTCGACCTTCCGGCGAAAGTGCGATCTACCCGATGTTTAGGCGTTGGATAAAATCCGAGCGTGATTTGCCTAAAAAAGTTTTTCAAATCGGATCTATGTTCCGTAAAGGCAGCACTAGAGGATTTATGAGACCGAATGAGAATGATTTTTTCGTGGAAGCACATTCTGCTTTTAGTTCACGAAAAGAAGCGGAAATCGAACTCATGAATATTAATAATTTAGTTGAAGAATATTTGCGGTGGTTAGCGATTCCAACATTAAAAACGATTAGGCCATCGTGGACAAACAAACCTGTCGCAGAAAAAGAATACGCTTTTGACGCCTTACTACCAATAGGAGAAACTTCATTATTGAATGTGACGTATTCTCAGATGCAGATTTTTTCTAAGGCTTTTGATATTTCTTTTACCAGGGAAAACGGTATTAAAGATTATACATATCAAGCAGAATTCGGATTCTCTCAAAGATCTATTTTAACATCGGTTTGGCTTATGAGCAATCAAGATAATCTATTTTTGCTACCCTCATATTCACCAATACAAGTAGTTATTATTCAAATTGACCCAGAAAATTCCCAATTAAGTGAATATTCTGAAAAAATATTAATGTTATTAAAGTCTAAGAATATCAGAGCCTTTGTAGACAAGGAGAAGAGGCAGCTATATAAGCGATTTTCTAAATATGAAAAAATTGGGGTTCCAATTAGACTAGAAATAGGTGAAAACGAATTGAAATATTCGACTATCAAGCTTGTTAGAAAGGACAATGGGAACAAGCTTAATCATCCTTTTGATAATATAGACCAAACAGTTAATCAGACATTCGAAAAGATTATTTCTGATGCATACGCCAACAATGAAAAAAAATTGATTGACAATACAATAATTTGTGATAAAAAAGAAAAAGTACGAGAAACGATCAAATATGGTAAAATTGCAAAAGTACAATTATGTAATTGCGAAGATTGTACTAAAAAATTACAAAAAGAAATAGGTTTAGGCGAAGTTATTGGATTTAAAGACGAAGATGATAAGATAGAAGGTCCCTGTATTAATTGTCATAAATCAACCTCAAATGTAGCGTTTTATGCCAGAAGAGTTTAAGTGGTTTTAAAATAAAATGTGTTTTGGGCTCGGGCATTCAGCCTTTTAATCCCCCTCTACCCTTTACCCAAAACAGAAAAAGAAATTTGAAAATTTTTTAAATCAATTCCAACTGCTGTCGGAAAAAAGAAAAGGGATACATCAGCTAACAACAAATATCCGGTTACGGCTTTTATTCAAAAGCCTCCACCCAAATTTTTCTTCCGCTCCGCTACAGAAAAACTTCGGATACTCGTAACGTTAGACGAAATAAATTTATTTTCTTTTTTTAAATTTGCTTTTTTAATAATAAGGGGAAATAAGTTTTTTTATCTATTTATATAGGGAAACCTGCCTACCGGCAGGCAGGTAAGGTGTTTTTTCTGCCCACAAAGGGGCAAAAAAATTACTTGGATATTTGACATCAATTAGTTAATTGGATATAATTGGATGTAGTTAATATATCCAAAAAATATGGCTAAAATAAAGCAAAAAAGCAAAAATATTGCAGAAAAATTCTCAAAACGGCTTGATAATATTCCTGCGGAAATTATTTCCAAAATTGCTAAGATTGATGAATTGAAAGGCAGTTGGGTGACTGGTGCTCAATTAAGCCCACAAGTGCTGGGTCGTCTTAAACGATCTGTTTTGATAACCTCAACTGGAGCATCTACTCGTATTGAGGGCGTACAGCTTTCTGATGAAGATATTGAAAAGGTCATGCGTGGCATTAATATTAAAAAATTTGCTGACCGTGACACACAAGAAGTCAAGGGATATTATGAATTATTGGAAAATATTTTTAATTCATGGGGGAGTTTGAAATTTAATGAGAGTTCAATTAAACATTTTCATAAAGAGCTTTTGAAATATTCAGATAAAGACCAAGGACATTTGGGAGATTACAAATTTGGTGAAAATAAAGTTGTTGCATATGATCAGGAAGGCAAAGAAGTTGGAATAATTTTCAATCCGACCTCACCACACCTTGCGCCCAAGGAAATGATGGAGATTGTAGAATCAACAAATTTTTTGCTAGCTGAAAAAAAATATCATCCATTGTTAATAATTGCTAATTTTTTAGTTGAATTTTTGAAAATCCATCCTTTTCAGGATGGAAATGGAAGAATTTCCAGAGTCCTGACAAATTTACTATTATTACAAAATGGTTATTTATATATGCCGTATGTTTCGCACGAAAAGCTGATAGAGGATAACAAGACAGAATATTATTTAGCACTTAGACGAAGTCAAAAAACTTTTCATACAAAAAATGAAGACATTTCACCTTGGCTAGAATTTTTCTTTACAATTTTATTGCAACAATCAAAGTCTGCAATCGAATTATTATCAAAAGAAAATATTGAAAAATTGCTATCAGAAAAGCAACTTGCCGTTTGGAAGTTTTTTGAGCAGGTTGAAATTACTGGAACTGGTGAAATTGTCACTGGCACGAATATTCCACGACCAACAGTCAAACAAGCTCTTGATGTTTTATTAAAGTTGAAAAAAATAGAGAGAATAGGACAAGGCAGAAGTGCAAGATATAAAAAGATAGTGTAGGCGAAATAAAAATATCAATAAGGAGTTTTGGATTTTGGGCATTCCTGCCTACCGGCAGGCAGGCAAATCCCGCACTTTTCCGTTTTACTGTAATTTAGAGTATAATGAGATTAACAAAGAAAGCAGGAATATTCAGGTTTTGTGCATAAAAACCAAAGTGCAGGACTTCAGATATTCTTAAACGTTAGACGAAATAATTCATTTTTTTTCAACTTAATATGAAAATAAACTTTAAAAGATACTTTCTGTATTTGTGTAGATGGCAATTAAGCACGCCTATTCTAGCTGTAGCGTTAATCTGGTTATCAACACTGGACAAGTGGGTCGCAACAATGATTGCCAATCTTATTGGGGGTTTAATTTTTTTCTGGGTGGATAGTTTTATTTTTAAATCAAAACTTCTATCAACCCAATGGGAGGTTAAAGATAACATAGATTGTTCTGATTGCGGGAAAATTGCGAGAGGATATAGAATCGTAAAAACATTAAATTATGATAAAATTAAAGATGAAGCTCCTAAATTTAGGTGTGAAGATTGTTCTAAGAAAAAAACTGAATTATTAGTAAATCAAGGGATAAAAGTATAAACTATTTCAATGTATTATTGGTAGTTGTATTTTAGACAACTAAATTATTTCTGCATTTTTAATTTAATATCCTCTTCAATAAGCGCATTGATAATATCGTCAAGATTACCCTCAAGGACTCCATGAATATTGCTCCAGTTCTGCTTGATACGATGGTCAGTGATTCGGTCTTGCGGAAAGTTGTAGGTGCGAATTTTTTCACTGCGATCGCCAGTTCCAATTTGACTGCGACGAGCATCACCCAATTCTTTAGCACGCTTATCTTCTTCCAATTGCAAAAGCCTAGAACGCAAAACCTTCATAGCTTTGTCCTTGTTTTTGATTTGTGATTTTTCATCTTGGCAGGAAACAATCATACCAGAAGGAATGTGAGTGAGGCGAATAGCACTTTTGGTTGTGTTGACAGATTGTCCACCTGGACCGGAAGAACAAAATGTGTCGACGCGAATGTCCTGATCATTGAGTTTGAAATCCATCTCTGCTGCTTCTGGCAAAACCACTACAGTGGAAGTGGATGTGTGGACGCGACCATTTTTTTCAGTTTCAGGAATTCTTTGCACACGATGCACGCCAGATTCAAATTTCATTTTTCCATAGGCACCACCCCCAGTAATTTCAAAAGTAACTTCTTTATATCCGCCGACACCAGTCACACTTGAGTTTAGCAGCCCCACGCGCCAATTATTTTTTTCCGCAAAGCGAGAATACATTCGAAAAAGTTCAGCGGAGAACAGTGCTGATTCATCACCGCCAGCTCCAGCACGAATTTCTACAATAACATTTTTATCATCGTTAGGATCTTTTGGTATGAGAAGCAGTTCTAGTTTTTTTTCTGCGTGTTCCTTTTGTTGTGACAGGATGATATTTTCTTCCATTGCCATCTGTTTCATTTCCGCATCATCATCGGTGTTGACGATTTCAGCATTATTATGCATATTTTTTTCGATGATTTCTAGAGCATTAATGCACTGAATGGTTTCTGATAATTCAGCTTGCCGTTTGCCAATTCGCGCCATTTCAGTCATATCGGAAAGCAACTCAGGTGAATTCAACTGAGCTTCTATTTCGGCGTATTCTTTTTTAATCTCCTCTGCGATTGAGTTCATATTTTTTTAATAGACCTCTTGCGTAAGAAGTCTAATATGATTTACTTTCAAGCTCTAGTGAATTATACTTTGTTAAGGGTAAAAAGTCAAAGATAATGTTGAAAAATAGCCAAAAAATCAAAACAATAGAAAATCCTTTGTCGCTTTTGCAGTCGAAGGATGTTTTAGAAGTGCTTAAAAAGCACTGGACTTTCAATCATGAAAATCTTATTGATCCAGAAAAATTTGTGGAAGATTTTTTTGCTGAGATTGCAACCCTAACTTCCAACAGAGAGATAAATAAATTGTACCAAAAAAAATTAAAAGCATATCGAAATCCAAATTTAGATCTGCAAAAACCAAGAGATATGTTTCTGGAAATTATTAAACAAGAGTTGCTGGGAGTGGAAACTGTACTGGATTTTGGTTGTGGCAAATTGGCATTTTTAAAAAATATTGCTGAAAAGAATAATAACATTAGAAAGTTGATTGGGGTTGATTCCAGAAGTCAGCCAGATTTAGAAGATTTGGATGGGCGAATAATTTTTTTTAGAAATTTGGAAGAAGTTGAGAATTCTTCAGTTGATTTGGTTGTTGTTAAATTAGTTTTGCATCACTTGGATGATGAGCAGACAGTTCAAGATATTTTTAGCGACCTCAAGCGAGTATTGCATCCAAGTGGGAAATTAATTGTTTTTGAAGAATCATTTCCTGATGCGATTTGCGATCTGACTGAAGTTAGAAAAAATCTTTCTGAATTCAAATTAGAATTGTCAGAGGCAACCGCTGATTTTTTGCAGTTAACTAGAGAAGATAGAATTAAATTTCTTTTTTTGAATGACTGGTTGATGAATTTGCAAAATACCTATATGCCCTGGACGTTGCAGTATAAATCAATGGAAGAGTGGCGAGACTTAATTGAGTCAGTTGGTTTCAGAGAAAAAGAAGCGCGTTTTTTGGGAGCGATAAAACATCGCAAGAGAAAGCAGGGAATGACGGCTGAATTAATTTTCTCGCGATAAAGAAAATGGCGAATAGTAAAAAGCTCCTTGCGGAGCTTTTTTTAGTATATTTCTTGAAGTAGGATTATTTCTTGTTTTTGGAAACTCTAGCTGCTTTAGCTGTTGTTTTTTTGGCAGCTGATTTTTCAGTTAGTTTTTTGAATCTATCTACGCGACCAGTTGTATCAAGTGTCTTTTTCTTGCCGGTGTAGAATGGATGACAAGCTGAGCATATGTCAACTTTCATATTTTCTACTGATGAGCCTGTTTCAGTAATATGTCCACAAGCACAAGTTATCTTTGCGTTATCATGGTAAGCTGGATGTATCTTCTTTTTCATATGTTTATACCGATTCGAAACTTGCGAATCTACGAATTATATTTTTAGATTTTCTTACCTAAATAATCTATCATATCCGAGGGGAATTGACAAGGGGCTGGCTGGCTGATATACTATTTAAGTATAAAAACACATACTTTTTGGGTCTATTCCTGTCCTTTCTCATTTTGATGAAAGGAAATAAAGGCCAAAAAATCCCGTAAAATCAGCCAAGGCTGAACACGGGACAAGCCCCGTAAAGTCTCATTATAATCGACCACGGGGCAAGCAAAAAGTAGCGGTCCTAATCCTGATTAACGGGATGGGAATAATAAATTAAGGAACAAATAAATGACAGAGGAAAAAAAAGCAGCGGAAACGGCTGTGGATGAAACAGTTTCAGAATTGCCGATAACAAAGCAAACAAAAGAACGCGAAGATTATTTCGCTGATTTTGACTTTGCTAAATTATCAATTGATATGAACACAATGCTTAAAGCGGGTGTTCATTTTGGACATCAAAAATCAAGAAAAAATCCAAAAATGGATGAATATGTTTTTGGCACTAGAAATGGTGTTAGCATTATTGATTTACAACAAACTGTTGCTAAGGTAGAAGAAGCAACTAAATTTATTGAAAAGCTTGCACAAGAAGGAAAAGAAATTCTTTTTGTAGGAACAAAAAAACAAGTTAAGAAATTAATCGAATCAGCAGCGAGAAGATGTGATTCTTCTTTTGTGATTGACAGATGGCTGGGTGGAACATTTACTAATTTTAGTGTTATATCAGCTCGAACTAGATTTTTGCGTGATGGAGAAGCAAAAATGAAAAAAGGCGAGTATGACAAATACACAAAATTTGAGCAAATGAAAATAGCTGAAGAATTGGAGCGATTGGAACGCCGAATGGGTGGTATAAAAAATATGATGACATTGCCCGCTGCAATTTTTGTAACTGGCGTGATTGAAGATGATCTGGCTATTAAAGAAGCAATAAAAAGAAATATCCCAATTATTGCGTTAACAGATACAAATGTTAATCCAGCTAATATTGATTATCCGATCCCAGCTAATGAAGATGCTGTTTCGTCACTTCGCTTGATGATTGCATATATTACGAAGGCAATTCTAACTGGAAAAGAAAAAGCTAAGGTAATTAAAAATTCTGCATCAGATGCTGTGAAAATAGAAAATACTAAATAAAATAATTAAAGAATTGGTGTGAGATGCTAATCTCTAGCTACTCGCAGCAACTTGTAGATAAATGAGCACATTAGAACAAATAAAAAATTTACGCGAGAGAACTGGTGCTGGAATCGTGGAAGTTAAAAAAGCTTTGGATGCGGCTTCTGGTGATGCGGAAAAAGCGATTGAAATTTTACGAAAAAGAGGTCAGGAAAAAGCTATTAAAAAATCAGACAGAATTGCTGGCGAGGGCGTAGTGGCAGCATACGTTCATTCAAATAGTCGCGTTGGCGCTATGGTCAAACTGCTTTGCGAAACAGATTTCGTAGGAATGAATGAAGATTTCAAATCTTTAGCTCAAGATATTGCGATGCACGTTACAGCGTCTAATCCAAAATATTTGAAACCAGAAGATGTTCCTGCAGAAATCATAGAAAAAGAAAGAGAAATTTGGACGGCACAGTTAGCGCAAGAAAATAAGCCGGAGAATATTATGAAAAATATTCTTGAAGGCAAGGAAAAGAAATTTCGAGAGGAGAATGCACTTTTGACTCAACCTTTTATCAAAAATCCAGATGCTACTATTGGAGAGTTAATTACCGAAAATATAAGTAAAATGGGAGAAAATATTCAGGTGGGGGAATTTTCACGTTTTGAAATATAAAAAAATGCATAAAGTTTTAGTTAGCTTATATTCATGGGAAAATCCCAAATTATATTCGAGTGATTATGAATTGGCGAAAGGCGATAAGGTTATTGTCGCCACAGAATATTCTAACGAAATTGGAATTGTGGAAGATGTTGATTTGAAAACAGAGGAGGAGCCACAAGAAAAGATTCTGCGGGTGGCAACTGGAAGAGACAGTGAAGTTTTCAATGAATATGAGGGCAAAAAGAAAGAATGCGTAGCTATTTGTCATCAGGAAATTAAAGATTTGGGATTGGAAATGAAGTTGATTGATGGACGGCTTAGTCTGGATGGGCGACAGATAATTTTTGCCTTCACCGCCGATGGTCGTGTGGATTTTAGGGATCTGGTAAAAAATTTATCCAAAACATTTAAGAAATCAGTTCGAATGCAACAAATGGGATCTCGTGATGAAGCGAGAAAAATTGGTGGATATGGAATATGTGGGCGTGAATTTTGTTGTGTTAGAAATGGTGGTAATATGCAAAGTATCACTACTGATATGGCTAGAGTTCAGCAAATTGCTCACCGAGGCACAGAGCGGATTTCAGGAATGTGTGGAAGATTGATGTGTTGTTTAGTCTATGAAGCACAACAATACAGAGAAATGCTAATTGGAATGCCAGAGCTTCATAGTACAGTGAACACTTCGGAAGGACGGGGATTTGTAATTGAGGTAAATGCAATTACGCAGGACATAAAAATAAAACTGGAATCGGGAAAGTATATATTAGTAAAAAAAGAAGAAATAAAATAGGCTTATGTTATATCAAATAGTGCCACCAATATTAGTGATTTTGAGTCTCGTAGGGATTGTGGTTTTTTTTATGAAAAAATCAGCACAGATTGTTAATTTGGATGATGAAGAAATATTAGCGCAAGAAAAAATTGATCTGCTGGCTGAGGCTGGATTTTTTCGAAGAATTATTATTAGAATAAAAAATTTAGGATGGCGAGATATAAAACATTTTTTGTTAGTCATTTTGGAGGGTCTGTTAGGAATATTTAGAATGATATTTTTTAAACTCGAAAGCAAGTCAAAGCAGATGAGTGATTTAATTAGAAAAAATAAGAATGATATTTCTAGTCAATCGGAAATAGAAAATATTGAAAAAGATGATATAATAAATAAGGTAATAAACTATCAACCAGAAAAAAAGGTTGGGTATTTTCAGAAGTTTAAAAAGTCAGTTTCTCCAGATAAAATTGAAGAAGATAAATCAAGAAAGAAAGACATATTATCCAGCGATGAGCGAATTTTTAGACCAACAGTAAGCGACAGAGTGGTGACCCCGCAATCACGCACAGAAATGAAAGATAGACTTGAGGGCTTGCTAATTGAAAGAATTGCAGCAAATCCAAAAGACATTGAAGCTTATGAAAGATTAGGAGAATATTATATGGAGATTGATAGTATAAATGATGCTAAAGAATGTTTTAAACAAGTTTTGAAATTAGATCCGAAAAATAGAAATGTTAAATATAGAATGAAAAGGTTGGAAGAGGTTATACGCAGAAGATAGAATATTACGCCGCCCTAGCTCAATGGCAGAGCAACTGTTTTGTAAACAGTAGGTTATCAGTTCAACTCTGATGGGCGGCTCACGCACGATTGAAAAAAGGTGGGCAAGTGGTAGAGCGGTCAATTACAACAGACTGTAAATCTGTCAGCTTCGGCTTACGGGGGTTCGAATCCCTCCTTGCCCACAAAAGTTCATTAAAAATTAATAGTAGACTTATATCTTCAACAGGAAGTGGTTGACCACTGGTCACTATTATTGTAAAATATAAGTATGAATACAGATAAAGAAAAATTATTCAAATATTATTTCAAAGAAAACAAGTCGATTTCCGATATCGCTAGGCTTTTAGATAAAAGTGAGAATGGAATCAATTATTGGATGAAAAAGTATGGTTTCAAAAAAAGATCCATCAGTGAGGCTATTTATTTGAAAAATAATCCAAATGGAGATCCATTTAAAATTAAAAATCCAGATAGTTTGTATTTGGCTGAATTAAAAGGATTTGGACTTGGTCTGTACTGGGGAGAAGGAAATAAAAAAAATAAAAATTCTGTTAAACTTGCTAATACCGATGCTGGTTTAATTAATAAGTTTATTGAGTTTTTAGTCAAGATTTTGGGAGTTGATAGATGTGATATGAAATTTTCTTTGCAAGTTTTCAATGATATTGATCCAGAAGAAGCTAGAAAATACTGGATTAAAGAATTGAACATAGAAGCAAGTCAATTTTATAAAACTGTTACAATAACTCAGTCTAATAAGACTGGAACATGCAAAGAGAAAAATAAATATGGAGTTGTTAATATTTATTATCACAACACCAAACTAAGGAATGTTTTAGTAAATATGTTGCCGTTGTAGCTCAGTTGGTAGAGCACATCCTTGGTAAATTTATTGCCCATCACGCAGGAAACTGAGTGACGAATCCCGAATTACGGTTAAAGGCCTGTATGAGGTTCAGACCGTGGCGTTCATAGGACGCCCGAACGACTGACAAGGGGAGCTAAGTCTATAATGGATATGCTCAATATACAGTCTAATCCTTCACAATACATATTGGTAATTAAAAAATGAAGGTGTAAATGAGGGATGAGGTCTGCGGTTCGATTCCGCACAACGGCTCAAGCGAAATTAATAAATAAGTAAATACATAATCTCAGTTAATCATTTCGCATACAGCGAAATTTAACGGGACAAAAATATTATGGCAAAGAAAAATAGTGACAATATGGTTAAACTGAAGTGCGAAGTCTGCACATCAGTAAATTATTTCACAACTCGAAATAAGAAACTATTGAAAGAAAAACTCGTAATGCAAAAACATTGCAAGAAATGCAAAGCGCACACAACTCATAAGGAGACTAAATAATACTAGAATTTCTAATTTCTAGATGTTTGGAAATTTAATCATTGGAATTTGTTTGGAAATTGGAAATTGAGAATTGGAAATTCCATGCTTTTGGCATGGCATGCGGGTGTAGTTTAGCGGTAGAACGAAGGTCTCCAAAACCTTTAGTGAGGGTTCGACTCCTTCCACTCGTGCATGACCAGAAACAGTCTCCTTGATGGAGGCTGTTTTGCTTTCTGCTAAAGCAAAATTTGTGGCACTTGTCGAGGACCGTCCTTGTTATGCAGTCCTTGTTATGCATTTTTCATAGTTAGGCTTGATAATAGCTTACTTAAATGATACCATAAAAGTAATTAAAGAGCCTTAAATTAGAGAAAAATAATGAATGTGATTTCAGAAGGTGTATGGAAGAAATTTAACTAAATGTAATTGCAAAATAATATGCAAGAAATTACTTTCATAACAGGAAATCAAGGGAAAGCTGATTATTTAGCAAAATATCTTGGTCATCCCGTAGCTCATAGAAAAGCTGATTTGGATGAGATTCAATCCATGGATTTGAAGGAAATTGTCGAGCATAAAGTTAGACAAGCTTTTGAAATTATAAAAAGCCCAGTTATTGTTGAAGATGTTGCACTGGAATTCGAGGCTTTGAATGGTTTGCCAGGACCATTCATTAGATTTTTTGTTGACCATATTCCCTTTGAAACAATTTGTTCAATGATTAATGGAAAAACAAGAAATGCAGTTGCAAAATGTGTCTTTGGATATTATGACGGAAATAAATTGGAATTATTTGAGGGGCAATTGAATGGGCGAATTGCAGAAACTCCTGCTGGTGAAAATGGTTTTGGATGGGATAGAATATTTATTCCCGAAGGATATGATGTGACGCGAGCATCTTTGAATGAAGATGATGATAAAAAAACATATTTGCAATTGAAGCCTTTTGCTGAATTAAAAAGTTTTTTTGAAAAAAGTAAATAAAATTATGAATATGAATGAGCAAAAATCAAAAATAGCATCAGAATTGGAGGAGTTATTAAATAGTCATTTCGCAAACAATGAAATGGCGTCAAAATTTCTGCAAAGAATTGAACAAGGAACTTTGACAAAGGATGAAAATCCAAAATCCCATCTTTGTGCCTATTTCGCAGCCTATGATCCGAATGCCAAACAATTTTTTATCGGTCATCATAAAAAATCAGGATTGTGGCTTTTTAATGGCGGACATATCGATAGCGGTGAAACAATTAAAGAAACTTTGGTGAGAGAAATTGGCGAGGAATGGGGATTGGATGGTAATGATTTTGAACTTAACTCACCAGCTTTTTTGACAATAACTGAAATTGATAATCCAACAAAACAGCCATGTAATTTTCATTATGACTTATGGTGTTTCGTGTCTGTAGATAAAAATAACTTTAATCCAGTAGAAGCTAAATTATTAGAAGAATTTCACGAAGCAGATTGGAAAAGTTTGGATGAGGCAAGAAGTTTGGTAACTGAGAAGAATACTTTGTTGGCAATTGATTTTGTGGAGAATAATTATTTTAGTCAATAATATGGCAACAATAGAAGACTTTCAAAAATTGGATATCAGAACAGGAAAAATAATCGATGTGCAAAATTTTCCAGAAGCCCGAAAGCCAGCATACAAGATAACTATTGATTTTGGCTCTGAAATTGGTATCAAAAAATCATCAGTTCAAATCGTTGATCATTATAAAAAAGACGAACTGATCGGTAAGTTAGTTTTAGGTGTGGTAAATTTTCCACCCCGACAAATAGGTCCATTTATTTCGGAATCTTTGACGCTCGGAGTGCCAGATAAAGATGGGAAATGTATTTTAATTGCGCCCGATAAAGACTTTGCAGAAATTGGCGGTAAATTATTTTAAATTATATGAAAATTGATGATAAAAAATTGAAGCCGAGCGCATGCTTGTGGAGGGAAACAAAAAACTGATTGAGATTTACGAACAAAAAACCAATGAAGTAATTGGTAAGCTTTGGGAGGAATAATTAAAAATATGAACATACCATCAATAAAACTCAGATACTTTGAAAAGCTTAAATTATGGCATGATTATTTGTCTCCGAATTCTATTTTTGAAACTCAAAAGAAGGAATATTGGAAACATGAAAAGGTATTTTTATTGTGGGCATTTACTCCATTGCATAGGCATTTATATACGGGCATAACTACCGCTAGAATATTAGAAATATATAGTGAAAATGGAAGTAACGAATTCGGAATGCTAAAAGATTATGTGAATGCTGATTATGTAAGTAAATTAGATGAATCAAAAGAAGATATAGACAAAGATAATGGCAAAATCAATTATATAAAAGGAAATCTGGATGTAGAGGGTTTTGCTAAAAATACATCAGAAATTGATCCAAATGGGTATCCAGAAAAAATCAGAATATTGCCGAAAGGATTACTTCTAGGGGAAATTATCTATGAGGCTTATTCAAAAAACGCAAAGTGGTATCAAAAGAACTTTAGATATTACAGGTGGGGATTTTGGGGATTGAAAGCGGTGATAATAATTGCAGTTCTATCATTGATACTCGTTTTATTTAACCAGACAATAGAAATTAAAGAAAAAATATTTAATGGTGCTCCAGAAAAAAATGGTATCTATCAAGATCGTCATAATCATGGAGGACATCATTATCAATTGTGGCAACGGTGAACATTTTGAATTATTTATTAATGAAAGATATTATGGCAGATAAAACAAAGCTAACAGAATATCTTACGAGATCAATTCGTTTTGATTCAGACTACTTGAATAGTTTAGATGCTTTCTTAAAATCAAATTTTAAGAAAGTTTTATACACACTGAAAACAAATAAGCGCTCGTTTGAAAAAAAGGAGTTAAATGAGGTCTTGCTTTATGTGGAAAAGATTGATTATGAAAATATCCAAAATATCGAAGCGTTCGCTTATAAGAATGACGAAGTCACTTTGTGGGGAAGTGAAGATTTGTATTTAACATTTTATAAGCGTTATCTATTGCCGACTGTTGTTTATACATACAAAGATGGTCAGGAGAATGAGGATGTTGGTTTTTTGAAAAAATTAGATGAGTTTTTGAAAAAATATAGATTCAGTTACGCCTTTCTTTTTGATGATGGCTTAATTCCAGTGTATGGAAAATATGCTTGGAACTTCTTAGCACGTATTGGATTGGCTCTCGGAATGGCTTATTTATACCAGCATTGGATGCATATCAACTTCGTTTTGTTTGGTTGGGAGTATTTGTTAACATCAGTGTGGTTTTTTTATGTTACTAGTATTATTTTAAAATATTTTTTTCCAAGATTAGTGTTTATTTTGACTAGAAAAGAAAAAGATTGCCGCTCTAGGTATGATTTTATAAGAAAATCATTGCTATGGTTTATTGGGGGATTATTTTTTATTGTATTGGGAATTTTAATAGATAAATATTTTTTAAAATAATAAATAATTTTTTTATGCAATTATTGAAAATAATCAATTGTTTTCGCCTTATATATCAGAAAGCAATGAAGAAATAAAGATTAGAAAAGCGGCGCGTGCCGTAGTCTTTGATAATGATAATAAGATTACTATATTGAAAGTTGCTAATCATAATTATTATAAATTGCCGGGCGGAGGAGTGGAAGAAGGCGAGGATCTGGCCAAGGCTTTGGAGCGAGAAGCAATGGAGGAAATTGGTTGCAAAATATCAGTAACTGGAGAAATTGGAAAGATAATCGAGCACAGGGATGAATGGAAAATGGAGTCTCTTTTTTTTGGTTCTAACTTTTGAGCATCTTCGCAATTCAAACTTTATAAAGAAATAATATATTGACAAACTTTATAAAGTTTGCTAATATGATGGTATGAATATTAAAGACAAACTGAAAATTATTCAAGATGTCTCTGGTTTGACCCAGACTGAAATCGCTAACAAGATTGGTGTGTCTTTTGTAGCATTTAATAACTGGTGGAACGAAAAGTCAATTCCGAGAAAAAAACAAGAGGCGATTATCGATGAGTTATATAGAGAATATACTGGTCAAAATATTATTCCAGAAACTCTTTTAACTGCCAAGAAAGAAATGATTACAAAGGAATCAAAAAAATATAAAAATATTTTAGGGGTAATTATGAAAAATCCAGATATTTATGATCAGTTTTTATTGTCACTAACATATAATTCTAACAAAATTGAAGGTTCAACACTATCTGAAGATGAAACAGCTGATATTATGTTTAATAACAAATCGATTCCTAATAAAAGCATTATTGAACAACTTGAAGTTAAAAATCATCAGGCTGCTTTGCAATACCTTTTTACTTATCTAGAAAATGCAAAAAAAATTAATGAAGAATTAATCTTGAAATTACACAGTATTTTGATGAATGGGATTAGGGATGATGCAGGGCTATATCGCAGGCATGGCGTGCGTATCGTTGGTTCGAATGTTCCCACGGCAAATTATCTTAAAGTTGCAGATTTAATGAAGGATATTCTGGTAGTCATAAATAAGAAACAAAAAGATGGCGTTGCACATATTTCTAATATTCATGCCAGATTTGAGCAAATTCATCCATTCTCTGATGGCAATGGGCGTATTGGTAGATTAATTTTAGCGGCTATGCTACTCAAAAAAAATATCGCACCAGCGACGATAAAACAAGAGGGAAAGCGACTGTATTACACATGCCTGCGCAGGGCTCAGTTGCAGGAAGATTATACTCAGCTAGAAGATTTTATCTGTGGAGCTATTATGGTTGGCTTTGATATTATTGGTAGAAAAAATATTAATTAACCAAATCCGCTGCTGCAATAGAAAGATTTGGAATATAGATATTCTGATTATTTTTCTCGAATAAAGTTCTAACATCCTTTACTACCCCATGCCAGACAGAAGACAGTCTCCCAAAAAGGGGCTGTTTTTGTTTGCTCAATGCGGGTAAAAAGCGTTAATATTAGTGTAAATAGTCATAAATTCACTAGATATTGACAAAGAAGCATTAATAATATATAATTATAGTATAAATTCACTAAAAAATAGCTTTATGTCGATAACAAAACCCATTAAAAAGCGTATTCAAGATCTTAAACGAGAATATGATAAGCTACGCAAAGGCAAGGAATCGTTGTTGGTTTTGATCGACGAGGCTGAAATTCCGGAAAGCGTCTATAATTCCAATGCAATTGAAAATTCAACCTTGACGCTTAGAGAGACGGAAAAAATTCTTTTGGAAATGGAAGTTTCACGCGATGTAAATGTGCGAGAAGTATATGAAGCAAAAAATTTATTTAGAGTAATCAATTATATTCGAGACAAATCTAAGGAGAAGGAAATTGATAAGGAACTAATTTTGCTTTTGCACCAAATGCTTATTGGTGGCATCAACGATGAGTTTGCTGGGCGATTTAGAAAGCTAGGTGAATATGTCAGAGTTGGAACACATATTGCGCCAGCACCAGAAAAAATTGAGTCGATGATTGAAACAACTCTTGAAGAATATGTAACTGATTCGGAAAAATACTTTGGAGATAAGATTGCTAAATTTCATTTAGACTTTGAAACTATCCATCCTTTTTGCGATGGCAATGGTCGGATTGGGCGTGTGCTGATGAATTATCAATTGTTGCGAGCAGGATTCCCAATGATTATAATCCGTGACAAAGAAAAGCAAAAATATTATCAATCTTTTCCTGAATATCGACATGGTCAAAGCACCAAACTTATGGAAAAAGTTCTTTCTCTTGCGTTGATGGAATCATTGCACAAAAGGATTGCATATTTGAAAGGTGAAACAATCATAAAATTATCTGAATATGCAAAACAACAAACTAAATCAGCGCCAGCAATATTTAATGCTGCGCGTCGGCAAAACATCCCAGCCTTCAGAGAAAAAGGCGTTTGGAAAATAAGCGCAGCATTTATTGTTGCTGATGATAAAAAATAATCTTTCAAGTTTAATGATAATCAACAACCTTTTTTCAAGGGTTGTTTTTAATTTTTTGCCAGAGGCGTTGAATGGGAGTAGAATAAAGAAGTAAGATTTATAATATTAGTATAATATATGAACACATATAATTGGTACTCGCAACTTATAAAGCCAGAATGGTCTCCACCAGCTTTTCTTTTTGGTCCGGTTTGGACTTTTTTGTATGTGCTTATTTTTATATCTTTTGGAAAAGTTTTTCTGATGGCTTATAAGAAGGAGGTGGTGTTTATGGTTGCTTTGCCATTTTTGCTAAATCTTATTTTTAATCTGGCTTTTACTCCTTTGCAATTTGGACTTAAAAACAATCTCCTTGCCGCAGTGGATATTTTGCTTGTACTTGTAACGCTTGTTTGGGCAATGATTGCAATTTATCCTCATGCTCGTTGGATTACATATATTCAAATTCCATACTTGCTTTGGGTTTCTTTTGCAACAGTTTTGCAACTGACAATTACTTATTTAAATAAATAATAAATTATTGGGAAAGAAGTTATTTGCAATGATATAGTGTAAAAATTATTAAAGATGCGATTGTATTACAGGGGTAGTTTCTTTGATAGCGTTTTTTTGCTAAAAATTAAAGGTTGATGTAGAATGAAAGGGTAAGTTGTTAATTATTTAAGATAAAAATATATGAAATGTCCAATATGTGACAATGAGGATTTACAAATGACTGAGCGTCAAGGAGTGGAAATTGATTATTGCCCTCAATGTCGTGGCGTATGGCTTGACCGAGGAGAGCTAGACAAGATAATTGAGAAATCAACCGCCAGTAGCGCTGCTCCTGTTCAAGAAAGAAATCAGAGAATGCCAATGAATGACCAGCGAAGCTATAATGATGATCATCATCACGATGATCACGATTCTAATCAGGGATATGGTTATGGCAAAAAACGAAAAAAGGAAGGATTGCTAGGTGATTTATTTGATTTTTAGTTTTTTTGTTTATATCACAGAAACCGCTGTAAACAGGTGTTTTTTGGGATTATATATACGACTTGGCAAAAAAAATTGACAGAGGAGTAGTTGTAAGCTAAAACTTTATATGCTAGAATATTAATATAAATAGTTAAAATAAAAAAATGAAAAAAACATTGCTCATCGCTTTTTTTCTAATGTTCGGGATGACTTTCCAAACGTTAGCAGTAAGCAACAACGGTCAACCTCAAGGAGGCAGTAAGCCAGCAAGTGCAACGCAAGATGACACGGTGATAGCAACAACACCAGCACAAGGGACTCAAGCTGGAAATGTTGTGAATACTGGTGAACAAAATGCAGTTAAAAATCAGGGAGAAAATACCCAAATTCAAACTCAAGAACAAAATGCTGTTCAGACTCAAGATAGTGGAGAGGATAAAACCAGCAAAGGAAAAGATACCAATCCCTCAGAACAAAAAAGAAGTCAAGTGGCTAATGCAGTCCAAACTATGCTTCAAATAGCAGATAGAGATGGAGGAGTTGGAAAGCAAGTTAAAGTTATTGCTCAAACCCAAAATCAGAACCAAGTAAAATTGGAACAGAGTGTTGAAAAAATCCAAAGTCGTGGAGGACTTGTTAAATTTTTTATTGGTGCTAACTATAGTGAAATTAGAGATGCTCAAAAAACATTAGACCAAAACAAAGAACAAATCCGCCAACTCAATCAAATTCGAACTCAACTTTCTAACCAAGGCGACCAGCAACAATTAGCTGAACAAATTAAGGTATTGGAGCAATCCAATCAGGGAATAGAGACTATACTTGCTAATAACCAAAGTGGCTTCAGTGTATTTGGTTGGTTGAATAAATTAATTTTTTAAAAATAGAATTGTAATTTATTCTACGGCTAATTCCTTGACTAAAAAAGAGGCTCATTTGAGTCTCTTTTTATCAAATAAAAAACATTATGAACATAAAAATTCTAGGTACAGGTTGTCCTAATTGCCTTCGATTAGAACAAAATACAAAACAAGCACTAGAAGAATTGAATTTAGACGCAACAGTCGAAAAAGTGACAGAAATTCAAGAGATTATGAGTTATGGCATTATGAGCACACCCGCGTTGGTGATTGGTAGCGAAGTTGTGGCTTATGGAAGAATATTGGAAGTTGAAGAGATTAAAAAATTACTAACAAAATAAGTAATAAACATAATGAACATATTTTATCCCGTGCAACTATTTGCCGATTGGCTGACATATTCAATTTTTGGCATAATTCACGAAACGCTTCTGGCTAATGCTGTTAATTTCTTTATTTTTGACACAATTAAAATTTTGTTGCTTTTGTTTGTGATCATTTTTACGGTGTCAATTATTCGTTCTTTTTTGCCACCGGAGAAAATTAGGAACATTTTGTCACACGAGAAGAAATATATTGGTAATATTCTGGCGGCACTTTTAGGGATTATTACACCTTTCTGTTCTTGCTCGGCGGTGCCACTTTTTCTTGGTTTTGTGCAAGCTGGCGTGCCACTGGGCACCACTTTTTCATTCCTCGTAGCTTCACCGATGATTAATGAGGTGGCACTTGTTTTGCTTCTGGGAATGTTTGGTTGGAAAATTGCACTGCTATATATTGTCAGCGGACTTTTGATTGCAATTTTTTCCGGCATAGTTATTGAAAAAATGGATGTGAGAAATTTAGTAGAAGAATTTGTATGGAATGGTACTGGAAAAAACATCAAGCTTCCAGAATTAAGTTGGAAAGAAAGAGCTAGTTATGCCAAAATATATACGCTAGATATTGTAAAAAAGGTTTGGTTGTATGTTGTCATTGGTGTTGGTTTGGGTGCTTGGATTCATGGCTATGTTCCAACAGAAGCTTTGGTGCAATATACTGGTAGTGGTAATTGGTATGCTGTGCCATTGGCAGTTTTGATAGGCATCCCTCTCTATTCAAATGCAGCCGGTGTGATTCCATTAGTGGGTGTTCTAACTGAAAAGGGTGTGGCTATGGGAACAGCACTAGCTTTTATGATGGCTGTGACTGCGTTGTCGCTTCCAGAATTTATGATTCTGAAAAAAGTGATGAAAATAAAACTAATCATAATATTTGCCAGTATTGTTGGGTTGGGCATTATTTTCACTGGATATTTCTTTAATTTTATTTTGGGCTAGAAAAATAGATCTTAAGTCTAACGTAGTTTGCCATTTAGAAAAATAAAATGAGTCAAAAAAATCCGCTAATGCGGATTTTTAAGTGGTTAGTTTATGAAAGTCAGTGCCGTTCCAGTTTTGTCAGCACGACCGGTTCGCCCAATGCGGTGAATGTAATCTTCATAACTACCAGGAAGGTCAAAATTAATAACATGACTAACATTGGGAATATCAAGTCCGCGAGCAGCCACATCAGTCGCAACTAAGATTTCAACACGACCATCCTTAAATAGTTGTAATGATCTTTGTCTTTGATAATGTGATTTGTCGCCATGAATAGATTCAGCTTTGAAATTTAGTTTAGATAGATCTTTGGATAATTTCTCCGCTCCACGCTTGGTGCGAGTGAAAATGAGAATTTTTTGAAAATGTTCTTGGATTAAAAGTCTTTGCAAGACTTCAATTTTTTCTTCACCATTGCCAACGCGCACAATGTCTTGATCAACTTGGGCTGAAGTTTCTCTGGATTTGATAGAAACTCGAACAGGGTCAGTCAAAAATTGTTGTACCAAAGCTTCAATTTCTTTGGACAGTGTAGCAGAAAATAGAAGTGTTTGTCTTGGAGATGATAAAAGTGACAGCAATAATTTTACATCAGCAATAAATCCCATATCAAGCATTCGATCAGCTTCATCAAGGACGACGTTCGTAAATGATTCCAATTTTAAATCTTTGCGATTAATCAAATCCTTCAAACGTCCCGGAGTTCCAATAACTACATTATGTCTGCTTCTGAGTCTTTGAATTTGCGGTCGAATATTAGCCCCACCAACAATTACCACTGCTTGAATGCGGAGTCCTTGGGTGAATGCCACGAATTCTTCTTGAATTTGAATAGCTAATTCACGAGTTGGTACGACAACTAGTAATTTTTGCTTCGGATCTTGCATGATCTTGTGGATCATTGGCAATAAAAATGCGCCAGTTTTGCCAGTTCCAGTATTAGCTAGCCCGATTACATCTTTGCCGGAAAGAATATGTGGGATAGTCTTAGCTTGAATATCGGTTGGGTGGATATAACCACGCTTTGTGATAGCTTGTTTCAGAGAGTCGTTAAGTGCTAGATCGGAAAAAAGTGATTTTACAACATGCACATCCGTTTCTGGTTGTGCGGGAACAGCTTTATTGACAAACATTTTTGGGTCAATATAAGCACCAGTGAAGCCACCTTTTTTTGGTCGACTATTGCCACCAAAACCCCTTTGTCCGGCTGGTCGGGCAGTTCTAACTCTTGAATTTTGTCCTGGTTTGCTACTATAGCTGGGCTTGCCTGCCGAAGCAGGACCTCGTCTTGGTCTGTTGTTATGCATTATGTTGAAACATAAAAAATTAAAATTCTATGTCTCAACTCAACGAAGATATCACAGTTCGGCAACGAAATACAAAAGGTATTAAGTTAGCGAACCTTCAATGCGAAGGTATTAACATAAAAAGCAATCATAGCAAGCTTTAATGGAGTTGTCAATAGTATGGGCAAGATGTTATAATAATAATTATAAAAATAAATAAAATCATTATGGATAAAAAATCCAAAATATTTTTTAGTGTTGTTGCTTTATTGATAGTTGGATCAGTCGCTGTGACTTATTGGCATATTATAGTTAAAAGAGATTACATTATTGAAGCACAGGCTAATTGCGATCCTTATGTAGAAAAATGTTTTATCTGGGAATGTGATCCGCAGTCTGATGTGGAAGGAGAAGCTTGCACGGGTGATGCAGAAACAGATATTTGGTATTTTCAAGTTGTACGAAGAAATGCTAGTCGAGTTCCATTGTGTGATCCGAATGATGAAGAATGTGATGCTTTGATTTGTGGTGATAATGAGCCAGAATGTAGTGTCACTTTTTGCGCAGAGGATGCGATAGAAGCACAATATGCAACTGCTTGCAATGATCCAATTGTATATGCAGAAGAAAATCAAATAGAGGAAGAGTGTGACCCGGCAGTTGACGAGGCTTGTGTTGTGGAAGAAGAATGTGATAGCACAACCAGTGCCGTCTGTCCGATTGGAGTAGTCGAAAGCACAACGCCGGAATTGGAATAAACATTGTAGGGGTGAAACCCCTACAAAATAAAAATGTTATGTCAGATTGTATATTTTGTAAAATTGTTTCGGGTGAAATTCCGTGTCATAAAATTTGGGAAGATGAAGCGCATTTGGCTTTCCTCTCAATTTTTCCGAACACGGAAGGCTTTTCAGTAGTGATAACTAAAGAACATTATCCGAGTTATGCCTTTGATTTGCCTGATGATGTTTTGAGTGGTTTGATGGTAGCGACAAAAAAAGTTGGCAAATTGTTAGATGCAAAACTTCCTGAGGTCGGTCGTACTGGTATTATTTTTGAAGGCTATGGTGTCGATCATATGCACGCTAAGCTTTTCCCAATGCATGGTACAGTTGATTCAAATTGGAGGCCGATTGAATCCAAAGTTGATAAATATTTTGAAAAATACGAAGGCTATATTTCATCGCATGATTATGAAAGGGCAGATGATGAAAAATTAGCCGAATTGGCTAAGAAAATTAATAGTTGACAGACAGTATAAAAATGTTATTGTATGGATATGAACAATTTTAAACACACCTACAATTTCCCGGCAGCCCCACAACCTAGACAATTAGGCTGCTTGTGTGTTTGGAATTAATTAGCAAAAATTGCGATAATTGTAGATAGACAGAGACAGCCTAATGAATAGGTTGTTTTTTAATTCTGCAATGTAACTTTAAAAAGGAGAAAATTATTATGGAAAAGAAAAAAATTATTGGCATCAAACTAGGCTCAGCTGTGTTGGTTGTTGATGGAAAAATCAATCGCCAATTGATTAGGTCGGTTTGCGAGCAGATTGCAACACTTGTCACTTCTGGTGCGGGAGTTTTCATTGTGACTTCTGGAGCAATTGCCAGTGACCAGATGCGTGAGCGTTCTAATAACCTACGTTCAGCAGTCGGGCAAATTCGGATTATAAACGAATACCGTTTGGCCTTGGAAAAATTTGGAATAGATTGTGCACAAATGTTGCTGACAGATGAGCAATTAGTCGATGTGGCGAGCCAGAAAACTTGTTTGACGAAAAAAATTATGCAAGAAGCGTTTTTAGCAGACGTGATTCCAATTATTAATGCTAATGATGTGATTGATTCGGAGGAAATTAATGCTCTGGAATATTGTGCGGATAACGATCGGCTTTTCAAACTAATGTGTTTTTTGGTGGGGGCGGACGTGGCAATTATCGGTTTTGATAAATTGGGTTTTCTAGATTTTAATGGTCAAGTGATGCATCACATCAAGGTTTCTGAGATTGAAAAAGTTTTGCAATGCGCTAGAGGCGGTAGCACTCTGGGTCACGGATCTGATGGTATGCGTACCAAAATTCTGGCGTTGGCTGAATTGACGCAAGCTGGAATACAAACGCATTTAGTGTCAGCAAATCAAAAAAAATTCATTCTGCGGGCAGTTTCCAATAAAGAAAATTTTGGCACTAGATTTTATTTATAGCAAGTATGAGTATGAGTAAAAAGAAAGAATTTTCACAAAACTTGGCAAAATGGCGATAATATAGTAAAATAAGATTATAAAATTTCGTAAATTCGCTAGGGAAGTGAATGCGCGATCTAAGCAAATTTATGAAACAATCACAATTATTTACGAAAACGCAAAAAGATGCTTTGAAAGATGAGGTGAGTGTTAATGCTCAGCTTTTGATTCGGGCGGGGTTTATCTATAAAGAAATGGCTGGAGTGTATGCGATTTTGCCTCTAGGCTTGAAAGTGATAAATAAGATCGCTAATATTGTTCGAGACGAGATGGATAAGACTGGTGGAGTAGAGATGCAATCAACGGCTTTGCAAAGACAGGAGGTTTGGAAAAAAACTGATAGATGGAGTGATGATATGGTTGACAATTGGTTCAAGACGAAATTGAAAAACGGAACCGAGCTTTCCCTTGCCTTTACGCATGAAGAACCGATGGCTAATATGATGACTAATTTTATATCATCGTACAAAGACTTACCTATCTATGCATATGATATTAGGACTGTTTTTCGAAATGAAGCTAGGGCGAAATCAGGAATTATGCGAGGCAAAGAATTTTTTTGGAAAGCGTTATATTCTTTTTCCAAAGATGAGGCACAACATAATGAATATTATGAGAAAGCCAAGGTTGCTTACAAAAATGTTTTTGATAGGGTTGGCTTGGGTGAGAAAACTTTTATGACCTTTGCTTCCGGTGGATCTTTTTCAAAATATTCTCATGAATTTCAAACCATCAGTGAAGCAGGAGAAGATATAATTTATATTGATGAGGAGAAAGGAATAGCTGTTAACAAAGAAGTTTATACAGATGAGGTCTTGGAAGATCTTGGTCTAAATAAAAATACACTAATTGAGAAGAAAGCTATTGAGGTTGGAAATATATTCTCGCTCGGACATAAGTTTTCTGAGCCATTCAACTTGAAATATAAAAATGAAAAAGGTGAAAGCCAACTTGTTTTTATGGGCTGTTATGGAATAGGCATCTCAAGGTTGATGGGCACAATAGTAGAAGAGCATCATGATGACAAAGGTATAATTTGGCCAGAAGCAGTGGCACCTTTTCGAATTCATCTTTTGAGTCTAAATCAAAACGAAAAAGCGCAAGAAATTTATGATGCATTGACAATAGCGGGCATGGAAGTGTTGTTCGATGATCGAGATGCAAATGCGGGCGTGAAATTCGCCGATGCGGATTTGATGGGGATGCCCTATCAACTAGTGGTAAGTGAAAAAAATACACGTGATTCGCAAGTGGAAATTAAAAATAGAAAAAGTGGGGTCGTGGAATATGTATCTTTAGAAAGCTCAGAAATAGTTAAATATTTTCAGAACAAATAGTAAGGGGAAGATATATCGCTCCGCTAAAACGGGGCGATAATTGTTTTTGTAAAAATATATGCAAAGAGAAAACAAGAAAAATATAGATAAATCTGGAATAGATCTGACGCGTTTTTGGATACGTCTTTGGAAGCTTCTAGAGCCAAGTCAAACGCAAATTATAAAGTTGCTGATATTAACGATGGCAATAGAGGTGGTTAGTTTAGTTGGTCCATATATGTTGAAATTAGTTATTGATAAAATAACTAATTTCGATGCAAAGCAATTAATATCTGTTGTAGTGTTGATATTTGCAGTGTTTGCTGTAAATCAATTTATTTCAGTTTTCGACTATTTTCGCGATAGAAAACTCATCCGTATCTTAATGGATATTATTGCGTATCTAGCCAGCAATGCACATAAAAAAATGGTTTTTTTGAGTCTAGGCTATCACGAAAAAGAAAACACGGGCAGTAAAATAATTAAAATAAGCAGGGGTATTGATAAGATTGATAATTTATTTGGTAATTTTTTTTGGGAAGTTGCTCCGACAATTTTTCAGATTATTTTTACGACGATTGCACTGTTTGTTATTGATTGGCATTTTGGTGTGATTATTATTGTTTTTGTTCCAATTTTTGTTTTTCTGACTTTGCGAGTTAATGCAATGATTTTTCCTTTTCGCAAAAAACGCTATGACGAGCAAGAAGTTGCATCAAGCATAATGACGCAATCAATTATTAATATCAACACAGTTAAATCATTTGTGCAGGAATTGCGAGAATATAATCAATTTTTTCGTACGACGGAAAATATTAAAAATAGTATTATTGAAGAATATCGCAGAATTCTGAAATATAATTTAGCTCGAAATTTAGTGATTGATTTGGGTCGTGGTTTTGTGTTGTTGTTTGGAATTTATTTGGTAGTTAACAATCAAATTACTATTGGAAGCTTGGTATTTGTTTTTACTATTTCTGAAAAAGGTCTAATTTCTCTTTTTCGCATCTCACGATTGTATGATCGTATTATGGAATCAAGCGAAGCAGTGGAAAGATTGTATTTGCTATCAACTGAAGAATCAGAAATTAAAAATAATCCCAAGGGATTAAAGCCAAAAAATATTAACGGACAATTTGAATTTAAAAACTTGTCTTTCTATTATAAAGACAGCAATAATCGTGCGCTGGATGATGCGACTTTTAAAATTAACTCTGATTGTGTAACTGCATTGGTCGGTCCGTCAGGTGGTGGAAAAACAACGGTGGTGCGTATGATCTACCGACACTACGATCCTAGTAAAGGCCAAATTTTACTAGACGGCAAGGATTTGCGCGAATATGATTTGTATTCTTTCCGCAAATTTATTGCCATTGTGCCACAGGAAGTTGAGATTTTTGATTTAAGCGTTAGAGAAAATATTGCCTATGCTAAACCTAGTGCGAGCAAGGATGAAGTCATTGCCGCCGCACGCATTGCTAATGCCGAAGAATTTATTTTGCAACTAAGAGAGGGCTACAATACAATGGTTGGCGAGCGCGGAATTAAGCTGTCTGGCGGGCAAAGACAACGAATTGGTATTGCACGGGCCATCTTGGCCAATCCGAAAATTTTGATTTTTGATGAAGCCACGAGTAATTTGGATTCACAAAGTGAGCGTCTCATTCAAGATGCTATGGATAAAATTTGCAAAAATCGCACGGTCATTCTGATTGCCCATCGCTTGAGCACCATTCGCAAGGCGGATAAAATTATCGTCTTGGAAAAAGGTCGTGTCATCGAATCCGGCAGTCATCACGAACTAGCCAAATCTGATGGCGGACTATATCAAAAATTATTGCAATTGCAACAAATGGGGGAGGTGGATTAAGAAATAAATAAAATAATTTTATGAAAATAACACTCAGTCAATTTGCGGGATTTTGCGACGGCGTGCGGAGGGCATTTGAGAGGGTTAGCGATATTAAGTTTGAAAAAATAAAAAAACCAATTTATGTGTTGGGTTCTTTGGTGCATAATCAGGATGTGGTAGCTAGAATTGAAGAAAAAGGCATTCGTAAGATTGATATGCAAACTTTTCTGGACGCAAAAGATGGTGAAATAGGCACGCTAATCATAACAGCACATGGCGTAGGACCAAAAATTTATGCGATTGCTAAAGAAAAAAATATTGATATTATAGACACTACTTGTCCGCGCGTGATCAAGGTGCAACGGTTGGCACAAGTCTATCTTAAACGCGGTTATTTCATCGTGTTGATTGGGGACAAGGATCATAAAGAAGTGAAAAGCATTTTTGAGTGGGGTGGAGGAAAAGCGGCGATTATTTCTAATCATGTGGATTTGCATAATTTTGATATAAAAGACGATGTAAAAATTGCAATTCTTTCCCAAACCACTCAGAGTAAAGATTTTGTGAAAGAAGTGGGAGAATATCTGCAAAATAAATATACAAACGTGGAAAATTTGGATACAATTTGTTTAGCAACTGAAGAGCGGCAAGATGAAATAAAAAAAATAGCTCGTGATAACAATGCTGTGATTGTTATCGGTTCGCCAGACAGTGCTAACTCAAATCGATTGTTTGAAATTTCCAGCAATGTTAACCCCAAGACTATTTTTATTGAGCGAGCAGGTGATTTGGATAGTTCATGGTTTTCAGGACTTGAGACGGTAGCTGTGACTGCTGGAGCTTCAACTCCAGATTGGATTATCGCGGACGTGATTTCACGCATTAAAAATTTGTAAAATTATTGAATTGACGGTATACTTTAAAGCAGGTAATTATTTTTTTATACTAAGTTTTTATGGTTAAAATTGTTATAGTAGAAGATGATCAGATGATATCTGATATTTATAATAAAAAGTTTTCAGATTCTGATTTTGAGGTATATTCAGTATCCTCTGGAGATCAAGCTCTGGAAGTGGCAAAAAGAGAAAAAGTAGACATTATTATGACTGATTTGATTATGCCAAAAATGGATGGATTTCAGTTAATCGAACGATTGCGAAGCGGAGAATTTGATTCTAAAATAAAAATAATTGTGACAAGCAATTTAAGTCAAAAAGAGGATCGTGACAAAGCTATTAATCTAGGTGCTAATGGTTTTGTGGCAAAATCTGATTATAATCCAAGTGAATTAGTTAGTGAGGTTAAAAGACTTGCAAGTCAATTCCAAGAGCAACAAAAAAACGAAGCAAAGGCTAACTCACAAACTAAAGATAGTGCTGATGGTGATAGTACCAATAAAAAAAAGATTTTAATTATTGAAGATGAAGAAATTTTTATTGAAATGTTTGGTGAAAAATTAAAGCAAGATGGCTATGCTGTTGATTCGGCGGGTAATGGGGCTTGGGGAATTAAAGAGGCACTTCGCAATCGTTACGATTTGTTTATTATTGATATGATTATGCCAGCAATGACGGGGGAAGAGATGATTGGAAAACTTAAACTAGAAAAGACGACTAAAAATGTCCCAATCATAGTTCTATCAGCTTCAGTTGAAAATGATGTTGCAAAAAGAGTTAAAAAAATGGGCGTAGAAAGCTTTTTCGTTAAAACTAAAATTACGCCTAGGGAGTTGAGTGAT
Source organism: Candidatus Moranbacteria bacterium UBA2282 (assembly GCA_002345745.1). Classification (GTDB taxonomy): domain Bacteria; phylum Patescibacteriota; class Minisyncoccia; order Moranbacterales; family UBA2206; genus UBA2282. Next base: position 45,928 of record DDWQ01000019.1, on the reverse strand, counting down.
GAAGTTAGAAGAATATTAGGGGAATAGTTTGGATTTATAAATAAAAATATAACAGACCTCTTGCGCAATCTATTACGCAAGAAGTCTATTTTGAACATATGGAAAGGACATTGATTGGTGATGTGCCAAGTTTAATTGGTCAAATTGTAAAATTGCAAGGATGGGTCAATATTCGTCGTGATCATGGCAAGCTTATTTTTATTGATTTGCGTGACAGATCTGGCATAATCCAAATGGTGATTATTCCTGACAAAGAAGAAGCTCATAAAATTGCTAAAGACATTCGCAATGAATTTGTGATTGAGATAGAAGGATTAGTAAAGGCTCGCCCAGGTGGAGCGATTAAAGAAGGTGTGGCGACTGGAGGCGTGGAAATTGAGGTAGAAAAATTAGTAGTTATTTCCAAACCAGAAGCTGAACTGCCAATTGATATCGCTGCCCAAGATCTAAATTTAAATTTAGATACACTTTTGGATAATCGAACTATTGCACTTCGTAATGATAAAATAAAGTCAATTTTCAGGATTTATGCGGAGCTTTTGCGCTCATACGCTGAAACTATGAACAAAGATAGTTTTGTAGAAATAAAAACCCCAAAAATTTTAAATGCAGCTACGGAAGGTGGAGCAAATTTTTTCAAAATTAAATATTTTGAACAAGATGCCTATCTAGCACAAAGCCCACAGTTCTATAAACAAGCTATGACAGGTGTTTTTGAAAGAGTGTTTGAGGTTGGTTCTGTTTTTCGAGCTGAACCTCACTATACCACACGGCATGTCAATGAATATATAGGGTTAGACGCTGAAATGGCTTTTATCGAAAGTTTTGAGGATGTGATGAATCAACTGGAAAAAACTATGGCTTTTGTTATGTCAAAAATAGCAGAAAATTGTCAATCTGATTTGGAAAAATATAACGCGCAGATTTTACCAGTAGAAAAAATTCCTAGAATGAAATTAACAGAAGCGTTGGAAATTTTAGATAAAGAATATGGCAAAAAAATGGAGACGGTGGATATTGATGCCGAAGGGGAGCGAATGATTTGTGAATGGGTTAAGAAAAATAATAATTGTGATTTTGTATTTTTGACGCACTATCCAACCAGCATTCGTCCATTCTATTCTATGCCAAGCGCTGATCCGCAATATACAGAAACCTTTGACTTGTTATTTATGGGCGTAGAAATCGCCAGTGGTGGTCAGCGAATTAATGATTACAATCAATTGATTGCTAGTATGAAAAAGCATAAATTAAATCCTGACGATTTTAAGCATTATTTGGATATTTTCAAATACGGTATTCCACCACATGGTGGTTGGGGACTTGGTTCTGAGCGAATCGTGCAGAAAATACTTGGCTTGGGAACTATTAAAGAAGCAATTTTATTTCCAAGGGATGTAAAGCGATTGACGCCATAGTAGTTTACTTGTATTTACTGTGAACAGTCCACCAGCTAGGTAAGACAACACTAGGTGTCCAACAGGAATCAAGAATGCGAGACACTAAGTGTTCGAGTGTCGAGCGGATAGTCAGCGAAAATTAAATCCTAAAAATAAACAATGGTAATAGCTAAACACCAAGAAAATTTAGATGAGAATAGATTGTTGCTATCAGGCTTTGTGACTTTTTTGATTGGTTTTTCTCAAGCTGTATCAATTTATGTAATGTCCTCGTATTTTAAGTTGGCGACTGGCACGGAAAGCGTCGGAATTTTTTATGGTGTTTCATATTTGGTTTTTTTGGTAATTTTATTGAACTTACATAAGTTGGTACGACTGTTTGGTAAAGCTAATGTATTTTATTTTTCTGTATTGTCGAATGTTATTATTTTAACGCTTTTGACCTTTACTAATCCATCAATGACCGGTGTCTTGCTTTTAATGCTCTTTATCATTATAAGCCACATTGAATGGGTGGCATTGGACGTGATTGTGGAGAGTTTTTCGGTGGATAATAAATCCGGTCGGATCCGTGGATTACATTTGATGATTCTCAATGCTGGATTTTGGTTTGGACCATTTGCTTCAACATATATTTTAGACAAGATTGGATTTGACGGAATTTTTATATTCTCTTTGATTTTTAATTGCTTTGTGTTTATTTTTGGAATTATTGGTTTTAGAAATATCAATCATAAATTTGAACAAAAATTAAAAATTTTGGATGTATTTAAAAAAGTTTTGGCAAAAAAAGATATTCTACGAATTTATTATGTTTCTTTTGTGTTGGAATTTTTCTATGCGCTAATGACAATCTACACTCCAATCTATTTACGTGACTTGGGATATTCCTGGGAAAGTATTGGTTTGATTTTCACTATTATGCTGGCACCGTTTGTTTTGTTGCAATATCCTATGGGCATTCTAGCTGATAAAAAATTTGGTGAAAAAGAGTTTTTAATTTTTGCGATTTTGATTATGGCAATTTCAACTATTGCAATTTATTTTATTGGTTCTGGTAGTGTTGTTATTTGGGCAGTTGTATTATTTGCTACTAGAATTGGCGCAGCTTTGATAGAGATTTTGCGAGATTCCTATTTCTTCAAAAAAGTAGATGCTTTTGATGTAGACATCATTAATTTCTTCCGAACTTCCTTGCCAGTGGCTTACATCGCTGCTACCACCTTTTCATCATTTATACTTTTCTTTCTACCTATCAAATTTGCCTTTGTTTTAACAGGGATTATAGTTCTTTCGGCTCTCTATCCAGCTTCGAAATTGGTGGATAATAAGAGTGAAAAAGAAATTGGTGCCTAAGATTCTGAGCATAGGAATCGTTTTTTTCATTTGAAAAAAATAACAATAAATGATATTATATAAAAAGTGGAAAAAAATAAACTAGGAGTAATAGAGAGGTCTAACAAAATTTGAATTATGACATATAATGTAAAAATAGAGAAATTTGAGGGTCCGATGGATCTGTTGCTTGAATTGATTGAGAAAGAAAAGCTTAATATTACAGAATTGAGTTTGGCACATGTAGCTGAGCAATATCTGGAGCATATCAAAGGAAATGATAATATCAGGTTAGGAAATTTGGCAGAATTTCTAGCAGTGGCCGCTAAGTTAATTTTGATTAAATCACGGGCACTTTTGCCACTTTTACAATTTACAGAAGAAGAGGAGGAAGAAATTAAGGATTTAGCCCAGCAATTAGAAGAATATAAAAAATTCAAAGAGGCATCAATTATTTTAGGACAAATAACGCAGTCTGGTAAAATTAGTTATTCAAGGGCTGGCTATATCGGAGTGCAAGCATTGTTCTATCCTCCAGCAGATTTGAATGTCTATGATTTAAAAAAATATTTCCAGTTTGTATTGGATGATATTCCAGTTATTGAAAAATTGGATGAGGAGACAGTGGAAGAAATTATTACGCTGGAAGAAAAAATAAATGATTTGCAAAATACCTTGCGTCAAAGAGTGGAAATGTCATTTACTGAGCTGACGGGAAACGCTGAAAATAAAATTGATATCATTTTGTCTTTCTTGGCAATGCTGGAAATGGTCAAGCAACGAATTGTGAATGTTGAGCAGGGTGAATTATTCCAAGAGATAAAATTGAGTGTTAAAAAATCAAGGGAATAGCAAGAAATTACAAAAATTATAAAATTAAAAAATTAATCATTATGGATCAAGAAAAATTAAAATCAGCAATTGAAAGCATCTTATTTGTTAGTGGTGAGCCAATTAGTCTGACAAAAATATCCAAAGTGGTTGAAGTTTCAGTCGCAGAAATTGAAAACGCGATTATGGTTTTGCAAAATGAATATACTGCAAATAAGCGAGGACTTGTGATTTTGAAAAAAGAACAAAATGTCCAGATGGCGACTGATCCAGAAAATGCACAGATTGTCGATAAGCTGGTGAAAAGTGAAATTCAAGAAAATCTTAGTCGGGCTGGTTTAGAGGTGCTGGCAATTATTGCGTATCGTGGTCCGATCACTCGAGTTGAAATTGAAGCAATTCGTGGAGTTAATTGTAGCTATACTGTTCGGTCTTTGACAATGCGTGGACTTTTAGAGCGAATTGACAATCCGAAAGATAATCGAGGTTATTTGTATAGAGTTTCATTTGAATTTTTAAAGAAATTAGGGATAGAAAGTATTGATAAATTGCCAGACTATGAAACACTTTCTAATGATGCTAGAATTGATAGTATTATAGGTGAACAGCCACAAATGTAAATTTTTTTTAAGATTTTTTTATGTTAAACTTAATCATCACATTTCTAATAATACCTTTTGCGCCGTTTTGGTTGTATGGCAATATTGCTAGTAATATTCCCAGTAATAACGACATAGTTGCGACGGAATCTGCTTGCCGAGCAGATAGTTGTGGGTTCCCGAAAACAGAAAGCACTGATTCTTTTGAGGCAAAAAATATTAGTGGCTATAGCATCTTTCCAATTGATTCCGCAATGGCTTCAGGTCTGATTCCAACACGTAAGGAAAATGTAGCTGATCTTAAAATTTGGGCTAGTTCCTCGGTAGTAATTGATGTTGATACGGGAACAATAATCCATTATGATGATGGTCGCAAACGAACGCAAATTGCATCACTGACAAAAATGATGACAGCTATTTTGGCGATGGAAAATATTAAGAATTTGGAAGAAGATGTTGTTTTAACTGCGGAGGATTTGAATATAGTTGGTACAGTTGTTGGCTGCCCGACAAGCGTTTTTTGTAATGGCAATCGGATGTATGTTGGTGAAAAAGTTCGAGCTATTGATTTGATGAAAGCAATGCTTATGAATAGCGCTAATGATGCTGCTACTGCTCTAGCCACACATATTGGCGGTAATCCGAAAAAATTTGTTGAAATGATGAATGAAAAAGCTAAAGATATGGGGCTTAAAGACACTCATTTTTGTACACCGTCGGGGTTAGAAATAGATGGAGAGGAAGACCAATGCTACTCAAGTGCCTATGATCTCGCAAGAATTGCGGCCTATTCTTTGAAATATGACACCATTTGGAATATTATGAAAATTCCAGATGGAAAATTTTATTCAACCGATGGAAAATATATGCATGAATTGAAAAATACTGATATGCTGTTGACTACATTGCCTAACTGTATTGGTGGCAAGACTGGTTTCACACCATTAGCTGGAAAATCGTTAATGACAGGTGCGGAAAATTCGACTGGTGAACATAGAGTGATTGCAGTTATTTTGAATGATGAACAGCGCTGGGATGATATGCGAGCACTCGTGAGTTGGACTTTTGATAATTATAAATGGCAATAATAATTCAATAAAATATATTTTATGGGTTTTGCACAAATACAACAAATTCCAATCGTGGTGGATATCTTGAAAGTTTTAATAACGGGGTTTGTTGCTTTTGTTGTGGCTTTTCTTCTGGCACCAGTAATGACGCATTTTTTATATAAATATAAAATTGGCATCAAGATTAAGAAAAATTCAGTTGATGGTGAAAAACTTACTTTTGTCAGTGAATTGCATAAGCATAAAAGTGGAACGCCAACAATGGGCGGAATGCTTGTCTGGGGTGTGGTTTTGATTATGATTTTCCTTTCTCATTATCTTTTCCCAGTTATAGCTGTTTGGACAAATATAAACTTTATCGCACGTTTGGATTTTTTAAGCCGAAGTCAAACTTGGTTGCCATTATTTACTTTAGTGACAGCTGGAATTCTAGGACTTTTTGATGATTGGATGAGCATTAAGGGCTGCGGAACGAATAAGGGTGGCGGAATGCGTTTTTTAATGCGATTTGGTTGGCTAATTTTGATTGCAATTTTGGGTGCTTGGTGGTTCTACTTTAAATTGAATTGGAATATTATTCATGTTCCCGCTATGGGCAATTTCGAAATTGGCTGGTGGTACATGCCTTTGTTTATTTTCGTTATTCTTTTTGCAGCCATTTCGTCCAATGAAACTGATGGACTAGACGGTTTGAATGGCGGGATACTTTCAATTGCTTTCAGTTCATTTGCCTTGATATCTTTTTTCCATAATAAAATGGATTTGGCAGCATTTTGTGCAGCCATTGCTGGAGCACTCCTAGCGTTTTTATGGTTTAATATCTATCCAGCCAGATTTATTATGGGTGATACGGGGGCAGTCGCACTTGGAACAACGCTAGGTGTGGTGGCGATGCTTACTAACTCGGTGCTAGCCTTGTTTATTATTGTGTTTATTTACATCATAGAATCAGGTTCAGTTATTATTCAATTGACTTCAAAAAAATATTTTAAGCGAAAAGTTTTTTTAGCGGCACCTATTCATCATCATTTTGAGGCGTTGGGATGGCCAGAAACTAAAGTTACGATGCGTGCTTGGATTTTTACGATGGTGACAGCTATGATTGGTGTGATTATCGCAATATTGGGAATGGGCAGGGGTAATTTTTAATTTTTCAAAATAGAATTTCAGTTTTCTTATATTTACAGTGCTAGTTTTTTCTTTCAGAAAAAACTCACTACGCCATTTTTCTTTTCCCAAAAGAAAAGTGGCAAAAAAGAAAAAGGCCGCACGGCTACATACCAAGACAAATTTTCCCGTCTCGACTCGTGGAGACAACCACTCGTCGATCCGAGGCGGACAACTTATTCACTAAAATTCCCGAAAATGCTAAAAAAGATTGTTAGTAGGAAATTTCTTAACGTTCATAAGTTTCAATTTGTACCTTGGTATTCCGCTAGTGCGTGATAAGTTTTTAAACGCTAAAAAAATTCCGCGCCTTGGCGATAGTGCGTTTCTAAATTTCAGCGCATGAGCGTTAAGAAATTCTTACCCCGTTATGACCGCCCTAAGAATTTTAGCGAGTAAGCTAGAAATTTAGACAGCACAAGCCGGCGCCGGCAGTTTCTTTTCGTCCACTTTCTTTGCTGTCAAAGAAAATGGACAAACTGTATTTTTCTGTTAAGAAAAATTAGCACTGTGTATGCAAAAAAAATTATCGGAGGATATTCCGATTTTTGCTGAGATATGATAAAATAGGAAAGGTAAGTTTTAATATAATTTAAAGAATATGGATATCAAAAGAATTCAAGATATGGAGTTGGCGGGTAAAAAAGTATTGCTGAGAGTGGATTTTAATGTGGCAGTAGAGAACGGCAAAGTCAAAGAGTCTTTCAAAATTGCAGCCGCCAAAGAAACATTGGATTATTTATTAAATAAGAATTGCCAAGTGGCGATGATTTCACATTTTGGACGACCAGATGGCGTTGCCAGTTCAGAATTTTCATTACAACAAATTGTTTCTGATGCCAAAGAAATTCTGGCAACCAATTTGGAATTTGTTTCGGATTGTGTGGGTGAAAAAGTTGTCACGGCTATAAACAATTTGCAAGGTGGCGCATTGCTTTTGGAAAATGTGCGTTTTCATGATGGCGATGAGTCAAATGATTCAGAATTTGCGAAACTTTTGGCGGAAAATTTTGATATATTTGTGAATGATGCTTTTAGTGTGAGTCACAGAAATCAGGCGTCCGTGACAGGTGTGGCGAAAATTTTGCCTAGCTGTGCTGGCTTTCGACTTTTGGAAGAAATTCATGAAATGACCATTATCAAAGATCATCCAGTTCATCCAGCGGTGGCGATTATTGGTGGTGCCAAGATTGAAACTAAATTGCCAGTGATTAAATTTTTTGAGGAAAAATATGACTATGTGTTGGTTGGTGGAAAAATTGCTAATGAAGCACTGGATGAAAATTTGGAATTTTCCGACAAGGTTATTTTGCCGATTGATTTCGTGGGTGAGCACCTAGATATTGGACCAAAGACTGTAGAAAAATTTAAAACAATTATTGCCACCGCCAAAATGATCACCTGGAATGGACCAACAGGAAAATTTGAAGATGAAAAATATGCTAAAAGTTCTAATGAAATTCTGGAGGCTGTGATTGCTAGTGGTGCTTTTGTTTTGGTGGGTGGGGGGGAAACCATTGAAATTTTGGAAAAAAATAATGCCCTAGACGCAATTTCCTTTGTTTCAACTGGTGGTGGCGCTATGCTAGATTATGTGGTCGGCAATTCTATGCCCGGGATTGAAGCTTTGAAATCATAAAACACGATAGATAAAAACAGGGGCAACCCTGTTTTTTGAATGGCTAAATCACGACTTGGCCGTTCCTATAATTACTTATAAAATTATCATCAAAAAAATGCTAGAAGTGGTCGCTTCTATAATTGAACAGGATGGGAAATTTTTAATTGCACTTCGCGGTGAGAAGGAATTTTATGGTGGCTTCTGGGAATTCCCCGGAGGTAAAATTGAGGCAGGCGAAGCCCCACAAGAATGTCTAGCGCGTGAGATAAAGGAAGAGCTAGGAATTGATTGCAAAGTGGGGGAATTTGTGGCTGAAGGATTTTTTGATTATGGAGAGGGAAAAGATGTACACTTGCGGGGATATTTGACCCAGCATCTTTCTGGGGAGTTCGCACTCAACGTGCATAGTGAAATTCGCTGGATAGAAAAGCATGAATTTAAAAACTTCGAATTTCCCCCAGCTGATCTTCCCATCATTGAAGCCTTGCTAAAAAAATAATAAAAAGGGATTAGGTGTTCTTAATTACTTATATTAGATTCCTTGTCCAAACAACACTCCAATATTCTCCAGAAAGCCAGAATGTTATCCACAAGGCAAGAAATGGACAGCAAGCTGTTATAGTGATACAATATCATCATAACAAATTAAACTAAAGTTATGAAAAACAAAAAAACAGTCGAAAAATTAGTTATCTATCAAGTTAAATCAGGCGCCATTGAATTTTCTATTGATGCGCAAAAAGAAACCATTTGGGCGAATCTTAATCAAATCGCTGGTCTTTTTGGTGTGAAAAAGGCAGCTATTTCAAAGCATTTTAAAAAAATCTTCGAATCTGAAGAACTTGTTGAAACGGCAACTGTTTCCAAAATGGAAACAGTTCAAATTGAAGGGAACAGGAAAATTAAGCGTTCCATAGAAATGTACAATCTGGATGCTATTATAGCAGTTGGCTATCGCGTTAATTCGAAACAAGCAACACAATTTCGTATTTGGGCCACCAAAACATTACGCAGTTATATTGTAGACGGCTTTGCTATAAACAAAAATCGAATTGCAAAAAATTACGCACAGTTTTTGAATGTGGTGGAGGACATTAAAGGGCTTTTGCCGGCAGGCTCATCTGTGGATGCAAAAGATGCTATAAATCTGGTTTCTCTTTTTGCTGACACATGGCTTTCTCTGGATGCCTATGACAGAGATGTTTTATTGAAGGGCAAACTGACAAAAAAGAAAGTTGCGCTGACAACGGACAAGATCGTGGATGGTTTGACTGAACTGAAGACAGAGCTTATACGCAAATCAGAAGCAACTGATATTTTTGGCATGGAAAGAAGTGCTGGGGCGGTAGCGGGAATTGTTGGAAATGTGATGCAGGCTTTCGGTGGCAAGGAGTTATACGCAAGCGTAGAAGAAAAAGCGGCGCACTTATTATATTTCATGGTTAAGAATCATCCTTTTACGGATGGAAACAAGCGAAGTGGCGCATTTGCTTTTGTGTGGTTTTTGGAACGAGTGAATATTTTGGATGTGTCTAAACTCACCCCGTCAGCACTTACAGCACTGACAATCCTTGTCGCTAGTAGCGATCCAAAGGAAAAGAAGAAAGTTATAGATTTGATCATAAACCTTATTGCAAAAAAATAACTAGCTTCACAGGTTGAACTATATAATCAGAAGTGTTTTTGGTCTTAAATTGGCTAATCGCCGATTTTTTGTAGTTGTGATATAATAAAGGAAATGGTAATCAACTAAAAATGAAAGCTTTATGTCAAAAATAAAAAAGATATTTGCACGCGAAATTTTAGATTCACGGGGTAATCCGACAGTGGAAGTAGATGTTGAACTGGCGTCTGGGATAAGAGCGACAGCGGCAGTGCCAAGTGGAGCTTCGACGGGGACATTTGAAGCATTGGAATTGCGCGACGGCGACAAGAAGAGATTTGGTGGCTTGGGTGTTTTGAACGCTGTTGAAAATGTAAATAAAAAAATTGCCAAGGTGATTGTTGGTATGGAAACTACAAATCAGATTGAGATTGATGAAAAGATGCTGGAGTTAGACGGCACGGAAAATAAAACTAATTTGGGAGCGAATGCAATTTTAGGAGTGTCTTTGGCGGTGGCTCGAGCGACAGCGATGGAACAAAATGTGCCATTATATAGATATATTGCAAAGACCTTTGGTTTTCCAGTAAAATTTAAACTGCCCATCCCGATGTTTAATGTCATCAATGGCGGTAAACATAGCGATTCAGGTTTGGCGATTCAAGAATATAAAATTGTGCCCAACGGCATCAAAACTTTTAAAGAACAATTCCGGGCTGGAAGTGAAATCTTTCATAAATTAAAAGAAATTTTGGCTTCCGAAGGACAAAGTGTGGCTGTGGGCGATGAGGGTGGTTTTGCGCCACACTTGGAAAGCAATTCAAAACCATTGGAATTGATGAACCGTGCCATTACTGAAGCAGGTTATAAAGCTGGGACAGAAGTTAATACGGCTATTGACGCTGCTGCTTCATCATTTTTTGATGAAAAAGAAGGTCAATATATTTTTAAGCCAGAAAGCAACAGTATCACGCGGGAAATGTTAATCAATATTTATAATGAATGGATTGCTAAATATAATGTGATTTCAGTTGAGGATGGATTGCAAGAGCAGGATTGGGAAGGTTGGCGAGCAATGAACGAAAAAATTGGCGGTCGTGTGATGACAATTGGTGATGACCTCTTAGTGACTAACGTCAAAAGACTAGAAACTGCTATTGCCGAAAAAGCTTGCAATTCAGTTTTGATTAAAGTGAATCAAATCGGCTCACTGACGGAAACCATCAATTGCATTAAACTGGCCAAAAAAAATAAGATGAAAATTGTCATATCGCATCGCTCAGGAGAAACAACAGATGATTTTATTTCAGATCTGGCCGTCGGCACTGGTGCGGAATATATGAAATCCGGTTCACTTTCTCGAGGTGAGAGGATTTGTAAATATAATAGACTTTTGAGAATTGAGGAAGAACTGAAGAGATAAATTAGGATTTATTTATAAAATTAAAAATTAGAAATTAAAAATTTGGGAGCTTGATGTAAATAACGAACACTATCAATACAAAATGGAAAATAAAAAAGCACCAACAATATTGGTAATCCTAGACGGCTATGGCATTGCTCTTCCATCAAAGGGCAATGCTATAACAATGGCCAAAAAACCGACTATTGATCGGTTATTTGCGACTTATCCATCAACGACTTTATGTGCAACGGGAACTTGCGTTGGGTTGGAAGATCGCAGAATGAGCGGATCAGAGGCGGGGCATATGAATATTGGGGCAGGAAGAATTGTTCCTCAAGATTCAAAATATATCAGTGACAGCATAAAGGATGGAAGTTTTTTTATGAATCCAGCGATAATGGGTGCAATTAGACATATCAAAAAAACCAAAGGAAAATTCCATTTGGTGGGTTTAATGGGAAATGCTGATAGTCCACATAGTAATCCCGATCATTTCCGAGCTATTTTAAAAATGGCAAAAAAAAATAATGTTGCAGAAGTGTATTGTCATTTATTTACGGATGGTCGTGATTCATATCCTAAGAGTGCGCAAGAATATCTGAAAAATTTTCGAAAAATTATGACAGAGGAGGGTATCGGTAAAATTGCAACGCTTTCTGGAAGATTTTATGCTATGGATCGGGCAAAAAATTGGAAGCGCCTTACTTTATCTTACGATGCTCTAGTTTTTGCTAATGGTGAAAAAGCTAGTTCGGCTGAGGAGGCGATTGAAAAAGCATATAAAAATAATCTCACTGATGAATATTTATTGCCGACTGTAATTTTTGAAAAAGATCAGCCTGTTGCAAAAGTAAAAGAAAATGATTCAGTAATGTTTTTTAATTTTCGTTCTGATAGAGCACGCCAATTTAGCAAGCTGTTTATTGCGAACGATGAGAAAAGCATTTTGAACGATGATATGCCAATCATTGATAAATTAAAAAATTTATATTTTGTGGCACTAACCGATTTTGGTCCGGGGCTTGATGAACACACAGCTTTTCCAGAACACACTATTAATGCAACTCTACCAATGGTCTTAGGTCAATCAAAAAAACAGTTATATATTGCAGAAACTGAAAAATTTGCACACGTCACATATTTTCTAAACGGTGGCTATGCTGATCCGGTGGACGACGAAGAGCGTATCATGATTGCATCTAAAAAAATTGATTCATATGCAAAAGCCCCAGAAATGTCAGCACAAGAAATAACCGATGTGGTTATGCAAAGTATCAAAAATGATAGATATGATTTTATCACTATCAATTATGCCAACGCTGATATGGTCGGACACACTGGCGATTTTGATGCTACGGTGAAAGCGGTAGAAGTTTTGGATAAACAAATAGAGATCTTAGCAAAAGAAGTTTTGAAAAATAATGGTAATTTAATTATTACAGCCGATCACGGCAATGCTGACGATATGATAGATTTTGATAGCGATCAACCAAACACATATCACACTAAAAACCCAGTACCATTTTTAATAGTTAGTGAAAAATTTAAAAATAACAAATTGCGTGATGACGGTGTGCTCGGAAATATCGCACCAACAATTTTGGATATTCTTGGAATAGAAAAACCAAAATTAATGAAGAAATTTTCATTACTAAACTAATTCTTCTAAATAAATAATTTTATGAATAAAATAATTTGTATTGGCTCAGTCACGAAAGACATAATTTTTCCAATTAATGACGGGGAGGTTATAGATACACCAAATGACCTAGAAGCCCAGAAGAAAATTGTTTTTGAGTTAGGTGCTAAATATCAAGTGTCACAAGGTCGTCATGAAACCATTGGCGGTTGTGCGGCAAATGTGGCGTGTGGCTTGGCTCACTTGGGACTGGAATCTTTTTGTTGTGCACGAGTTGGTTTAGATCAATCTGGAGATTGGATTAAAGAAGAATTGAAAAAAAATGGAGTGGCAATTAATTTGGTTCAGACTGGCTCAACTCATCGCAGTGATCTTTCAACAATTATCGCTCATATCCCCAGCGAAGACAGGATTATTTTTTCTGATCGTGATGCTAATGAAAAAATAGAAATATTTTCGGAAGAAATAAAAAAGATCGGTGCGCAATGGTTTTTTGTAAGTTCCTTAAATGGCAATGAATCTGAGAATTGGGAAGCTAAATTAGATAAAATTTTGCAACTAGTTAAAGAAGAAAATATAAAATTAATTTTCAACCCAGGGCAAAAAAATCTCAAGAGTGATGTTGAAAAAATTACAAAGGTCATTGCACAATCGGAAATGGTGATTGTGAACAAAGATGAGGCGTTGGAGATTGTAGAAAGGATTGGTGAATTTTCAAATGAAGAATTAAATGACGAAAGATTTTTAGCAGAACAGTTGAACAAGATAGGTGCAAAAATTGTGGCTTTGACTGATGGCGCACGGGGAGCTTGGGGATTTAATGGGAATGAATTTTTACACATTGAAGCCAAAAAAGAAAAAGTGGCTGACACGCTGGGTGCAGGTGATGCATTTTCCAGTGGATTTATTGCGGCACAAATGAAAGGGAAAAGTTTGGCAGAAAGTTTGAATTGGGGAATTGCTAATTCATCCAATGTTGTTAGATATTATGGGGCGGTTGCCGGGCTATTAGATGAGAAAAAAATAATATTATAAAAAAATATGAATAATTTAAACGAATTATTTAATCCGCAATCTATTGCCATTGTTGGCGCTTCACAGGAGCGTGGCAAGGTCGGCAATGTGATTACAAAAAATATTATCGAGCTGGGTTATGCTGGTAAGATTTTTTTAGTTAATCCAAAACATGAGAAACTTTTTGATCATCGCAGTTTCAAAAGTTTGACTGACATCACGGAAAAAGTTGATTTGGCAATTATAGTTTTGCCAGCCAAGATTGTCGTGCCGGTAATTCGTGAAGCTTCTGAGCGGATTAGGAATTTCGTGGTAATTTCAGCTGGTTTTTCCGAAACTGACGCAGATGGCAAAATACGCGAAGAAGAATTAAAAAAACTAGCAGAAGAAAAAAATTTGAACATCTTGGGTCCAAATTGCTTAGGCTTTATTATCCCCAAGCTAAAACTCAATGCGTCCTTTGCGGGTGGAATGCCGTCAGCTGGAAATATTTCTTTTGTTTCACAATCAGGTGCCCTAGCAGTAGCAATTATGGACATTGCACGCAAGGAAAATATTAAATTTGCCAATATTATTTCAGTAGGTAATAAAATGCAACTAAGTGAATCAGAAATTTTGGAATATTTAGCACAGGATGAGGATACGAAAGTTATTGGAATGTATCTCGAAGGCATTATAGATGGGAAAAAATTTATTGAAGTGGCGTCGCGAGTGGCGCAAAAAAAACCAGTAGTTATTTTGAAAGCAGGCAAAACGGAAAAAGCACAAAAAGCTATTTCATCTCACACAGGTGCACTGGCTGGCAGTAACGAAATTATGGATGCAGTTTTTCAGAAAGTTGGGGTATTGCGTGCGAAAAACCTAGAAGAATTTTTTGCCTTGATTGAATTGATGTCAGTAGCACCTGCTCCCAAGGAAAAAGGTGTAGCAATTATTACGAACGCCGGTGGCCCGGGAGTTTTAACCACCGATGCTTTTGGCGGGAAGGAAATAGAGTTAGTCAATTTAAAAGAAGCAACAAAAAAAAGCTTGCGTGAATTTTTGCCACTTGAATCATCCGTGGAAAATCCAATTGATCTTTTGGGTGATGCTATGGAAGACCGTTATGCACGAGCCTTGGAAATTTTGGAGCAGGAAAAAGGCGTGGGGACAATTTTGTGTGTCTTGACAGCACAAGATCAAACACCGGTTGTAAAAATTGCAAATAAGATTATTGAATTTAAAAATAAATCTAAAAAAGCAATTATCACAATTTTCATCGGTGGGGAAAGAGTAGAGAAAGAAATTATAAAACTTAGGGAGCATAATGTGCCAAATTTTTCTTTTCCAGATCAAGCCGTGAATGCACTAGATGCATATTATACTTGGAGCAATTATCAAAATTCACACACACAAGACGAAAGTGCGATCGATATCAATCGTCAAGAAAAAGTTTTGCAGATTATTCAGAAAGCCAGAGAAGAAAAACACACTGCGCTATCTTTTGCACAGGCATGCGAAGTAATGAAATTATATGGGATAAAAACTCCGACTGTAACAAATCTAATGGCCAATGATAAATTGCCACAAATTGAAAATTTTCCAGTGGTGATGAAGGTTGATAGTGATAAGGTTTTGCATAAGACTGATAAACAAGGCGTTATTTTAAATATAAAAAATCAAACAGAATTAGAGCAATCATATATACAAATGAAAAATAATTTTCCAGAAGAGGATTTCATTATTCAAGAAATGCTTGCTATCAAAACGGAATTGATTATAGGTATCAAACAAGATAGCGTTTTTGGTCCGATTATAGTCTATGGACTCGGTGGAATTTATACTGAAGTTTTCAAGATGGTAGATTTTTTAATTCTGCCATTAAGTTTTAAAGAAATTAAAAATTCGTTACAAAAGAGTAAAATCAAATTTTTATTTGAAGAAACTCGCGGACAAAAACCGCATAATTTGGATGAAATGGCACAAATGCTATTGGGCGTATCCGAGTTAGCGCAAGAAATCGGAGAAATTAAAGAATTAGATATTAATCCAGTATTAATATATAATGATGGTAGGAATGCGATAGCAATTGACGTAAAAATAATTATTTAAATAAGTTATAAATATGAAAACATTAAAAATTCTTTTGGTAGACGATGATGATGCAATAAGAAATATGTACGTTGAAATTTTTCAAAAAGAGGGTTTTATTGTTTTAGAAGCGCATAATGGCGTAGAGGGTTTGGATAGTGCGACCAAAAATATGCCTGATATTATTTTTACTGGTATCGTGATGCCTGTAATGGATGGCTTTGCAATGATTGAAGCTTTGAAAAAAAATGTTGCAACGAGCAAAACGCCAGTTGTTATTTCTTCTCATCTGGGTCGCGAAGAGGATCAGCGACGGGCAACTGAATTGGGAACTAAAGGATTTTTCGTCCGTGGACTTTATACACCAAATGAAATAGTTGAAAAGATTCAAGAAATATTTAAAGCTTCAGAATATAAAATAAAATTTATGCCAAATGAGCTAGATGCTGAGAAATTATCTCAAGATATGGGCAATAGTAAAGATTTTAAATGTTTAAAATGTGGAGGAAATTTAATTTTAGTGATGAAGGTGGTGGATATGAGTAATCGCGAATTTTCAACTAAGATAATTTGTAGTGGGTGTGAGCCTGAACAGAATTAAGAACTTATAATATGTTATTTTGCAGAATTCAATTAAATAGATCTGTTACACAACAGGTCTGATAAAAATTGAATTCTGTTATTTTTTAAATTAATGCAAAAAAAATGGAACACAAAAAACAGAATAGGTGCAGTCAGTGCTGATTTAAAAAATAAATTTCATCCGGTTGTTTTGCAATTACTGACAAATCGGGGAATTGTGGGCGAGAAGGCGTTAGAAAGTTTTTTCAATTTTTCCTATGACACAGATGTACACGACCCGTTTATTTTTGCGGATATGGAAAAGGCAGTAGAGCGAATTTTGTTGGCCAGGAAAAACAAAGAAAGAGTTGCAATTTTTGGGGACTATGATGCAGACGGCGTGACCGCTACAGCCTTGATGTATGAAATGCTGACGGGTATTGGATTTGAAAAAATTATGCCGTATATTCCTGACCGGCAAACAGAAGGCTATGGAATGAACGAGTTGGCGATTGAATTTTTGTCAAAGGAAGGTGTAACGCTAATTATTACAGTTGATTGTGGAATCACAAATATTGCCGAAGTTGAAAAAGCCAAACAACTGGGTGTGGATGTTATTATTACAGATCATCATCATGTGCCGAAAATTTTGCCGCAAGCCGTGGCAATTATTAATCCACATATGGAAAAATGTGGTTATCCCTTTGAAAATCTAGCGGGCGTGGGCGTGGCTTTTAAATTGGCACAGGGCTTGCAACAGAAAATAGATGATTCAAAAATGGATCAATTAAAATGGCTTTTAGATTTGGTGGTTATCGGTACTGTAGCTGATTGCGTTCCATTAATAGGTGAAAATAGAGTGCTGACAAAATATGGACTAGTAGTGCTGTCGAAAACAAGGAGAATCGGACTTTTAGAAATGTTTAAAGTTGGCAGAATTGAAATTGATGAGAATACTGTTCCAAGCACGCAGAAAATTGGTTTTCAAATTGCACCCAGAATAAATGCGGCTGGGCGTATGGATCACGCTAGTATCTCATACGAGCTAATGATAGAAACTGACGTTGCAAAAGCACGAATTATGGCTTTGGAAGTTGAAGATAAAAACAAGGCTAGGCAAAAAATTACAACTGAAATTACGCGTGAAGTGCGAGCATTAGCAGAAAATTCTTTTAAAGATAAAAAACTTATTTTTGCCTCCAACGAGCATTGGCAGGTTGGAATTTTGGGTTTGATTGCTGGCAGAATAGCGGATGAGTTCAACAAGCCAACAGCGGTTTTTCAAAAACAAGCAGAATATTTCGTTGGGTCTTTTCGTAGTATTGATCAGGTGAATATCATTGAAGCCTTGGAACAATGTTCAGATTTGCTTATTCGTTATGGTGGGCATTCACAAGCGGCCGGAGTGCAAGTTAAGCATGAAAATATGGAAAAGTTCTATGAAAAATTGTCAGGCATTATTGAAGAAGAATTAATTGGAAAAGATATTTCTCCAACCATCGAAATTGATTTGGAACTTTCGGCGCAAGAGATCGATTGGAATTTGATGGAGGCAATTAATAGGCTGCAACCTTTTGGCGAGGGTAATGAAGAACCAGTTTTTCTAATGAAAGATTTGACTATTTCTGATATGAAAACAGTTGGTAACGGCAGTAAGCATTTGAAACTATCTTTGCGAGCACATTCCAGTCCAAAGGTATTTGAATCGATTGGCTTTGGTTTAGGGGATAAATTTCCAGACTTGAAGGTTGGGGATGCGGTGGATGTGGTTTTCAATTTGCAAGAGGATGAATGGAATGGCAATAAAAAGATGCAGCTAATAGTAGTTGATATGCAACGAAAAATAAGTTAAACTAAAGATATGGATGAAAAAATTGTAATGTATACTGATGGTGGGTCAAGAGGCAATCCTGGTCCGGCTGGTATTGGTGTCTATGTGGAAACACTCGGCAAGAAATATGGTGAGTGTATCGGTATCAAAACCAATAATGAAGCTGAATATATGGCGCTGATTTTTGGCCTAAAAAAACTGAAACAACTCTTAGGCAAAAAATCTAAGCAGTCAAAAATTCAGTGTTATCTGGACAGTGAGTTAGTAGTGAAACAATTGAATCACGAATATAAACTAAACGATGAAAGAATCCAACGGTTTTTTATTGAAATTTGGAATTTAATGTTGGATTTCAAGACCGTGGAATTTTCTCATGTCTTTCGTGAGAAAAATAAAGTGGCGGACGCACTAGTCAATGAGGCGTTGGATAATGAACAATGTAAATTATTTTAACTTAAAAAACTAAATCGGTAGTAAAAAATATGAAATATAAAAAAAAATTAATCTGGCTTGTTATTATAATTGCAATGGCTTTTGGAGGCTATAAGTATTTCCAAAAAGAAGAAGCGAGTCCCTATGTCATGGAAAAAGTGACCAAAGGAAGATTGGCGCAAACTGTTTCAGTGACGGGTGAATTTAAGTCTGACGAAATGGCTGAGGTGGCTTTCAAGTCTTCGGGCAGAATCACTGTGCTCAAGGTGGATATTGGTGACAAGGTAGAGGCAGGACAATTAATTGCGACAATCGACAAAGGTGTTCTGTATGAACAATTGCGTCAAGCTGAGGCAGATATTAAGATTCAGAAGAAAAATTTGAGCGATATGATGGATAAAAAAGATACAATCACTCTTGATCAACGGGATGCACAGCGAGTGCTTATTAAAAAATATGAAGCTTCATTGGACGGAATCTTGCGTCAGATGGGAGAAACATCTGTTTATTCTCCGATAGCTGGAATAGTAATTGCGAAGAATGCCAGTGTTGGAGAAATGATTTCAGCTGGTTCATCAATTGTGACTGTGGCTGATCCGGAAAATCTTGTGATCGAATCAAATGTCCCAGAAGTGGATATTGCTAGTGTCCGGTTGGGACAGTCTGCCGAGGTTGTTTTTGATTCTTTGACAGACCAAGATATTTTCAAGGCCCAAGTAGTGGAGATATACCCCGCTTCAAATGTGATTCAGGACGTGGTCTATTACAAGGTCAAACTGAAGATGGATTCAAATGATCAGCGTCTTAAGATTGGGATGAGTTCTGATGTGGATGTTTTGACTGCTGAAAAAGATGATGTACTTATGATTTCCCGCCGGGCAGTCAAACAGGAAGATGGGAAAAAATATGTGGAAATTTTGAAGACTGACGGAAAAACTTCTTTCACTGAAAAAATTTATGTGGAAACCGAGCTTGCAGGCGATGGAGGAATGATTGAGGTGAAAAGCGGGCTTTCTGAGGGACAAGAAATAATTGTTTTCTCTTCTGAGAAAAAATAAAGCACAGTTTTATATTATACTCTATTTTTATGAATTTGTCAACATTGATTGAAGTCAGAAATTTGTGCAAAACTTATGAGAATGAGGGAGTTTTCACTCAGGCGGTTTGCGGTGTCTCTTTCTCTGTAGGAGAAGGTGAATTTGTTTCCATCATGGGGCCGTCCGGTTCTGGAAAATCAACTCTAATGCAAATGTTGGGATTTTTGGATCGGTTAAGTGACGGAGAATATCTTTTGGAAGGAGAAAATACGAAAGATTTTTCTGATGATGAATTGGCGGAGATTCGCAACAAAAAAGTGGGATTTGTTTTTCAGACTTTCAATCTGTTGCCACGCACCACGGTTTTTGAAAATGTGGAATTGCCACTTCTCTATGACAAGGAACTTTCCAATGACAACTCTAAAAAAGTTCTTGAAGCTTTGCGCAGTGTGGGTATGGAGCATCGCAAGGACTATTTTTCTAATCAACTCTCGGGTGGTGAGAGGCAGCGCGTAGCGATTGCGCGTGCACTGGTCAACGATCCAAGTGTTATATTCGCTGACGAACCGACTGGCAACTTGGATTCCAAGTCCGGCACGCAAGTGATGAAAATTTTGCAGGACTTGAATGATGCTGGCAAGACAATTATTTTAGTAACTCATGAAACTTTCACAGCTGAGCATGGCAAGCGCATCATTCGCATGAAAGACGGTGCTATTGTTTCTGACGAAATAATCCAGACCCGCCGTTTTGCGACAGACGGTGAACTGCTAAAATAGAAAAAGGAGCTAGAAAAAGGAGCTTAGCTCCTTTTGAAGCTCCTTTTGACTTCTTATAAGATGTGTGGAAAATAAAATTTAAGATATATGAGTAAAAATATTTATAAATATGGAAAAATTTACTTCTTTTGAGCGGGTTGTTGGAAAAGCAAATGAAAATAAAAAAAATGAAATTATTAAGGAAAAAGAATGGCAGTTTAACAATCAAGAATTTCAAGAATTAATTGGCAAAGAAAGAGAAAAAACTCCAAAGGAGTTGCAAATTATTGAACTTGCAAATAGGCTTACAAATGAAATTAGACAAAAGTACGACTTAGATTTATTTAATATACCATCAAAAAATATTCACATTGTGAAAAAGAATGAGTGGCCAAAAAAAGCAAGTGCAATTTATGTTTCAATGGCACAATCTGTTGCTCTACAAGAACAGGCTGCCAGCATTGTTTTTATGAAAAAAGTAGTGCATGAAATGTTGCATTTTAAATCTTATAATGCCCTACAAATTCTAGATGATGGCAGTGCTGATGAATATAGGGTTGGGTTAACCGTTAGCATGCGAAATGGAAAGGGATTGCGCTTCAGAATTTTAAATGAAGCGGTTACGGAAGAAATGACAAGGAGTATTCTTGCAAAAGTAGCTAATAATCCATTATTTTCAGCTGAAATAAAAGAAACAAATGAAATAATAAAAAAACATCTAAATGCTATGACGAATGATGGAAAATATCTTTTCAACAGTGATACGATTTATGCCAAGATGGAAGATGGATCGAACAAGATAAATATTGAGAGTTTTACAAATACAATAGGAAGAAAAATATTAAGTATTTTAATTGATAAATTATTTGAGCAAAACAAAGAAGATTTCAGGAATAGGGAAGATATTTTTGAAATGTTTTCAAAAGCAATGATGACTGGAAACATAATTTCTATTGGAAAGTTAATTGATCGCACTTTCGGCGAGGGAGTATTTCGCAAAATAGGGGAATTAGATGAAAACATTCAAGAACAGGATAATTTTATTAATTCATTGTGAAAAAGGACCTAAAAAAGTTTCTTTTGTCAGAGTATGCGAAAAACAGAATTTAAAAACGAAGAATTTTATCATATTTATAATCGCGGAGTAGACAAGCGAGAGGTGTTTTTGGATGAGGAAGATTATATTCGATTTTTAAATAGCATGCGCGAATTTAATGATGATTCAACTTATGAACAACGGATGTTTGAAAAGGAGCTAAGCTCCTTAAAAGAGCTTAGCTCCACCTCTGTGAAACTGGATAATTTAGTGGAAATAGTTTGCTATTGTATAAATCCAAATCACTATCATATTATACTGAAACAATTGAGAACAAATGGCGTAAAAACTTTTATGCACAAAATTGGTACTGGTTACACAAATTATTTCAACAAAAAATACAAACGCTCAGGGTCACTTTTTCAGGGGCCGTTTAAATCAATATATATTAATTCAAATGAATATTTACTATATCTCTCTGCTTATGTAAACAAAAATAATTTTATTCATGGTTATAGAGCAGAAGATTGGGAATATTCTAGTTTACTGGATTATTTAGGAAAAAGAGCTGGAACGCTGTGCAATAAAGAATCTATTATGGTACAATTTAACAATAATATTGGGCAATACGGGGAATTTTTAAAGAATAATGCATTATATTTAAAAGAGAAGAAAGAAACAGCTAAATATTTATTAGAGGAATAGTAAAAAGGAGCTTCAAAAGGAGCTTCAAAAGGAGCTTAGCTCCTTTGAGGATTAGTAATTTATACGGATTATGCGAGTAATGGATCCAGTGAGAATTTCATATCGCAATTTGATGGCGAATAAATTTCGCTCGTTTTTGACGGTTCTTGGAATCATGATCGGAGTGGGTTCAGTGATTTTGATTATGGCTATCGGTGGTTCGGCTCAGACGCTCATTTTGGATCAGATTTCCGGCGTAGGCTCAAATCTAATTGGAGTTTTGCCAGGAGCCTCAGATGAGGATGGTCCACCGGCACAGGCGCTGGGAATTATCATTACAACTTTGACGTATGATGATTTCTTGGCGCTCATGGATAAGAAAAATGTGCCCAGTGTGGAAACTGGGGCGGCCTATGCCCAAGGGACGCGGACTGTTTCGTATCAAGATAATGATTATGCACATACAATCATGGGTGTCACACATGATTATATCAATGTGGAAAATGTCGAGATAGAAGAAGGTAGGTTTTTTTCTTCTGAAGATGATGCTAGTCTTTCTCGGATTGCGGTAATTGGGGCTGATACTAAGGAAGAGCTTTTTGGGACGGACAATGCGCTTGGGAAAAAAATCGAAATCAAGAATGAAAATTTCACCGTAGTGGGGATTTTGAAAAGGAAAGGTAGTTCTGGTTTTGGAATGGCCAGTCCAGATGATTCAGTAATCATTCCGCTTAAGGCTGCACAAAAAATTGTTTTAGGCATTAATCATCTTTCATTTTTACGTGTAAAAGTTGGTAATATCGATGATATTTCCAAGACCAAAGAAGACATGGCAACAACTCTTAGAGAGCGGCACGATATCGATAATCCGAAAGATGACGATTTTTCAGTGCGTGACATTGCCTCGGCTCTCAAAACCATCACTAATGTAACAAACGTTTTGAAATATTTTTTGTTGGCAGTCGGATCGATTTCGCTTTTGGTCGGAGGGGTGGGCATTATGAATATTATGCTTATTTCTGTTAATCAACGGATCAGAGAAGTGGGCTTGCGTAAAGCGGTGGGAGCAAAAAATACAGCTATTATGTCTCAATTTCTAATTGAATCAGTGACAATAACCTTGATTGGGGGAATCATTGGGATAATTTTAGGAATTTTAATTGCCCTTATTATTTCTCTTGTTGTGATCAAAGGTTTTGGTTATGATTGGGAATTTATCGTTTCCTGGCAGTCGATCGCGGTAGCTACGACAGTTTCCATTCTGATAGGTTTGATTTTTGGATTATATCCTGCCCGCAAAGCTTCGCATATAAGTCCAATGGAAGCATTAAGATATGAATAATGAAACTAAAAAAGAAAGTACTAATTAATAAATAGCTTATGCGATGCAGGCGGGCCTGCTCGCAAAGCTTCGCGTATAAGTCCAATGGAAGCATTAAGATATGAATAAATTTTTATGCATGAAATATTAATTTCAATTAAATTAGCTCTCAATAATCTGCGCTCCAATATAGCCAGGACTGTTTTGTCAGTCTTGGGAATTGTGATTGGAGTGGTATCCGTTGTGCTGGTTCTTTCTTTGGGGTTTGGAGTAAAAGATTATATTGTCGGTCAGGTTGAATCTTTCGGAACGGACATATTTCAAATTGAAGTGAAGGTTCCGCAAGCCAAGCAAATGTCCTCAGAGAATGTGCAAGGCGCAACGAGTGGTTCTATAACAACCCTTAAGATCGGTGACCTAGAAGAAGTTGGTGAATTGCCGAATGTCTCTGGTTGGTATGCGGCGAGTATCGGACAGGCTGTTACGAGTTATGGCTCAGAAACCAAACAGACTATGATTTATGCGGCTTCGTCTGGAATTTTTGACATTGATCAACAAATCAAATTTGCTGACGGTTTTGGTTATACGCAAGATGAGGATAAGAGTTTGAGTCAGGTAGTGGTTTTGGGAAGCCAAGTCAAAGAAAACCTTTTTAAAGATGAAGATCCAGTGGGGAAAAACATCAGGATCAAAGGCGTGAACTATCGGGTGATTGGTTATCTTGAAGAAAGGGGTTCGATGGCGTTTTTCAATTTTGATGATTTAATTTATGTGCCGATCGAGACATTCCAAAAAAAGATTGCTGGCATCGATTATGTCCAGTCTTCTATTTTCAAGTTTGAAGATAAAAAATTAGCAGAGCTTACGATGGTGCAGGCGAGAGATATTATGCGGGACCGCCATGACATCACAGATCCAAACGACGATGATTTCGTGGTGGCCTCCATCGAGGAATTCACAACAATGCTGGATGATGTTTTTCTAGTGGTTAATCTTCTTCTCATCGCACTCACCTCAATTTCTCTTGTTGTGGGTGGCGTGGGCATCATGAATGTGATGTATGTTTCAGTGGTGGAGAGGACACCGGAAATCGGTCTGCGCAAAGCGGTGGGCGCAAAAAATTCCAGCATCTTGAAGCAATTTTTATTCGAATCGATCTTCATTACTATCTTAGGCGGAATTGTGGGTATTATTTTAGGGGCGATCTTAATCTATTTTGCCTCTAAATTAGCATTGCGAGCAGGTTATATGGTGGAGCTTGGGATCTCTCCTTATGCCGTCTTTTTGGGCATCGGTTTTTCTGTTTTAACCGGAATGGGATTTGGAATCTATCCGGCCCGCAAAGCTTCCCGAATGACGCCGATGGATGCTTTGCGCAAAGAATAATGTCAGAGCAGGATTATTATGCAATATAATTAATCATAGCACAAGTTGTTATGATTTTTTGTTTGTGCTAATCTTTGCTTATTATACAGTCGATAAAATTTAGCGCTAAATAATATGAATGATGAAACAAGGGATGAAGAAAATTTAATTAAAAATGCTGAAACAGAAGAAATTGAAAAACTTGCAGAAATTGAGTCGGTTGAATCTGATGTTTTGCAGGATAAGCACAGTCAGAATAAAAAAATGGATAAATATGTTGAATTTGTGTTGCTTTTTATTTTGGGTATTTTAGTTGGTGTTGCGATAAAAACAGAAGCAGTGAAAAGAATAGCCATTGGCTTTGATGATTATCAAATGAAATCGGCTAATCAAGATTTTGATATTAATAATTTGCAAGTAGAAGTTATTAAAAAAAGCGTGCAAGACGCTAAATCGGAGGAAGATAAAAATCAGGAGCAGAATGATATTATACCAACTAACGGCAGTGAGAATTAATTAAATAAATAGGTTTAATAAAAATTATGGAATCAATAAATGATAAAAAAATAAAAAACCTAGTCTCGATCGCAATTCTTTTGGGAGGTCTTTTTATTGGTAGTCTTTTTGTCGATGTGGCACAAGTCATTCGTGGCGGAGGTTTTTCTGTAAAAAATCTAAGTAAATCTGACATCTTTGCAGCTAATGGAAAGACCTGGGTCGCTTATAGCGAACCTGCGGTGAATGTTAAGGTTATCAATGATGATAGTTGTGTAGATTGTGATTCATCAGAAGTGCTTGTTTGGTTTCGTCGAGTTTTGCCAACAATTTCCACGGAAAAAATTAATTTTGACAGTCCAGAAGGAAAACAGTTGATTAGTCAATTTGGCATAAAAACTCTACCAGCTTTTATCTTTGATAATAAATTAATAGAAACTGATTTTTATACCCAAGCAAATATTTTGTTTGAACAAAAAGAGGAGTCCTATATTTTGAAAGCGCAGGAATTGGGATTGGAGCCGGGAAAATATTTAGAAACTCCAGAAGTCAAAGAGACTAATGCGACTTTTGGAAATGCCAATACAAACACAAAAGTTGTCGTGTTTTCTGATTTTCAGTGCCCGTATTGTAATATATTTTGGAGAACGCTACGTGATACTATGAAAACTTATGGAGATAAAACATTATTTGCCTATAAACATTTTCCAATAGACAGTCATCCACAAGCAAATAATGCCGCGTTGGCATCATCCTGCGCACAAGAACAAGATAAATTTTGGGAATATGGTGATAAGTTATATGCTACACAAGACAGTTGGGGGAAATTAGTTGGTACGCAAAAATTCAAAGATTATGCCAGAACACTCGGTTTGGATACTGCTAAATTTAATAAATGCCTAGATTCAAAGCAATACCAATCAGTTATTGATGCTGATAAGAGCGAAGCAATGAATTTTGGTCTCTCTGGCACTCCAGCTATTTTTATAAACAGTCAATTGAAAAAAGGCGTAGTAAGTGTGGTGGATTTGCAGACAGCTATTGATCAAGAATTGGCTAAATAATCAAACTTTTTGATATAAAACCATTCGTTTGCGCGGATGGTTTTGTTTTTTGCAGAAATTATACACATATTGCAAAAAAGCTTTAAGACTGGTATTATTCCTATATGGATAAAAACTTAGAAAATCGAATAGATGAGATTTTGAGCCGAGGCGTTGCTGAGGTTATCAATAAAGAAAATTTAAGAAAAAAACTTCTTTCTGGTGAAAAGCTGAGAATAAAGTTTGGCATGGATCCAACTAGTCCAAATATACATATTGGCCGGGCGGTTTTACTTTTGAAATTGAAAGATCTGCAAGATTTAGGACATCACATTATTCTTTTGGTTGGAAATGCCACCGGGGTAATTGGGGATACTTCAGATAAGGATTCGGAAAGGCCGATGTTGACTCAGGAAATGGTAGAAAAAAATATGCAGGCTTATGCACAGCAAGCTGGGAAAATTTTGGATATGGATAAGATTGAAATCGTATATAATGCAGATTGGCTAAATAAATTGGGTTATCGCGAAATTGGCGAACATGCGGATTGTTTTTCTTTGCATGAATTTATTTCAAGGGATAATATTAAAAAAAGATTGGATGCTGGCAAGAGAGTTTCATTGCGAGAAGTTTTGTATCCGTTGATGCAAGGTTATGACAGTGTGGAATTGCAAGCGGATGTCGAATTGGGTGGACAGGATCAGCGGTTTAATCTGTTGGCTGGTAGAGTCTTGCAGGAAAAATTTGGACAAAAACAACAAGATATTTTGATGACAAATATTATTTCCGGAACAGATGGCAGAAAGATGAGTTCAAGTTGGGGGAATACCATTAATCTTACGGATGATTCAAACACTATGTTTGGAAAGATTATGAGTGTTCCGGATTCTTTGCTTAACGAATATTTGATTCATTGTACCAGAATCTCTGTAGAAGAAATTAAAAAACTCTTGCAATTAGAAAACCCGCGTGATGCAAAGATAGTTTTGGCGCAAGAAATTGTGAAAATTTATCACGGCGAAGAGGCAGCGGAAAAAGCCAAAGAATATTTTGTGAAAACAATTTCGAACAAGGAAATACCTGAGGAGGTAAAGGAGGTTAAGGTAAATAAAGATGAAATAAAAATAGTTGAATTTCTTGTCTTGGCCAATTTAGCTAAAAGCAACGGTGAGGCGAGAAGAAAAATTGAACAAGGTGGTTTGGAAATCAATGGCAAACGTGAAGGTGATTGGCAAAGGATTTTAACCGCAGCTGATGATGGCGCTGTTTGCAAAGTTGGAAAATTTGGATTTGCAAAAATTAAATTTTAATAGTATCCCTATATGAAATATATTTATAGTTGGTTAAAAAATATTTTAGGCATAAAAGTAGCTTCAGAAAAACAAAACCAGGCGTTTGCTGGCGTGGTGGTGGGGAAGATTTTGGAAATTGCAAAACATCCAAATGCTGATAGATTGCAAATTGCAATCGTAGATATCGGAGAAACCTCACCCCAGCCCTCTCCTCAGAGAGGAGAGGGGGCAGTCGGAAGGAAACTTCAGATTGTTTGCGGTGCTCCGAATATCGCAGTTGGACAAAAAGTTCCAGTTGCGCTCGTTGGCACGAAAATGCCAAATGGGATGGAAATCAAAGAAGCGGAGATTCGCGGAGAGAAATCTTTTGGGATGTTGTGCGCTAAAGATGAATTGGGGATAGGCGAAGATCATTCAGGAATTTTTATTTTAGATGAAAAAGCTGAAATTGGAATGGAATTTGCAAAATATATCAAGTCTCTGTAACAAAATAGCTCATACATTTCGCACTCATCTTCACATCATCTTTGTTTAAAAAAATCCTCAAAGTATCTCGATACATTCTCAAATTTTTTAAAACAAATCTGACGCAAATCTGAGCACGAACTGCACAAGTTATTTTGTTACAGAGCCTAGTTCAAATAAATAATTGATAAAATTATGAGAAAAATTATTATTGAGGATCCGGACGAAAAAACATTAATAGAAGAGTTGAATAAACGGAGTGATATAAAAGCTGAGCGCATAAAAAGACTTTTGGCTTTGCCAGACCTTACAAAAAAAGAGCATTCGCCGGTGAAAATTTTATTTGATCAAATAATTAATTTGCAACGGTTTGACGGTTTTGATATTGTTGAATTTCCAAAAGTTGTAACTGTCGATCAATGTTTTGATCTTCTGAATGCGCCAAAAGATCATCCAAGTCGAGGAGAAACTGATACATATTATTTGGATGATATCCATATTTTGCGAACGCAGATGACAGCTTTTTGGTCTTTTTATTTAAAAGATGCAGAGGTTCTGAAAAAATTGGAAGAGGAAGGAGAAATTAAAGCTTTGGCTCCCGGAATTGTTTATAGAAAAGATGAAATAGACAGGCATCATTTTCCCGCTTTTCATCAAATTGACGGTCTATTCATTTGTAAAAAAGATAAAAAAATCATTACTCAACAAGATTTGAAAGACGTTCAGATTGATTTAGCGAAGGGGATTTTCGGACCGGATATTGAATATAAATTTTTGGAAGACACTTTTCCGTATACAGTCGAGAGCTTAGAGATGGATATTATGTTTAATGGAGATTGGATGGAGGTTAATGGTGCTGGACTAGTTAATCCGGTTGTTATGAAAAATTTTGGTCTAGATCCCGAAGTTTATAATGGTTGGGCTTTTGGCTTTGGCGAGAGATTGGCGATGATAAAAATGGAAATACCAGATATTAGAATTCTTTGGTCGACTGATGAGAGAATCACCAGCCAATTTAAAGATATCAATAGTAAATTCAAAGAGGTTAGTAAATTTCCCGCGACTATTAGAGACATTTCATTTATCATAAATAAAGATGTGAGCCTCAATAATTATTATGAAATTGTTCGAGATTATGCGGAAAATCTAATCGAGGAGGTAAAACTTTTGGATGAATATGAAAATGAGGAAAAGTTTGGTGTGGATAAGAAAAGCTACACATTTCGTATTGTTTATCGTTCATCCGAGAGAACTCTAACTAACGAAGAAATTAATAAAATACAAGCAGAAATCCGCACAAAAACCGAGAAGGAATTAGATGCACTACTTCGATAAGTTAGAAGTGGAAATTCAGGCTGAACATTAGAAGGCATAGAAGTTGATGGATTGATGGTAAAAATAATTAAAATAGTTATGCGAGAAATTTCAAAGCAGTATAATTTCAAAGAACGCGAAGCTGAGATTTATAAGCTCTGGGAAGAGAGTGGATTTTTTAATCCAGATAATATTAAGGCAACGAACCTGCCTGCCGGTAGGCAAGGAAAATATTGCAATATTTTGCCGCCGCCGAATGCTAATGGAGAACTTCATTTGGGGCATGCCAGTGGCTACACAGTGATGGACATTTTCGGACGTTTCGAGCGTATGCAAGGCAAAAAAGTTTTGCTTTTACCGGGTAAAGATCACGCCGGAATTCAAACACAAGTGGTGTATGAGCGAAAAATAAAAGAAGAACAAGGCATAACTCGCGATAAAATTGGACGAGAAAAATTCTATAAAGATTGCTATGATTTTTGCATTGGTCGTTCCAATTATATGCGTTCCCAAGAAAAAAAAATTGGCATTAGTGCTGATTGGTCGCGAGAAAAATTTACACTGGATCCAGATAGTCTGAAAATAGCACTGGAGACTTTTGTTAAAATGTATAAAGATGGTTTGGTGTACAAAGGTAATCGGATTATCAATTGGTGTTCACGCTGTGCGACCGCCTTATCCGACGTGGAAGTTGAACATCAAGAAAAAAATGGCAAGTTATATTATATCAAATATCCAGTTAAAGATTCCAAGGAGTTTGTCGTGGTAGCAACGACGCGTCCAGAAACGATGCTGGGCGACACGGCCGTGGCGGTCAATCCAAAAGATAAACGATTTTTGAGTTTTATCGGTCAAAACCTAATTTTGCCATTGCAGAACAGGGAAATCCCCGTGATTGCTGATCGACGGATTGCTATGGATTTCGGAACGGGCGCGGTGAAAATTACACCAGCACACGATCCTTTGGATTGGCAAATTGGTAAAGATCACAAACTAGAAGAGATTTTTGTAATTGACGAGAAAGCAGAAATCACAATTAATGGCGGAGAATATGCTGGTATGGGAGTTCTAGAAGCGCGAGAAAAAATAATTGCTGACTTGCAAAAATTAGATTTATTTGAAAAGGAAGAACCCATCACAAATAATGTTTCTGTTTGTGAAAGATGTAAAACCGTCATTGAACCACTGATTTCCAATCAATGGTTTGTGTCAGTTGATGCGGAAAAATATTCTCTTAAGAAAAAAACACTAGAGATGATTAAATCAGGTAAAGTCGAAATCTATCCAGAAAATTTTAAAAAAATTATTATCAATTGGATTTCTAATTTGCATGA
This sequence comes from Candidatus Moranbacteria bacterium UBA2282, assembly GCA_002345745.1. GTDB lineage: Bacteria > Patescibacteriota > Minisyncoccia > Moranbacterales > UBA2206 > UBA2282. Next base: position 15,206 of record DDWQ01000019.1, on the reverse strand, counting down.
TTGGTGTATCTCACGACAAATTTGGTGGGGCCCGCAATTTCCAGTATGGTATCGAGAGAAGCCGAAAGCCGAAAGTCAAAAGTCAAAAGCTAATGAAAATCAAGAAATTTATGTTGGACTCACTGCGCCGAAAGGCAAGGGTTGGATCCAAGATGAAAACACTTTTGATACTTGGTTTTCTTCAAGTCAATGGCCGTATACGACATTAGGTTTACCAAAGGGAAAAGATTTCAAAAATTTTTATCCAACCGATATGATGGTAATGGGCAGGGATATTTTGCCTTTTTGGGCGACTAGAATGCTGATGATGGGTGCTTATCGCACTGGCAAAGTTCCATTTAAAAATTTATATTTCACCGGGTTAGTGCGAGATAAGGAGGGTCATAAGTTTTCCAAATCGCGTGGCAATGGGATTGATCCATTAGAAACAATTGAAAAATATGGTGCGGATGCCTTGCGTTTGAGTCTGGTGATGGACATCGCTCCTGGGCAAGATTCACGCTTGTATGAAGAGAAAGTAGAAAGCTTTCGCAATTTCGTAACTAAATTGTGGAATATTTTTCGGTATTGTGAACAATCAGATAAAGACTTTGTTTTAGTGGAAAAAATTAGCAAGAATGATTTGAAAACTTTGTCTGACAAGTGGATTGTTTCTGAGTTAGAGGGCGTGAATAAAAAAGTCACAGATTTTCTGAAAGATAAAAATATCTCCCTAGCTCAGGATGCATTGCGCAAGTTTACATGGGATAGTTTTGCGTCATGGTACCTTGAAGTTAATAAGCTTGAAAAAAACACAAAAGTTTTGGGTTATGTTCTAGATAAGATTTTAAAACTGTGGCACCCATTTACGCCGTTCGTGACAGAAGAAATTTATCAAGTTATGAATGAGAGGACACTGAGTGTCCTTGGACACCCAGTGTCCAAGTTGCTCATGATGGCACAATGGCCAAAAAGTGAAAAGAAATTTATTGATGCTAAAGTTCAAAATAGTTTTGCTGATTTGCAAGAATTGATTGCTAAAGTTCGCAACATTCGAGCTAGCTATCATATTGACCCAATTGATTTAATTGAAGCTTATGGAAACGAAAAAATAGAAAAAGAAATCATTGAGAAATTAGCTCGAGTTAACATTGAAATTGGCAAAGGTATGAAAGAAAAAATGATTCAAGTCGCGACTAGAAACCGAACCTTGCAACTCAATATTTCCAAATCAATTGATGTGGAAAAAGAGTTAATTGCGATAGATAAAGAAGTTAAAAATTTGGAAAACCTGATTGTTAAAAATGAGGGGATGTTGAAAAATAAGAATTTTGTGGCTGGAGCACCAGAAGAGATTATTGAAGCGACAAAAAGCAGGATAGAAGAATATAAAGAGAAAGTGAAAATTCAGAAAGAGTTACAAAAGAGCATTAAGCATTTTTAGTGGCTTAAGTAAGGTTTTTTATGGTCTTAGAACTTGACAAAAGGCCATAAATTTACTATTATAGTAAGGCTATATAAGAAGGTTTTTTAATAATTGAATTTAGTATTTTCAAGGTAAATTGAATAATCGCTCTTCGCTTTTGTGAAGGGAGGAAAGTCCGGACATCAGCCCCGCACTAACTTTGCATCGGCCTTCGGCCTAAGCACCATAGGTGCTATGCAAAGTTAGTGCGGGGATCGGTAGCGGGTAACGCCCGTCTAGGGTGACCTACGAGGTGCGAGCAGAGACGCTTTGATGTGAAAATATCAAAGCACCCTTCGGGGTGAGCCCCGATAGTAATATTGGGGGTGAAACGGCTAAATCCTTACTTAGATGCAAGGTCGTACGCCAATGCGAAGCAGTGAAAACAGTAAATTGGTGTTTTCAGTGCTTCGTATTGGTGGGTACTGCAAGAGCTTATTGGTAACAATAAGCCCAGATAAATGATTATTTTTAACAGAATCCGGCTTACAGATTTACCTTGAAAATTTTAGATTCAATAACATTGATATTTTATGAAACGATCAGAACTTTTTTTTAGCGCTGTGCAAATACCAGTTGATTTTCTAATGATAGTTCTTGCGGCTGTCACTGCTTTTGTTATTCGTGAATTACCTGAGATAATGGAATTGTTCCAATTAACTTCCCTAGAATTTCATAACGTTCATTTTAATGAATATATAAGAATGGTGCTATTTTCCACTCCTTTTTTTATTTTAATTTATGCGATGGAAGGCTTGTATGATATTCGCGTAACAAGAAAATTTTGGAAAGAAGCTGTAAAAATTTTTAGTGCAACTTCTATAGGTTTAGTCATCGTAATTATGGCGATATTTTTAAAGCGAGAATGGTTTTCGTCTAGGTTTATAATTCTAGCTGCTTGGATGATCGCGGTTTTTTATGTAGCAATTGGTCGCTATGCTTTGCAATCGCTACAAAAATGGCTCTTACGAACAAAGGGCATTGGTGTGCATCGCGTTCTGCTCATTGGTCGCAATGGAAAGATGGATACGATGGTGAAGCTTATTAAGCAGAATAAAGATCTTGGATATAAAATTATTGATCAAATCGAGACAGCACATTTGAAGGTAATTAAAACTATTCGTCAAGAAAAAGGCATCGATGAAATAATCTTATGTGAGCCATCCATCACGGATGATGAGCAGGAAAAGTTAATTGATTATTGTGCGTTGAATAATATCACGTATAAATATATGCCGACTACTCTGCAAGCTTCTAAATATGAAGTGGGTGTTTTGAACGGCGAGCCAATAATTGAAGTCCGACACACACCACTGGATGGCTGGGGAAGAATTTTGAAAAGAGTTTTTGATATTGCGGCATCTATTGTGGGGATTATTATAACCTTGCCGATAATGTTTGTGACAGCTATTGCTATCTGGTTGGAAAGTCGTGGACCAATTATTTATAAAAATGAAAGAGTTGGTAATGATGGTAAAAGTTTTTTCGTATATAAATTCCGCTATATGAAATGGGATTGTTGCGTGACGAATGAAAATCCGAAATTAGAAGAGGCTATTAAAGTAGAGAGAGAATTAATAGAAACACAAAGTGTCAGAAAAGGTCCATTGTATAAAATTATAAATGACCCACGAAAAACACACGTCGGAACATTTATTGAAAAATATTCAATTGATGAATTGCCACAATTTTTTAATGTTCTTTTTGGATCAATGAGTTTAGTCGGACCACGTCCGCATCAGCATCGAGAAGTCGAAAAATATATGGACTATCATCGACGCCTGCTAACTATCAAGCCAGGAGTGACTGGTATGGCGCAAGTTTCAGGTCGCTCTGATTTAGACTTTGAGCACGAATATAAATTGGATTTATATTACATTGAAAACTGGTCGTTGTGGCTCGATGTTCAGATTTGTTTGAAAACAGTCGGGGTTTTGTTTCGTAAAAGGCGGAATTTGTAAAAAATTATTTTATTTAATGTTCATATTAAAATTTGGTTAGCAGTAGGGCTGACCTTTTTTGTTTTTATGATTATGTTTGTCCAAATCGAGAAAAAGAGGTAAAATAGGGGAAAGATAAGATTATGAAAATAGCTCTAGTTCACGATTATTTGGTTCAAGTTGGAGGAGCAGAAAAGGTTCTGGAGTGTTTTACGGAACTTTTTCCACGTGCTTCAATTTATACTTTGGTTTATGACAAAAATTTGATGCATGGAATGTTTGAAGGAAAAAACATAAAAACATCTTTTTTGCAAAACATTCCTTTTTCTCGAAAAAAGCACCGGGTTTTTCCCCAATTTATGCCAATGGCAATTGAACAGTTTGATTTTTCCAACTATGATATCGTGCTGTCTGATTCATCCAGTTTTGCCAAAGGCATCATTACTACTCCGGAAACCCTGCATATTTGTTATATGCATACTCCGATGCGGTTTGCTTGGGATGATTGTCAAAAGTATACTAGTGATTTTGATTTGCCTATTTTTATCAAAAAATTGGTGCCTTTCGCTATGAATTATATCCGTATTTGGGACAGGGTCAGTGCTGACAGGCCAGACAAAATTATCGCCAATTCTAATTTCGTTGCCCGGAGAATAAAAAAATATTACAAACGAGATTCTCTAGTTATTCACCCTCCGATTGATGTTGATCGATTTCATACCAGTGAAAAATGCGGAGATTATTTTTTGTTGGTTGGAAGGTTTATGGCATATAAAAAGTTTGATATTGTAATTGAAGCATTTAACCAGATAGGCCTAAAATTAAAAGTGATTGGAAGAGGTCCAGAAGATAAGAGATTAAAGGAAATGGCTGGAAAAAACATTGAATTTTTAGGGCGTGTTTCTGACGATGAGCTAGCTGAATATTATTCAAAATGCCGAGCCTTCCTATTTTCACAAGAAGAAGATTTTGGTTTGGTGGCAATTGAAGCTATGGCATCTGGTCGACCAATAATTGCCTATCGTGGCGGAGACATCCCAGAACATATGGAAGAGGGGAAAACAGGTGTTTTTTTTGAAGAACAGACTGCACAAGCTATTGCTGAAGCGGTTGGAAAATTTGATTATGCCGATTATGATCCAGTATATATCCGAGAAAAGGCCAAAAAGTTTGACAAAAGCGTGTTTAAGGCTAAAATAAAGGAATATATAGATACACAGTATAATGCTTTTAAGGGTAAATAAGCATTTTTAGATTGGGTAACTAACTAATTTTAATATTTATGGAGCTAAAAGAATATCTAAAAATATTTAAAGACAATTTTAAATTATTTGCGTTCGTAGTTGTGATTGTTGTTCTTGGGACTTTTGCCTACTTTACTTTTAAGCCAGTGTCGTATTCAGCGTCGTTGGCTTTGAACATTACGCGAATTGGTTCACAAAAAGAAACAACGGATTATCGCTATGACGATTTCTATCGTTTGCAAGCGGATGAAAAATTTGCTGAGACAGTAGTAGAATGGCTAAAAAATCCTCGAACAGCAGCAGACATATTAGCAAAAGCTAATGTTGATGCCACTCATTTAAGTTTGCGAAAGTTATCAAATGTTTTTGTAGCGGAAAAACTTTCTTCGCAGATTGTGGCAGTTTCTTTTTCTGCTAGCAATGAGAGATCTGCTAAAAAAATTTCTGATGCAGTTCTAGAAATAATTTCAAAAAATACGGAAGCCTTAAATAAAAATCAAAATGAAGTTACTTGGTTTGAGGTGGTGGCACAAAGTCCAGTAATTATTCAAGACAAGGTTAGCCCAACTATTCTTCTGTTGGCTTCATTGGCTATGGGAATGTTTTTGGGATTTTGGATTGTGCTAATCAAACATTACTTGAAATAATTATAAATTAATTATGAAAATTGGAATTGATATCAGATGTCTAGCAGAAGGTCGGCGAACGGGAGTGGAAGAATATACGCTCAATCTTTTGGACAATATATTCATGCTTGATACGCGAGATGAGTTCATTCTTTTTTTTAATTCATTTCGTTCATCCGAGGTTGATTTTTCTTGGTTGAAAAAATATCCAAATGTCCGCTTGAAAAAATTTAATTTTCCCAACAAGATTTTAAATTTATTATTTTGGTACCTGAACTGGCCCAAGATCGATAAACTGATTGGCGGAACTGATATTTTCTTTATGCCTAATATAATCTTCGGCGGTGTCAGCAAAAACGTAAAACTTGTTTCTACAATTCACGATTTATCTTTCGAGCGCTATCCGGAAACATTTTCTTGGGTTAGGCGATTGTGGCACACATTTATTAATCCGAGAAAAATTTGTCATCATTCGAATAAAATTATTGCAATTTCGCAGTCGACTAGTCAGGATATTGTTAATTTGTATAAAATAAATCCGAACAAAATAACTGTTAGTCATAACGGTTTGGCAGAAAAATTTCACATTGTGGATAGGAATGATGCCAATTTGATTAGAGTTAAGGAAAAATATAATTTGCCCTATAAATTTATTCTCTATCTGGGCACGATTGAACCGCGTAAAAACATTTCCACGATTGTTCAGGCGTATGCGCAATTACAAAAGGAGGCACTTTCTTCGGGTCAAAATGAAATTGTAAAATATAAATTAGTGATTGCCGGTGCAGATGGTTGGCTGAGTGAAAAAATATTTGCCGAAATTGCAATCTCAGATTACAAAAAAGACATTGTGGTGATTAATTTTGTTTCTGAAGAGGATAAGGAATTTGTTTTAAATTTAGCCTCACTTTTTGTTTATCCTTCTTGCTTTGAAGGTTTTGGTTTGCCGCCCTTGGAAGCGATGGCGTGTGGCGTGCCTGTCATCACTTCTAACAATTCCTCTTTGCCAGAAGTGGTAGGCGATGCGACTATTATGATTGATCCCGACAAACCAGCTGAAATCTCTCAGGCTATGCAGGAAATTTTAACCAGTCCAGAACTGCGTGAAAAATTAATTGCACGCGGACTAATCCAAGCGAAAAAATTCACCTGGATAAAACCAGCGGAAGATTTTTTGAAGATTGTGAATAAATTGTAATCTGAAACTAAATGATTTGCGTGCAGGTCAAAAGATAGACAAAAAATGTTTATACTGATATACTATCAGTATAGTAGACTAGAATAAAATTTATGCAAAAAAAATCATCAGAATTATCTAAATTTATTCTTTACACCACTCCAATTGGAGATGTAAAATTGGAAGTTTTTTTAGAAGATGAAACTCTTTGGTTGACCCAGAAAATGATGGCAGAGCTTTTCGGCGTGGAGATCAATACAATAAATTATCATCTCAAGGAGATCTTTGGAAGTCGAGAATTAAGCGAAAAAGCAACTATTCGAAAAATTCGAATAGTTCAAAAAGAAGGAAATAGGGCTGTTTCTCGGGAGATTGAATTTTATAATCTCGACGCAATCATTTCTGTTGGATATCGAGTGAATTCTGCTCGAGCGACGCAATTTCGTATGTGGGCAACTCAAGTGCTAAAAGAATACATCATAAAAGGTTTTGCTATGAATGATGAAATGTTGAAACAAGGTGAGAGGGTATTTGGCAAGGATTATTTCCGAGAATTATTGGAAAGAATCCGCTCTATTCGTGCGAGTGAGCGAAGGATTTATTTGCAGATTACAGATATCTTTTCTGAGTGCAGTATTGATTATGACCCAAATTCAAAAACTACTAAAGATTTTTTTGCGACTGTGCAAAATAAATTTCATTTTGCTATCACGGGAAAAACTGCAGCTGAGATAATAATTAACAAGGCAGATAGAAACAAACCATTTATGGGGCTAACCTCTTGGAAAAATAGTCCAAGAGGAAGAATTTTGGCAACCGATGTAGCTATTGCTAAAAATTATTTATCTGAAAAAGAAATTAAAAAATTGGAACGGAATATTTCTGGATTTTTTGATTACATTGAAAACTTGATTGAAAATAGGCAAACATTTACCATGGCAGAGTTTGCTGAAAGTGTAAATAAATTTCTAAGTTTTAACGAATATAAAATATTAATTGGATTGGGTAATGTTTCTCATGTGCAGGCGGAAAAGAAAGCTCTTCGCGAATATGCTGAATTTAATAAAAATCAACCAATAGAATCTGACTTTGATCGAGAGGTGCAGAAAATTTTAGAGATGGAAAAGAAGAAAAAATAGGCCAAAGTTAGGCTTATTTTTTCTTTACGAAAACGGATTTTGGAGAATAATAAATCCACCCAAATTGAATAAAAAATAGGAAGTAAATATTTTTTAATTTGTTGCATATTTAAAATATATGACCGAAATCACAAAAAAGATTAGCACAAAATATTTTGGGATAGTCGGGGTTGGAATTTTTTTAGTGGGAATGTTTTTGTTGCCAAATGTTTCGCAGGCTAGGACAAATGTGATTGATTGGTATATCCAGGATTTCACTTCGCAAATTGTAGTGAACACTAATTCAACACTTGATATCAATGAAACTATTGTAGCTGATTGCGGAAATGCAGTCGGCAAGCATGGGATTTTTCGAATCTTGCCAACTTCAGCTATGGTAGGAAATATAAAAGTGGCAATGCCGGTTGAGCTTGTGAACATCACAGATCAAAGTGGACAAGCAATTCAGTATGCAGAAAAGAAGGACACTGACACAGTGACTTGGCAAATTGGAAACCCAAAAGTCACGGTGAATGGCGTGCATACCTATAAGATTCATTATAGGGTCAGAAATGTGATGCGTTTTGATAATCCGAAATTTGATGAGCTATATTGGAATTTGAATGGTAATTTTTGGGATCTACAGATTGATCATTTCCGAGCGGAAATCACTTTTCCAGAAGCAGTGAATAGTCAGAATGCCACCGTGGATTATTATACCGGCGCGCTTGGTTCAAAGAGCAATGATTTGGCAATCTATCGTTGGAAGGCGTCTAATGTGTTGGAATTTGAATCCACAAAAATGATTGATATGCGTCAGGGGATAACTGCTTCAATTATTTTTCCAAAAAACATCATCATGCCATATCAACTAACTTTCTGGGAAAAATATGGCAAATATTTTTTTCTGTTGGTGCCAATAGTAACCCTAATTGTTTGTTTTCAATTGTGGTTGAAATATGGCAAAGATCCGCGAATGGATAAAACCATTATTCCTGAATATGAAGTTCCCGGCAATCTTTCACCAATTGAATTGGGAATGCTTGAAAAAAGTGGAGGCTTTGATAATAAATTGATCACGGCTGAAATTATTTTTCTAGCAACCAAAGGGCTAATAACTATCGAAGAAACACACGAGAAACTTTTGTTTTTGATTGATTCAAAAGATTATAAATTTATTAGAAAAGAAAATCAAGAAGCAGAGCAAGCGCTTAATCTTGTGCAAAAGAAAATTCTGAGTCATATTTTTGAAGGAGCTAAAACAATGAATCTTTCAGACTTGAAAAAAACTTTCTATGCGCATATTCCTGGGATTAAAGATGCAACCAAAGATCTTTTGCAGAACAAGGGATTGGTTGTTTTTTCAGGATTGTATTTCAAGAATTCCTTTCGAGTGGTAGCTGGAATTATGATGATACCTTTTTTCATGTCTATTGACGCTTTGGGTTTTTTGTCCTTGAGTTTTTTGGTATCTGCTATATTTTTGTTGTTGTTTAGCTTTGTTATGCCCAAACGCACGCCAGCCGGAGCTGAAATGAATTGGCAAGTTGCAGGCTTTAAACTTTTTATGGAAACAGTCGACAAGGATCGGGCGGAGTTTTATGAAAAAGAAAATATTTTTGAAAAATTTTTGCCCTATGCAATTGTGTTTGATATGACGGAATTATGGGCCAAACGTATGCAAGAAGTATATGGGCAGGAATTTTATTCTTCATATATTCCAGCTTGGTATGTTGGAAATGTAGGCACATTTAATGTGGATAGTTTTTCAGACACAATTAGCAATCTTTCGGCAAGTATCGCAGCCAACACATCTGCACCCTCTAGCTCGGGTAGTGGCGGTTTTGGTGGGTCAGGTGGAGGCGGTGGCGGTGGAGGAGGAGGCGGTTGGTAAAATTGAAAAAACCAGTTCTAAAAACGCTGGTTTTTTTGTTTTACTTTTTTTGGCATTTTAGTGGTATAATTATGATATGAGAATTGGAATCGATGCCCGCTTTTTTGGGATTAAACAGAAGGGCTTGGGGCGTTATACGCAAAAATTAGTGGAGAATTTGGAAAAGGTTGCCATTTCTGATGGCAATCAATATTTTGTGTTTTTGAAAAAAGATAATTTCGATGAATATCAACCGAAAAATCCGAATTTTCAGAAAGTTTTGGCAGACTATCAGTGGTATACTTTGGCGGAACAAATCTATTTCCCCTGGATTTTGTATAAATATAAATTGGATTTAGTGCATTTTCCACATTTCAACGTGCCGATAATGTATTGTAGAAAATTTGTGGTGACGATTCATGATCTAACATTATTGCATTTTCCGACTGTACACAGTAGCACACTTCATCCGATATTGTATCGTATAAAATTTCTAGCCTATCGTATGGCAATCAAATTAGCTGTCATGCGGGCAAGAGACATTATCACCATTTCGCAATTTAGTAAAAAAGATATTATAGAAAATTACGGAGGGGCGATAGAAAAAAAGATTTTTGTGACCTATGAGTCGGCGGAAGATTATTGTATGTTCAGTGCAAAAAATGCACAAGAAATTTTGCAGAAGTATGGTATAATTAAACCGTATCTGATCTATGTCGGCAATGCCTATCCACACAAAAATTTGGAGAGACTGGTGCTGGCTTTTGCACAAGTTTTGCAAGCTTCACCAGAGTTGCAACTGGTGCTAGTTGGCAAACGAGATTATTTTTATGACCGATTGCATAAATTGATCTTGGATAAGCAGATTAGAAACATCATCCTTTTGTCGGACATTTCTGATCACACGCTGGATGTTCTTTTCCATCAATCAATTGCCAATATCTTTCCATCGCTGTATGAAGGCTTTGGATTACCGCCATTGGAAGCAATGAGTAAAGGTGTGCCAGTCATTTCTTCTGATCATCCTTGTATGCGGGAAATTTTAGGTGAGAGTGCCTATTTCTTTGATGGAAAAAATATTGACTCGATTGTTGAAGCGATAGAAAAGATAATCGAAGACAAGGAGTTACGTCAAGATTTGATTGTGCGAGGATATGAGCAAGCAAAAAAATATAGCTGGAAAAAAATGGCACAAGAAACACAAACAATTTATGATAAATAAAAATAGAAACAAAATAATTTCACAGATGTTTGATGTAAAACCGGTTAATGAAGCTGGTGATTTAGATTTGGAAAGAATTAAAAAAAGTGGGCAAGTTCTACAATTCGAAAAAGTTAGCAAGCCCGAGAGAAAAGTTACTGTACTTTGTGAAAATAAAAATAAATTTTTTCATGATATTGTAAAGAGTAATAATCAAAAACGAGCTATTACACGACCGCAGGTATATCGGAAAAGTGATCAAGCGACAATGATTTATCAGTTTGGAGAAACTTTCCGTTCTGACAGCGTGCCAGTTGTGCGTGTAGCTACTACGCCAATCGTAAAAAAAGACAGAATTATTGTACCAGCTGAGCCAATTGTTCGGAAAAATACGATTCACGTGCAAAATGTACAGAATATAAATGTTGAGTTCAGTCAGAAACATGACATAGATAGTGAAGTGACGCAGGATAATTTTTTTGAAGAAGTTGCTGAATACAAAAAGCAGAATGGATTTACATTAGCAGATATATTTGTAGTTTCTAATTACAAGCAATTTGCCTTCTCTTTTTCTAGTATTGCGATAGTTATTTTTGTTGTTATTTTTAGTGTAGGATTTTTTAATAAAGGTCTCAAGATCAAAGATTCTGTTTTAGGCACAGGAAAGAGTGCTTATGCTAATTTGGCTCTGGCTCAGGCAGATATTGTTGGTAAGAATTTTGAAAAATCTAAATTTGAATTTAATGAAGCTTATGATAAATTTGGAGAAATTTCCACTGATATTGATAGTCTGGGAAAAATTTTAGTTGAAACATCGCAGTTCATACCATATTTATCAAAAATTTCTTCTGGTTATTATATTTCTCAATCAGGAAAGGATATCGCTCGAATTGGGGTTTTAGCAGGTGAAATTATGCAATTGGCTAATGAGATAAAAAATCCGCTAGAACAAAATAATGAATCAGTCTCATTTTTAAAAATATTTCAGGACACGGATAGTAATTTAAAAGAAATTTTAATTTTAGTTGATGATTTACAAAACAATTTGGATAAGGTTAACGTCTCAGATATTCCCCAGCAGCAACGAGTTCAATTTGTAGAATTGAAAAGTAAATTACCAAGTATTCGCTATTTTATTGCGAGTTTTCTAGATAATAGTAAAATTTTTACAGATGTTTTGGGTGGCAATGGTCCGAGAAAATATTTATTTTTATTCCAAAATAATCAGGAGATGCGAGCCACAGGCGGATTTATTGGAACTTATGGATTAATGGATATTTCTAATGGCAATATTCGCAAGTTTTTTATTGATGGTATTTTCAATCCAGATGGACAGCTTAGAGCAAAAGTTGTGCCACCAACTCCAATTCAAAAAATTTCGGCGGCTTGGAGCTTGCATGATAGTAATTGGTTTCCAGATTTTCCAAAATCGGCTGAAAAGGCAAGTTGGTTTTTTGAAAAAACTGGCGGACCAACTGTGGATGGCGTGATCACTATGACTCCGAATGTGATGCAAAAACTTTTGGAAGTGACTGGACCGATTGAAATGCCAGAATATGATGTGACTGTGGATGCGAATAATTTTATTGAAAAAATTCAGTATGAAGTTGAAGTTGATTATGACAAAGAACTGAACCAGCCAAAACAGATTTTGGCTGACTTGGCTCCGAAAATTCTCGATAAGATTTTCACTACGAAAAATTTTGCTGATATGGCACAGACTATGAGCGTTTTAGTGCAAAGTTTGAATGAAAAGCAAATTTTGATTTATTCGAAAAACTATGAGATTGAAAAAATATTATCGCAAGCTGGCTGGTCAGGAGAGATTCTGAATACGCAAAAAGATTATTTGAGTGTTATTAATACTAATATTAATGGATATAAGACGGATGGCGTGGTAGATGAAAAAATTTCCCATAAGGCGGAAATTCAAACAGATGGTTCTGTGATTGACACGGTGACTATAACCCGTCATCATAATGGAGGTAATTTGGATAAGGAATGGTGGAACAAAGTTAATTCTGACTATATGCGCGTCTATGTGCCAAAAGGTTCAACTTTGATTTCAGCTTCTGGACAGACTAGAGAATTTAATTCTCCGCCATTAGATTATAATGTGCTGGGATTTAAACATGATGCACAAGTTCAAACAGAAGAAGATTCTATAGTAATTGATGAAGAAAGCGGTACTCGAATTTATGATGATTCAGATAAGACAGTTTTTGCTAACTGGGTTTATGTCAGTCCGCAGGAAACAGTTCAAGTGACTTACAAATATTTACTGCCATTTAAAATTTTTACCAATTCCACTGATAAAACGGCGGCAGATAGTTATTCATTATTAGCGCAAAAACAATCTGGCAGCGTGGGTAGTGTATTTGTTTCTGAAATTATGTATCCCGAAAACTATAAAACAGTTTGGAATTATCCGGAGGATGCAGTTCGCACGGGCAATTCCATCAAAAAAGAAACTGATTTGAAAACAGATAAATTTGCAGGCGCGGCGTTTATAAAAGAATAATTTTTTATTAGATAGGGGTAAATGATTAAAAAAATTTTGAAGAATAACTTTATAATGAATTCTCGTCCGACGGAGTCGGTTATTTCGGCAGCCTTCGTGATTACTATCGCAGGGATTTTGAGTAATCTGCTTGGTCTTGTACGTGACCGAATGCTTGCTTCGACATTTGGAGCGGGTGATACGTTGGATGTTTATTATGCAGCTTTTCGCATCCCAGATTTGATTTACAATTTGTTAATTTTAGGTGCGATGAGTGCTGCTTTCATCCCAGTCTTTACTGGTTTGCGTAGCCGAGACAACAATGATGAAGCCTGGAAATTAACCAATGGCATTATGAATCTGGCTATATTTTTTATTATTATTGTTTCACTGATATGTGCAATTTTTGCGCCATTCTTAATGAAACTCATTACTCCTGGATTTTCTCCAGAAAAAATTGACAGCGTTGTTATGTTTACGCGTATAATGTTTCTTAGTCCAATATTTTTGGGTATCAGTGGTATTATGGGCGGTGTACTGACCTCTATGAAACATTTTTTAGTCTATTCCATTGCACCATTATTATATAATATTGGAATTATTATAGGTATCTCGGTGTTTGTTGAATTTTTTGGACCAATCGGTTTGGCTTGGGGCGTTGTTTTCGGAGCCACGATGCATATGCTTTTGCAATATTTTACTGTGCGTAAATTAGGCTATCAGCATCAGTGGACTTTTTTATCAGATTGGAATAATAAAAATGTGCGTAAAGTTTTTACCTTGATGTTGCCGAGAATGGCTGGCATCGGAATCAATCAGCTTAATCTTATGGTAATTACGATTTTTGCTTCAACTTTAGCCGCAGGTAGTCTGGCTGTGTTTAGTTTTTCTCAAAATCTAGCTAGTGTGCCACTTAGTTTATTTGGCATTTCTTTTTCCATTGCAGTTTTCCCAACCTTAGCCGCACTTGCAATCAAGGATCAGAAAGAAGAATTTATAAAATCATTTTCAGAAACTTTCCGGCAAATTTTATTTTTTGTCATTCCACTAAGTGTGTTTATGATTGTGCTGCGGGCACAGATTGTGCGTGTAATTTTGGGATCAGGAAAATTCGATTGGGAGGATACAATTTTAACTTTTCAATGTTTGGGAATTCTCGCTTTTAGTTTGTTTGCACAAAGTGCCGTGCAACTGTTGGCACGTTCATTCTATGCTTTGCAAGACACTAAAACACCTTTCTATATTGCTATTGTCGTTGAAGCAGTTAATATTTTGGCGGTTATATTATTGATTGGACGCTTTCAAATTCTTAGTTTAGCCATTGCTTTTTCATTGGCTAATATTGTGCAGATGTTTCTTTTGCTTTTCTTTTTGCGAACACGCTTTGAAAATCTAGATGATAAAAATATTATTCGCTCACTGACGAAAATTGTGACAGCTTCATTTTTGGCTGGATTGGGAATCCAAGCCACTAAATATTTAGTTGCTATGGTTGTTAATCTAGATACTTTTCTAGGAGTGTTTGCACAACTAACTATTTCTTTGGTAATAGGCGGTGCAATTTTTATCACGATCAGTCATTTGCTCAAATTAGAAGAATTTTTTCTTTTCAAAAATTCTTTGACTAAAAAAATATTTAAAAACAAACAAATTATTCTCGAAAGCACAGAGGAGGTTAGTGGGATTTAGACGTAAAGAGAGAAATTCTGCCTCTGTTTACGATGTTATTTTTTAACGGCTAGATCGCGATTTGGCACTTAGTAATGCAGAAAGTTGTGCACATGGCGATGAGTGGACAGCAAACTATTATAGTGATATAATATCATTATAATAAATTAAATTAATATATTGATATCTATAATTTGGATATGTTAATTGCTGTTGGATATAGAATAAATTCTGTTGTTGGTACTAAATTTAGCCAAAGCCGTGAAAAATAGACAGACTTCTGGAATATGGTATAATAAGGTTATCAAAAATTATATACAAATATATGGAAAATAAAGAAATAACAATAGGTGATTTGGCAGTAATGATGAAAGATGGATTTGAGAAAGCGGATAAGAAAGCGGATGCTAATCTA
>DDWQ01000006.1 GCA_002345745.1 Candidatus Moranbacteria bacterium UBA2282 | reverse complement strand
CCCCCTTCGACACCAAAATAAAACGAGGGTTACAGTAACATGCTGTAACCCTTTTTTTTATTTTTTTTCAGTCGGTTGTCGCGTCCTAGGGGGGGCTTCCAGAGACGCCAGGTGGTACATAACCTGGTACATAACGCGGTACAAAAAAACCGAGGTGTCCCCCCATGAGCCGACCTGCATCTTCTTCCCGCCTCTTTCTTCGTGGAAAAATATTTTATTTCAGATTGCGTTTAAAAAATCCGTTCCCGGAATTTTTTAACAAGGCAGAGATCCGGATTTCGACGGGGACTTCGTATCGATCTGTCGCGTTAAAATTTTCAGTGGCGATGGAGATTTTCATGGAAGACCTGTTAACTCGCCTCTCGAATGGGGAGACGATATCGAATTTATCGAATATTGATTTGATGAGGTATGCCCGCATATTCTATGCCGAAAATATCGAAGTAATGAATGTTTTGTCTCTGCACAATTCTTTTGACGATGTCTTTGTAAAAGATATTGTTAGCCAAAAAGAAAAAGTTAAAAGCATGTTAAAATATAATAATTATGAAGCTATTGATTCGCAAGTTAGTGAGTTTGTTTGCAAGCATTGTCCTGATGTCACAAAAAACAGCTATGATTACTTGAAAATAGCTAATGCAATAGCAAAATCAATGTTTGACTTAAATCAAATAGTCGAGAGTAGGGCGATTTTAGATTTTGATAAAGAAGAAAAGATTATTTCAAAGTATGAAATGGTCAATAATTTAAATAATAACAATTTTAATCAGTATTGTCATATAAATAACAGTGAAAATAGTATCACAAATATTCCGTCAATTAAAATAGTAAAATTAAAAGACGCAATCGATCAATATTTAGTTACGATGGGTATTAAAGAGAAAACTAAAATAAAAACGCCTGTAGATACACGCAGTCGGCTTAATTGGCTGGAGTTTATTATCGGACCAGACAAGAATGTTTGCGATATTGAATATTCAGATATGATAAATTTCACAAAAATACTCAAATGTATGCCTGGAAATAGAACTAAAAAAATTGAGTATCGCGATAAAAGTTTGGATGAACTTTTGTCTATGAACATAGATAAAAAATATAAACTTGCTGATAAGACAATTAATACAATAATTGAAGCCGCAAGTACTTTTTTTAAAGATTGTGTGCTAAATAATTATATGTACCAAAATTTAGCTGTGAATATATCTGTTAAGAACGAAAAGAAGGATGAAGAAAGGCGAGATCCTTTCACACTTGAAGAAGTAAATATAATATTAGATGGAATAAAAGGTAAATCTTCTAAAATGAAGCATGATTGGAACTATTGGCTGTTTATGCTAGCGCTGTTCACTGGTGGTAGAATAACAGAGCTTTGCCAAATTTATGCCAAAGAAGACATTAAGCAGGAAGATGGTATTTGGTATATTGATATTAACGCTGATTCGGCTCCAAAAGAAAACACAGATGGAATACAAAAAGAATTGAAAAACTTAAGTTCTAAAAGAAAAGTTCCGATTCATCCCAAACTCATTGAATTGGGCTTTTTAGATTTTGTTTTTGAAAGACAAAAAACAAACGAAACAATGCTTTTTAAAAAGATAACTAAAAATAAAGTTAAGAATTTAGGAGATAAGCCTTCAGAATATGTAAATGGGTTTATTGATGATTGCGGAATTGTGTCTGAAACAAAAGTATTTCATTCATTTAGGCACACTTTCAAAAAAATGCTGAAAGATAATAATGTAGAAGAGGAAATCAGGCATAAACTTTGTGGGCATGAATACAAACCAATTTCATGTACAAATTATGAGTCTGATCCTTCAATAAAAAAACTTTACAATGGCATATGCCATATCAATTTTAATTATGAATTTGATTCGATCAATTTTTATAAGTTGAAAGAAAACAAAAAGAGTCGAAAGTCAAAAAAATAGGAATTAAAATTGTATTTTTGTTGAAAATTTTAACCTAAAAAAGGAGTTCTTTATGATCTCAACTGAACAAACTGAACGATTTTGTGGTGTGTTGAATGTGTATTTGATGGATAGATATGGTTACAAAACATTGCCCGCGAAATTGATGCCGGGTTTCAGGATACATGTTTCTAGGTCTCTCGTGCATTTGTACGCTCGCCTGAGACCAAACACTGCGATCTGGGGGGAAGATACTCTTGTGATCGCTAAGCTTGGTTTTAAAGAAATAGGCAAAGGGAACGGCACATCATTTTTAAAATGTTTGGCAGCAAATGCGCCAGTTCTTGGTGTGAAGCATATAGGTATAGAACAGGCGCAATCATTGCCAATGATTAATTTTGTTCAAAAGCATAATTTTGAACAAACATGTGTTGTATCAAATTGGATAATTTCACTAGATAATTTATCGTCAATCTTAAATTTAGATATAGTTGAATAAATTATTTTTTTCGAAATAAATAAAATAGAGGAGATTATGAATATATGAGTAGCTGCAAAGATTTTTTTGAAGAAAAGTCTTTAAATTTAATTGCACAACAGGCGAACTTAAGGGCTAAAAAGGTAGGAGTCGTTAAGTTTTCGACTGGTTCAGGCATATATGATTCAAATGAAATTACACTTGATAAAGAATTATTTATCGACTTGCTCAATCAAGTTCAAATATATGGTATGGATGATGTTATAAATAACATTGATTTGATATTAGTATACTATCAATCGCTGCATACTATTAAAAATTTTTTTAATAGCGATGAGTAAACGTTTTTTTAAAAAAGATATTTTTTATTAAAATATATCTACATAGATAATAAATTTGTGCAAAGTTTTTGTTTTAACATTTTTAAAATTTGTGTTTTTCTTTGTGTGTTTCAATTGCAACGTCAATATCACTGCTGCTTGAATGGGGATTTTTAGACGTTTAGATATGTTTATTTACTGAAATAATTTTATATTAGTGTGTTCAGCAATCGGTGAAAGTGTACGGCTTTGGCCACGGAATGAAAGTAAGTTGGGCAATCGCAGGGGAATATTATCGCAAAATGGAGTTTATATGGGCAAAAAATTTGAAGAACTTCGTAATGAAATGAGTCCTCAGGCACAGAAAAAGGTTGAGGCGGCAACAAACATCATGGACAAGTCTTCAACTACCTTCCTTGACAACTGGCGCGTTCTATATGCCGCAGGCAAGCCTTTTCTTGCAGCTCTTGATGTTTCAGGACATCCATTCATCGCCCACGGGCCGATTATAACCAGTCCCATCGTTTCTGGTGAGCCAAAACCAGGTGAAACCGTAGTAACTAAATCAGGTACTAATTACCTGCTTGGGACGGAACTCCCTAAGGATGATGACTGCGAGTTTGCGAGACCATACCTTATAGTGCGCGTGAGCAGGAATCTTGCCAAAGCCGGGCAGTCACTTAAGCTTGAGCAGCTCGGCGAACTGAACGCGCTGATCGACAGGGTTTTGGCCGGGGAGAGGTTGTAAGACTGGCATTATTTGGGTGGTCCCAGTCTGGTTCTTCTCTGATTGTTGATTTTGATCAGTAACACGATGAAGCCAAAACGTCGGCATCCTAGCACCCTAATTGATGGGATGGCCCTGGTTGTTGGGCTTCTCATCCACTTTGTCAGATTGAAAGGCTCAGCGCTGAGCGCGTCGTCAAAGTTTGGCTTCAGAACACCTAGTTCCATCCCAAGCCTTCTGCGACCAACACTGGCTCACCTGGAAGTTGCTATGTGATCCTTCCGAGTTGACCTATTTTCGGTGTTGCATCGCGGAAGACAGGTGCGCAAAATTTTCGAAGTCTCAGTGACAAGAACGATCGCAGGATGTTTCGAATTTCGTAACTACCTCTAAGGCTGGATCGGTAATTTCGTGAGCCTGTGCATGGCCTGCGCGGCATTCAATTTCAGGAAGTTTGTCCGGTGGCTGTATGTTTTGTGCCCAAAATTGTTGTGGACAGCACATTGTTCGACCTAATGATCGGCCTGCACAGGCTTGCGACTGACAGGCCGTTTTGGAGTTCTTCAGGGCTGACTAAATATCAAATATTTCATTAGTTATTTTCTTAATAATGTTGTTTTTGTCGTTGGGCAAAAACCTGGCGTAATGCTTTCGAACCGTTGCTTCAGAATCGTTTATCGCCAAGGCTGCAAGACTGTACGAGCCAGTAGTTTTTATTACGTGTGTCGCAATAATATCACGAAAAGCATGAGGGCCATGCGATTGGAGCCCCGGTATGCCTGGGTCAACTTTGTATTGATTGTAGGCAATATATTTTTTTGTAAATTTTGATATCATCGACGAAAATGAATCTGTTGTGAATGGTGTGTTATTTTTTGTTACAAAGAAGTATTCGCAATTGTTCTGAAAAATTAACTTTTTTAATTCTATATAATGTTTGATATCGTTATATAAATTGTTTGTGTCGACAACTGAGCAATAGTTTCTGACGTTGTTTTTTGTCTTATGCGCAGGTATATCAACAATTAATTCGTTGTCTTTGATAATGATAGATTCAAATTCTTCTGTTTCAGACAGCGTTGATTTAAGAGAAAGAAAATTATTTGCTCGTATTCCAGACTGAAGCAAAATCATTGCACTTAAATAGCCCGTATAAAATACCAGTTCTTTGATTTTTGGAGATGTGTTATTTTTAAAATTTTGTCTTAGTGAACACAATAATTCGAGATATTTTTTTAAAGGTTGCTCGTGGTCTAGGATTGGCTGGATCGGAAAAAATGGATCGCGTGATTTTTTAATTGATCCATTTCTGTCAACGTGAGTCTGCTTCATTGTATTCATAATTTCAGAATGCATATCTTTGTAGTAAGATCTTGTTTCTTCGCATATGTCTATCCAGTCGGACTTGGTTACACTTGTCTGCTTTTTATTGATATAATTAAGCAGAGTTTTGTCCATGACAAATAGATCGTACGCTTGAGGCAGAAGTCCATATTTAGAATCTAGCAATGATGCCAGTAGTTTCAAGAAATTGATTTCAGACACACACATCTCGCCTCTTCTTTCAAATCTATAAGATATGTATTTATGGATAATTTCTTTGTCTAGTAATATGGTTAGTGAGTAGTCAATTTTTGAAATATTTAAGTCGCTATATTTGTTCAGCCATCCAAAAAAATATAGTAAAAAGTTGATGTTTATTTTTAATGTGTGACTTGCCCAGATTTTTTTGCGTTTAAAGTTTACTAGGGGTATTTTTGATGTTTTTATCTGAGTGAGAGTATCTAGCTCTCTTTTAAGGTTTGGAGAATTTTCTATCTCACTGTATCTGTATGTTTCTTGCGAAAGAATCAGATTTTTTTTGCAATATTTATTGTTGTTTACAACTATGTTGGTCATGATCCATTCGCAAATTTCTTCTTTTTTTTCGGTTGTTTGTTCTTTAAAATCAAATTTAAGATTTTTTAAGTGTGGTACGATTTTTCCTTTTTGTTTTAGATACTTTATTGGAAATTCATCCCGGCTAATAGAGGAGTCGTTTTTGTTTAGATTGATTTTTGAAAGTAATGTATATTGGTCTAGTTTGTAGGCTTGTTCTAATTTTAGTATTGTTTTGTAATTACTCGGAGTGCTTTTTGAAAATACGATATTTGATACGGTTGTTTTGTTGATTCTTGCGATTTTTGAGACTTGGTAGATACTCATTCCGCTTTCTGAATGTACTTTCATGATCGCTTCTGAAAAACTTTCCGGTAAGCAGTTATTATTTTTGATAGATTTGGCATACTCAAATATTTTATTGCCGTTACTTATATACTTATTTTGTGTAGATTTTTGATATTTCGAAAATATTTTATTTAATTTTTTTTGATAAATATCCTCACTAATCTCGAATATATCGCTGCACATGTCTTCTGTGGTTTTTTTGTGCCAAGATAAGATTAATTTAAGTGCTGTTAATATAGATCCGTTGTTTGCGTATTCGTACGAACTCAACTTTGTAACAGTTGATATCAATTGTTTTACGGTGATATATTCCGTATTGTTTTTGCTATTTTTTTTTCTTTGTTTCCATTTTTCTGATTCATTTTTTTTCCTCGTTTCTTGTAATAGTTAATAATAATTGAGTTTTTTATGTTTTTAATTGCCGCTTATTACCTGACCGTTATAGGTTCATAATTTTTTTCCACATGGCTATTTTTGTTTATTAACTATCTAAATTTATTTAGTAATTTGATTTATTGTTTGTTTTTTAGTTTTTTTTCTTTGTGATATCATATTTTCTTGATTTTCGATATGTTCATCAATTAGATTGTTTAGGTAATTATTGATACTCTTCATATTTTCTGAAGCCATCTTTTTTATTATTTCAAATTTTTCATTATTTGTTCTGAATACATATTTTTTAGTTTCCATTTGATAATCCTCATTAATTGATATCATGGGAATTAATTTTTTTTAAACAAATTATTTTACTTTTTTACTTTTCAATAAAAAAGCGGCATTTGCCGCTTTTTTAATATTTTATATGGAGTATTTCCATGTGGTAACACTTTCTTCCTAGTTCCAAAAAATCATCATCGCTTTCTCCATGTATTAAATAGTGCTCTAACAATTTTTTAAAAATTTCTTCGTACAAATCATTTAGATATCCGATAGTTGACAGTCCGAATTTATGGCTGTTTCCGTCGAACATGCTGAGTACTGCTTTCCTAAGTATCAGAGCGCAGCTATTATCTTTTTCTAGGATAGTTTTCTCGTATTTTTTGAATGGAGAGTTCTGGATTTTCATTTTTTCCTCTTAGTTATTTATGGTTTGATTTAAACAGTTACTATATACCATAAGTGTCAATTTATTTCTATATGTATTTTTGATTTTGCTATTTAGAAATATTTTTTTACTTGATATATTCATATTGTTTTTGGGAAACTATATTTTTCACTTCTTCGATATTTTTTTATGTTAAATAATCTTTTTATTTGTATGTAATTTCTTTTTGGGACAGTTATGACTTCGACGTGTAAATTTGTCTTACAATTTAAATACTTGACATGCTGTGTTATTTTAGGCTTACCTACCTGAATTTGATTTTGAGTGATCACTATCCTTTCCCTGTGAGGTTCGCGTGGATCAAGCCGGAAGTAATCCTTTTTTCGATCAGCCCATTCTTAATTCCCCTTATGAGTACCCCTTCCGTCACTGGGAATTGGATAAAACAGGGCAGCCCACGCAGCGCATCATTGAATCTCGACGCAAGGCCGAGTTCATCACGCCTATCCCCAAGCCCAAGAAGCAAAAGGCGGCTCAAAAGCAGCTTTCCTTTGTTGTCGATGAGGGCAAGGGACTCTCAGACGAAAAACAACAGTACGACCTGACGTCGCTTATCAATGAGGTCCGTGATCAGGTGGATCGCTGGCGGGCCTTGCCCAATCCTAACCAGTGGCAGGTCACTCCGGAAACGGCTCGTCTGCTTCAGCACTGGCGGCATCATAAGTTCAGCGGCATCCGGCCATTCTTTTGCCAGGTCGAAGCTGTTGAAACAGCCATCTGGCTCACGGAAGTTGCTCCGCAATTCAAATCCTACGGCAAGAAATTCCTCGACCACTTGGACAAAGCTAACGGGGACGCTAATCCAGAACTTTCCCGTCTTGCACTTAAGCTGGCCACTGGCGCGGGCAAGACTACGGTTATGGCCATGCTCATCGCCTGGCAGACCGTTAACGCTGTTCGCCGTCCGAACAGCAAAAAATTTACACGCGGTTTTCTTATCGTCGCACCTGGACTGACCATCCGAGATCGTCTGCGTGTGCTTTTCCCAAATGACCCCGATAGTTACTATCAGCGCCGCGAACTTATCCCGACCGACATGTTGCCGGATCTGGAACGCGCCAAGATTGTTATCACCAACTATCATGCATTCAAGCTGCGTGAGCGGATTGATCTGTCTAAAGGAGGACGATCCCTGCTTAAAGGGCGGGGAGATGACCTTCAGACCGTAGAGACTGAGGGCCAGATGCTCCAGCGGGTCATGCCGGATTTGATGGGCCTTAAAAACATCATTGCCATTAATGACGAGGCTCATCATTGCTATCGGGAAAAACCTGGATCGGGTGATCCAGACTTGAAGGGTGATGATCGCAAGGAAGCGGAAAAGAACAACGAGGCAGCTCGTTTATGGATCTCTGGCCTAGAGGCGGTGAACCGCAAACTGGGTTTGAATCGCGTCATGGATCTTTCGGCGACGCCGTTTTTTTTGAGCGGATCTGGCTATGCCGAAGGAACACTGTTTCCGTGGACCATGAGTGATTTTTCGCTCATGGACGCAATCGAATGTGGCATCGTCAAGTTGCCCCGTGTTCCTGTAGCTGAAAATATTCCTGGCGATGAGTTGCCTATGTTTCGCAACCTTTGGGAACACATCCGAAAGGATATGCCCAAGAAGGGACGCGGCAAAAGCAAGGATCTCGATCCCCTAAGCATCCCGGTCAAGTTGCAGACCGCCTTGGAGGCCTTGTACGGTCATTATGTCAAAACTTTTGAAGAGTGGGGCAAGGCAGACATCTCGGTTCCCCCATGTTTTATTGTGGTCTGTAATAACACATCAACATCCAAGCTGGTGTATGACT
>DDWQ01000010.1:494-33615 GCA_002345745.1 Candidatus Moranbacteria bacterium UBA2282 | reverse complement strand
TGCACTTCAGGGTTGAATTCGCCTACAAACGCCTGGACAATGCGATGATTTCGTGTATACTATGTAATCAGATCTTTAACAAAAACGTTGAAATAATTCAACATTTACCTCATGGTGTGATCAACTTTCATAATGGGTGAAAAAATGAATGATAAAAAATTATCTTTGGAAGAGGTTATGCAATCACTTAAAGGCACTTTAATCAGCGACATCATTGCATGCATGATGACGGGAAAATTCAAATCTATCAATAATAAGCCGTTAGCACTGGGAGAGGAGCCATTAGGCTTGATGACTAAATATGAACGGGCGTGTGTCACCGTGGCTAAAGACGCATGGGAGGAATATAATAAACTCAATCAACAACCTTATTTGTCAGATAATGACAAATTTCAATGCATTGTTCTTTTTAGTAAGAACAATCAGGCTATGGGACTTTTTTGGGATTCTGTTCAGAAAAGATTAGGTGATTTCACGCACTTTTATTTGCGGAGAGGTTTTCAGATTGCTGGTAAGGAGAAAACAACGCCATCCGAGTTGGAGCAAATTGTGTCCTCGTTTTTTGTAAGGCGTGGTTAGAGATTAATAATTATCGTATTTCCCGTAATGACGGGAGGCGGGGTTGCTCATTTTTTGAGCAACCCCCTTTTTTATTAGTTGATTGATTAGCAAAAATTTGGTTTAATAAGAGTAGGGGAATAAATTAGATTTATTGCGTAAGAAGTTTATTAATTAAAATAAAAAATGAAAATAAAAATTTTAAAATATATTTTGATTGCACTGACAATGCTCGCGGCATTTTTTGCGTGGTTTGCAGTTGACCAAGCTATTAATGTGGCAGGTTCTAGCACGTGGGGATTGCCGATTTTGCTTTTCTCTTTGCTTTTCATTCTGCTATACCTCAGTAGCATTCTCATTAGACGAATTTTGATTTTGCAACTAATGCTGGGTACTGTTTTTTTATTAAATTTTATTTTTGCTCTTAGTCTTACGCATATATTAGCTATGGTTTTAGCATATCTGCTAGCTTTGTGGTCCGTAACGAGAATAAAAGAAGATTTGCGTTTGAATGTAAGAGTAAATTTGTGGAAATCAATCCGAGTTGGCAGTTCATTGATGCTTTTTGCTTTTTCTATAGCAATCACTAGTCAATATTATTGTGAAATAAAAAACAAAAGTTCAGAACATCTTATGCCACATTTTAGTATGGGCGAGTCGACAGGGGGACTAACTTCAAAACTTTTATCAGCGATTAATCCAGACTTTAAAAATTTGGATCAAGAAGGACTAACAGTTGATCAATTTATATTGCAGACGCAAAAAGAACAGAGTGAAAATGATGTTGCATCTGGAGAAATAGGCAGTAAAATTGACCAACAAATTGAAAAATCTGGCACAAGTTTGAGTCTTGAGCAAAAACAAATATTGCGTGAAGATGCTTTGAAGAAAATAAATGATTCCAGTGAAAATTTAAGCATAGAACAAGAGCAACTTATATTACTAGAAGGTAGAAAAAAGTTTTCAGAAATTGCTGGCGTCACTCTTTCTGGTGATGAAAAAGTTTCCGAAGTGCTGTCAGATTTTATTAATCAAAAAATGGATCAGTATCTGGGTTCTGATATAGCTGATTCACAAGGATCATCACCACTACCAATTATTATGGCCATCGGACTTTTTTTGACTATTTTGCCGATAGGATCCCTGCTTAGCACATTGTGGATTATGATAATCGAAGCTATAATTTGGATTTTCAGAAAAACAGAGTTGATAACTATTGCGAAATTTCCAGTGGAAATGGAGATTATTGAGCAGGACTAATTTTGATTATTGAATTAGCACTCTCGCAGTGGGATTGCTAATTTTTTGTTTTCGTGTTAAACTGGGTTAGTAAAAATAAAATATATTAATATATGGCAAGTGATTATTATGACCTTCTAGGTGTCTCAAAAGGTGCTACGGATGATGAAATTAAGAAGGCTTATCGCAAACTAGCACACAAACATCATCCTGATAAAGCTGGTGGAGACGAAGCTAAATTCAAGGAAATAAACCAAGCCTATCAGGTGTTGTCTGATAAAAGCAAGCGGCAACAATATGATCAATTTGGTCAGAATTTTGACGGTGGCGGTGCTGGGCAAGGCGGTTTCTCCGCCGGAGGCGGACCAGCCTCGGGCTGGGATTTTTCGGGCTTCGATTTTGGTGGTTTTTCCGCCCAAGGCGGATCCGCCTCAGGCGGAGAATTTGGTGGCGATGGATATGATGATATTTTTTCTAATATTTTTGGTGGCGGAAGTAGAGCAAAAAGACAAGCACATGGCTCAGATGTTCAAGTAGATATGGAAATATCATTTTCTGAGATGGTTTTTGGTGTTGAAAAGGAAGTTAATCTATACAAGAGAGCCACTTGTGACCATTGTCATGGGGAAGGTGCTGAACCTGGTTCTTCGATGAAAACTTGTGAAACCTGCAAAGGCAAGGGTCGTGTTGAAACTTTGCGACGCAGTTTGTTTGGCACTTTTTCGCAAGTAACGGAATGTCCACAGTGTCATGGTGATGGAAAAGTCTATGAAAAGAAATGCTCTAAGTGTGGTGGTGATGGCAGAGTTAAAAAAGAAGAAAAAATTAGAATAAAGATTCCTGCTGGAATTTCTGACGGACAAACAATATCAATGCAAGGTCATGGTGAAGCTGGTGGAAAAGGCGCTCCCGCGGGAGATTTGTATATTCAGATACGCGTTACAAAGCATAAAAAATTCCAACGAAAAGGTTTGGATATTTTGAGCACAGAATTCGTGCCATTTTCAGTGGCGACTCTTGGCGGAAAAATTGAAATTGAAACAATCTCAGGCAATCTGATTTTGAAAATTCCCACTGGCACACAATCTGGTGAAGTTTTCCGCATCAAAGAACACGGTGTTCCAGACTTGAATGGACGGGGAATTGGCAATCAATTGGTAACAATAATCGTCAAAGTTCCCAAGAGCTTGAGTCGGGAACAGAAGAAATTGTTGGAACAACTCAAGGATCAGGGGATATAATCCATTTCAAAGTGTTCTGTGCAAACAGAACACTTTTATTTTTTGCCAAATGCTGGGTTTGGGCGTAAAATTGGATTACGTAATTAATCACTTACTTTGCGATTACTATAAAACTCAGGAAACTACAGCGTGACGAAGAAAGTGTTTGTGGGGGGAGTTATAGTTTGCACATTTAATGTACAGACGCTGGTGAATATGCACAAAAAAGAAGAAAAATTGTGCATAAGTGGGCTCATCCAGAAAGTTCATACAAGAAATGCATGGAAAATATGCTTGTTATAAGCCAAAAAGTAAGCACTTGACATCACTTGTATAGTATAATATACTACAAACATATCATTGTAGTATAATTAAATATATATGAACCAAGACCTAATACAATATCTACAAAAGCAAATTTCAACTACGGATGATCGGTTGAAGCATTTTACGCATGCCCCAACCGGAGAAAAACATCCCAAGCGTTTTTTGTATGTGAAATTGCAAAAATACATCAATGATTTCTTGGATAAAAAATCTTCAAATAGAATGGTCATTATACCTGGTTTTCGAGGCGTCGGAAAAACAACTCTTATGGCGCAAATATGCTTGGATTTCAAACGGCAAGATGTGCAAGTCTTTTTCATTTCAGTGGAAGACTTGCGAAACTATTTTGATGTAGGTATCAATGAAATTATCTCAGCCTATGAGAAGATTATTGGTGAATATTTGGAAAGTTTGAAAAAGCCGATAATAATATTTCTTGATGAGGTACAAACTGATCCAAAATGGGCGATTACACTAAAATCATTATTTGAAAGGACCAATAATGTCTTTTTCTGTGTCACTGGATCTTCAGCTATTGTTTTACAATCAACTCCAAACATTGCTCGCAGGGCTATATTTGAACCAATGACACCTATGTGTTTTGGCGAATATCAAATGATAAAAAGCAAAATTTATCCGACTACTGGCTTGAAAAATAAGATAAGACAAGCAATCTATTTTTCATCATCAGCACAAGAGGTACATAAAAATCTTGCTGAGTTATCCGGCGTGGTTAATAATTATTGGTCAAAAATAGATAGGAATGATATTAAAAAATATTTATCATATGGAACATTTCCTTTTGCACAAATAATGCCAGATGAAATTTCAATATATAATAACATATCGCTCTTACTTGAAAAAATTATCAAGCAAGATATGCCGACTCTCGGGAATTTTGATCAGGACACACTTGGTGCAGTGAAAAGGATTTTGTTTGCAATTGCAGAGAATGATGTTACAAGTTTGACTACGTTGGCAGATAAATTCAATATTAATCGCCTAACATTGGCTAATATCTTTGATGTTTTAGAAAAAGCTGAACTTTTGGTGAAAATTCCGCCACATGGTTCAAATATGACAATTGCTAATAAGGCTAATAAATATCTGTTTATGAGTCCGGCGATAAGAATGTCATTTTTTTATTTTTCTGGAAATGAAGGAACATATTCCACTAGGCAGGGTAAATTATTGGAAGATTCAATTGGATCTCATTTGTATCGAGAATTTATCTTGAGAGGGGATGGTATTATTCGTTATGATAGTGCTCAAGGAGGAGCTGACTTTATTTTGCAGATAGGAAATTCCAAAAAAATTGTTATCGAAGTGGGTCTTGGAAATAAAGATAAAAAACAAGTAATGGGAACTATGCATAAAATTAAATCGGATTATGGAATTATTTTTTCTGGCGCTGAATTAAAGATTGATATTAAAGAAAATATAGTATCAGTGCCGCTTGATTATTATTTTTTAATGTAATTTTTTATGAATGAATTAGAAACAACAATTCATATTGCATATTTTGATAATGAGGGAATGCCAATCAGTGGACATTCAGCGTCCAAGCTTATTGAGGGAAAATGGATAGATATCCTTTAAATTATTATTTGATTACGTAATCAATTACTTACCTAAAAGAATAAATATGAGGCTAGATGTGAGGCTGTTGACAAAATACGCATATATGCTAAAATAATTTTATACATAGCTTTGTCTTGCAGTAGAGCCTAAAATCACTTCTATTTAATAGAACGACTTACGATAAGAAGGAACAAATTGTATCTAAAAATGCAATTTACCTCTTATAAATATAAGTCGTTTTTTTAATAACATGATTAACAAAGAAAAAATCTTGTCTCAGGCCAGGACACATTTGGCCAAAGCTTGCACTAGCATTAAAAACGGTTTGGTCGAAACCGAAAAGTCTTTGAAGATTAGCAAGGAAAGATTTAGTAGCCTTTCCTTTGCGGATCAAATTGTTGAAAGCGGAATTATAGACTATAACCAAAGAAGAGTTGGGGAGTTGGCGCATTTGGAGGGTTCACCATATTTTGTGCGGTGTGATGTTTTATTCAGTGCTGATGAAAAAGAAGTGAGTATTTATTTTGCAAAGTTCATGTTTAATCAGGAATCAATTTATTCATGGGTTGCGCCTGCTTCTGTTATGCGTTTTGAAAAACCGGGTGATGTAGTTTTCAAGCGGCCAGATGGGACAATTCAAAAAATTAAACTTCTTAGAAAAGACCAATATATGATCGTGGATGGAAAAATTAAATTTTTATCCACCGAATCAATTGATGCAGAACGCGAGCTGGTTTATGAAGAATATTTTTCAACACAAAAATCTGGATTTATTTTGCCTGAAATTGTCGCTCAAATGGAAAAGGCGCAGGATCAGGTTATTCGAGCCTATCACATTGGGCCATTTTTGATTTCCGGGCCGGCTGGAAGTGGTAAAACGACATTAGCTTTGCATAGAGTAGCTTATTTGATGCAATCTCCAGATTTGGCTGATATCTATACTAGTAAATCCATAATAGTATTTGTTCAAGATAATGGAACGAGAGAATATTTCTTGCACCTATTACCTGAGCTTGGAATTGATGATGTTTTGATAACTACATTTTCAGAATGGGCATTTAAAATTTTGGGTATTGATGGTAATTTCACAGACAGATTTGGTGATTCGGAATATGAAAAGGACTTGTATGAATTTCAAAAATTAAAAGCCTTGGAAAATTTGTCGCGATATGTATATTTGAAAGTTTCAATTTTTGGTTTATTGGAAAAAATATATAGCAAATTTTTCAACGAACAACAACAAATATTATTTCGAAGACAGATGCGGGATGGTGCTTATGATAGAATTGACCTAACTTTACTTCTGAAGTTATTTCTCAAGAGTAATGGAAAATTAAGTATTATAAAAGATTATAGGGTTCAACAAAATAATGGAAGTGTGAAGAATAAAAGAGAGGTTACTCAGTTGGAATATTCTTTGGCGGTGGTGGATGAATTCCAGAATTATCTGCCGGATCAATTGAGGCTGATAAAATCTTGCATCAATGAAAAAAGTCAGTCAATTGTGTATGTCGGCGATATGGCTCAACAAGTTAAGCTTGGGACTATTCGTCAGTGGGAGGATATTTCCGAGCAAATGGCGCAAGAGCGAAAAGTAGTTTTGGAAAAAGTTTATCGTAACACTAAAAATATTCTAGCTTTCATTAAAAAACTCAGTTATAGCATCGAGATACCTGACCAATTGAAAGAAGGCGTATTGGTTGGTGAGTATATCTTGGAAACAAAGAATCAGGAAGTTGCAAAAATCAAAGAAATTATTAAGAAGAATGATTTTGGCAGTATGGGTATTTTAGGGAAAGATAGTGAATATCTAGCAGAATTTAAGGGGGCTTTTTCTGAAAATAAAAAAATACATGTCATGACTATGAATGAAGCACAGGGAGTTGAGTTTGATATTGTTGTTTTGGTGGGCATTAATAAGGATATGTTTGTTTCATATGATGGCGATATTCATATGGATTTAGCTGAAGAGAAAAGACGAATCAATAAAGATCTTCTTTATGTTGCCCTGACGAGAGCCATATCGCAGTTACATGTCATGGGTAAAGAAAAGCTGGAAAATATTATTTCACTTTAGTAGTTGATTGAACGAGTTAATAAAAGAGATTGGGATAAAATCGAGGCGCTTTTGTTTTTTGCCAAATGCTTGGTTTGGGCGTAGAATGAGTATGTAATTGATTACTTACATAATTATATGTCGGATAAAAAATCAACAGAAAAAGATATCAGAAAATTAACTAAAATTGGTAAAAAATCTATCGGCCTGACTTTGCCGATTGAACTTGTCCGCGAACTCGGCTGGCGAGAAAAACAGAAGGTTGTCGTCAAGCGTGTACGTGGAGGTGTGCTGGTTAAGGATTGGAAAAAATAAAGTTATCCACAGGACAGAAAAGGAAAACAATGGTATAATATCACTAGAAAAATAAAAATATATATATGAGTAAAAATGAAAGAAAAACTGAGGCAATAATTAGGAAACATTTTGAAGTGTTCCTTGATGAGATTATATTGGAAGAGCAATCATCAGATAATCCAAAAATTAAGAAACTTTTAACAACTGCTTCTAAGAGCGGCTTAGGTTATGGTTTTCCTGAATTTATTATTCAGTATAAAAATAATCCAGATTTCATAATTGTTATTGAATGTAAAGCAGATATAACAAAACACGAAAGTTATACTAAAGATAAGTACAAAGATTTTTCTGTGGATGGAGTATTGCTTTATAGCTCATATCTATCTAAAGAGTTTGATGTTTTATCTATAGCTATCAGCGGAGAAACTAATTTAAATAAAAAAATTTCACACTTCTTACAGTTGAAGGGGGACAAAAAGGCGGTGGAGATATTTGGTAATAAATTATTGTCAGCAGATGATTATCTAAATGGTTATATAAAAAGCCCTGAAAAGTTCAGACAAGACTATGAGAAACTTTTGACTTTCTCTAAGGATTTAAATGATAAGCTTCATGGACATAAAATAGTTGAAAGCGATCGAGGTTTACTCATCAGTTGTATTTTAATTGCACTTGAAAATAAAGCATTTTCCAAATCTTATAAGGACTATTCAGACCCAAAGCAACTAGCTGAATATTTAGTTACAACAGTTAAAAATGAGTTTCAGAATGGCAATATTGGTGAGACAAAATTAGCAGTATTAATAAGTCGTTTTGAATTCATAAAAACAGATTATTCTTTATCAAAAAAAGAGAATGTTTTAAGGGATATTATTTCAGATATAAATGAAAATATTAAAGACTTTATAAAAACTCATGAATACTTTGATGTTCTTGGACAATTATATATTGAATTTTTAAGATACGCTAACAGCGATAAGGGCTTGGGAATAGTTTTAACTCCTCCTCATATTACAGAATTTATGTCAGAACTTGCGGAGGTAAATAAAAATAGTACTGTTTATGATAATTGTACTGGCACCGGTGGCTTTTTGGTGAGTGCTATGAATTTAATGATAAAGGATGCCAAAGGCGACCAAGATAAAATTAAAAGTATTAAGAAAAATCAATTAATCGGTGTTGAATATCAGGCTCATATATTTGCGCTTGCTTGTTCCAATATGTTTATTCATCAAGATGGTAAAAGTAATATCTTGAATGGAAGTTGTTTTGATGATGATATAATTAGTGAAGTAAAAAATTATAAACCAACAGTAGGACTCTTGAATCCACCATATAAGTCAGACAAGAAAAATGATGTTGATGAATATGAATTTATACTAAATAATTTAGACTGTTTAGAACAAGGAGGTAAATGTGTTGCCATTATACCTATGCAATCAGCATTAGCTCAAACTGGCAAAGTTTATGAATATAAAAAGAAAGCATTAGAGCAACATACTCTGGAAGCAGTTTTTTCAATGCCTGATGAATTATTCTTTAATTCAAAAGTCGGAGTAGTATCTTGCATTATGGTTTTTACAGCTAAAAGACCTCATCCCAAAAATAAAAAGGTTTATTTTGGCTATTACAAAAATGATGGTTTCGTAAAAAGGAAAACAAAGGGCAGAGTTGATTTATATCAAAAATTTGAAAAAGAAATAAAAGAAGACTGGATAACTTCATACATTAACAAGGAGGAAAAAGCGGGCTTCAGTGTTACTAAGATTGTATCCGCTGATGATGAGTGGTGTGCAGAAGCATACATGGAAACAGATTATTCAAATTTATCTAAAAAAGATTTTGAAAAAAATATAAGAGATTATGTTGCTTTTTTAGCATCTAATAATTTAAACTAGTATGTCGAAAATAAATTATAAATTTTATAGATTAGGTGATTTGTTTGAGGTAAAAAGTCCATCAGTTTCTTCAAAAATTGATTTGGAAGAAATTGGGTGTGGCAAATACCCTTTTGTTACAGGTCAGGCAACAAACAATGGTGTAGAAGGATTTTATGATTATTTTACAGAGGAGAAGAATGTAATAACGGTTGATAGAATAACTTACAGCTTTATTGGATATCAAGAAAGTAATTTTTCTTGTAATGACAATGTAAAGATATTAAAACCAAAATTTATATTAAATAAATTCATTGCTTTATATTTATGCACAATCTTAAAAAATGAAAAATACAGATATAATTATGGGAGGATAACTAGTAATCATAGACTCGCAGAGACAAAATTAAAATTACCAGCAACGTTTAATGGTGAACCCAATTGGAAATATATAAATGATTACATTGAGAGTGTCTATAAAAATATTCATGAAAAACTTTCTTGTAATTCCGTAATAGAAAAAAATTTAATGCTGAAAACAGAGTCTTGGAAATCTTTTAATTTAATTGATTTATTTAAAATAACCGGAAGTAAAACAACGCCGTTGCTAGAGCTTGAGGAATATGGAAATGGAAAATATCCTTTTGTTACTACTCAAGCAACAACTAATGGAGTGGCTGGATTTTATGATTACTTTACAGAAAAAGGAAATGTATTAGTAATAGATAGTGCAGTTATTGGATACTGTGCCTATCAACTACTTGATTTTTCAGCAAGCGATCATGTGGAAAAACTTATACCAAAATTTGAAATGGATGAATATATTGGTTTATTTTTAACTGTGATATTAAACAAAGAACAATATAGATATAACTATGGGAGAAAAGCTAGTCAATCAAGATTAAAACAAAGAAATATTAAACTTCCCACAACATCAGGCGGTAAACCTGATTGGGATTTTATGAAAAATTATATAAAATCATTATCGTATTCAGTTAATATATAGATACGCATAAGAAGATTTATGTTAATCTAGGTTGTAATGGTTATAAAGTTTTTGAAAAAATAATTTTAAATAATTCTCAAATCCAAACCCTCTCTCGTTTGCGCGACACGCTGTTGCCGAAGTTGATGAGTGGAGAGGTTCGGGTTGATAATTAAATATGTTTGCTGAAAAAATTACAATTGAAGATTTATTGATAAGAGTTTTGCCAGGAGGATTCTTGGTTGTTTTGGCATTTTTCGTTTCACATATTGAGTCAACGCTTAATGTTAAATTGGATTTTTTGTATTCATTTTTCTTTATCTGTGTAGCATTTATTGTCGGGGAAGTATTGCAAACAGTCGCGCATAGTATGGAGTTTTTCGTTAATATCTTTTTTAAGGGCTATAAGCCATCAGAGATATTCTTATATAAAAATAATCCCGTGTTGTTTGGTGAAAATTCAAGACAAAAACTGTTTTCGTCATTGGAATTGTCTGATGAGGAGAAGAAAATTTTTGATAAAGAATACAAAAGCATTCCACTGATCAGCGGTAAAAAAAGTAAGGCAAGGCAGATATCGCAAAGTTATTTTTGGAAGCTATATGCCAAGGTAGAGGATGACGAAAAGATTAGACGATCAAATGTCAATTATTTGTTTACAAGGGTTATAGTGGTTGATTTTTTGGTAGCATTTATCTATTTGATGTTAAGTGGATTTTTAAATTATGGAATAGTCGCACTTTTAATCTTCCTTGTTTTTATGTGGAGAACAAGAGGTCTTGCAAGAGGTTTAGTGTTTAAATCGGTATCAATTTATATAAAATAATATGAAAAAAATTGTAATTTTCAATGTTGGCGGAGCATTATCTTCTTATTTAGAGTTTGATGATATGCGAATTGTTATTGACCTTGGAGCAAGTGCTGATTTTTCTCCGGTAGATGATTTTCTGATTCCATTAGCAGAAAAGCGGTCATTTCCAACGATTGCAAATGCTGGCAAATATGCAATTGATCAGTTATTCATAAGCCATTTAGACAAGGATCATATTTCTGATTATGAGAAATTTAAAAATAAATTTCACCCTGATTGGATGACTTGTCCAAATAATAACGAGAAGGAGGGTAGGGATGGCGCAAAACAGCACGAACATTTTAAAGTGAATGTTGATATGCTTGGCGAAGAAAATGATATGAGAAATATGATTCTTGAAGATATGGGGGCTAGACAGCCGATAGCTTCAAATACACCGCTTGCTGCCAAATCTGATAATATAAAACTTTTCTTTATTAAGCCAAAAGAATGTGAGGAAAGCGAAGAATTGAGTTCCTGTTATGCTAACAATATCAGCTTGGTGCTTTTTGTTATACTCAACGAAAAAACAATATTATTGCCCGGAGATATACTTAAAGACGGAATGAAATATCTGATTGAAAATAGGCTTGATTTCAAAAATGAATTAAATAATGTGGGAGTTGATTATTTGGTAGCTCCGCATCACGGACTTGCAACATCATTTCCTGAAAGCTTATTTCAAGAATTAAAGGGAGGAAAAACAAGATTGAATATTATCTCTGAAAAAACAAGAGCTAATGGTTCAGAAGAAAACCGATCGGATGTTGATGGGCGGTATTACTCTTCTGATTATTCTACTGCAAATAATGATTTGAAACAGAACGCAGTTAAAACTTCAAAGGGGCATATTGTTATAAATCTTGAAACTGCCGAGGGTGAAGTAAAGCAAATAAAAGATAATGAGGAATTGTTAAAAGAATTTTTAAATTAAAATGTGATACGCTGTTGTCAAAGTTGATGAGTAGGGAAATTAAAGTTAATTTTAAGAAATAAATTTATGGAAAATAAACAACAACCAAAAATAACAAAGTTTGCAGATATAAAGGATGAACTTATAAAAAAAATAAATGGAAAGATTACGCTGCTTGGATTAAATGAGCCAGTCACATTAGTGGACGGGTTTATTAATCAGCCAATATCCATGGAGCTTTCCGGCTCTTTTATTATTGGTGGTCCAACTGTTCCAATGATTATGATTGTGGGAAATAACACTGGTCGAGTTCATTTCTTTGCCTTAAAGGCTGTATGGCCAGATTTTGACAAATAAAAATATGACAGAAGAAAAAGAAAAAATAATTTCACTAGTTGAATCAGAAGAAAATCAACTTACTGATGATGGCGAGGGAGTAATCCAAGAAAGCTCGGGGAAAAAAGTTGAATTGTCAAAAGAGTGGGTCTTGGAAGAGATAAATAATGCAAAAACTGAGGCTTTAAAAAATGCTAAGGAAGAAGCTGAAAAGGCAATTCGAGAGCAAGTTCAGACTGACAAGGCATCGCTTATAACAGTTTTCGGAATATTCGCCTCTGTAGTTTCATTCCTTACAATTGAATTTCAGTTTTTAAAAACGCTTTGTAGTTTTGAAAAAGTTTTAGGGTTTACCCTGCTATTGTTTGCTCTGCTATTTGGATTTAATGTGGCTCTCGATTATCTCATAAAGAGCAGAACTAGCAAGGAGACTCCAAAATTGGATAATTACTTTTTGGCACTTGTTGTTATTGTGTTTATTTTTGGAATATTTTTTTCTTTGAAAGGAAATGAAGAAATTTGTACTGAAAATAAAATTTATCAGAAATATTATACTGATTTCAACAATAAGACTGATGGTTTTTATAATCAATATGATAAAAAAATTAAAAATATAAATTTAAGAATAGATAAACTCGAAAAGAATAATATCAATAAATAAATTTTCGTTAATAGCTAGTTAAATTTTATGACAAAAATCACCGAATCAAATATTGAAGAATTAGCGATTGAGATTTTGGAGGCGCAGGGCTATCCACCGGACATGCAAAAAATTGCCACAGAAAATGTCTTGAAACAAGCGGAAATGTTGGCAGAGGATTGGAGTGCATAAAATTCAGGAATTAATTACGTAATTGATTACTTACCTAAAAAATAAATGCGAAGCAGGCTTGTTTATTTTGATAATAGTCTTATAATTAAAAATATAATAATAATTTAAAGAAAAATATGTTTGAATTTATTGTTGCGATATTTCCGCTATTACTTTTGATTTTTATGTTCGTGATTCTGCCAGGCTTTCGCGTGGTGAAACAATACGAGGTGGGTGTGGTGTTTCGTTTTGGAAAAATTATTTCCAGTCGTGAAGCTGGATTAAATTGGATCATACCCTATGTTGATAAAATGGTGAAGGTTGATTTTCGTACTATTACCTTACCTGTTCCAACTCAAAAAATTATCACTAAAGATAATGTTTCGGTGGATATTTCTGCCGTGGCTTATTATCAAATTGTTGATGCTCAAAAGAGTATTGTGGCTATCGAAAATGTGATGAGTGCTATTAATCAGATCGCACAAACAACCATACGGAATATTGTTGGTCGTTTTCAATTGGATGAAATTCTGTCAGAAAGAGATGCTATCAATAAAGAAATTCGGTCAGTGTTGGATTCATTCACGGAAACCTGGGGTGTTGTAGTTTCTATTGTGGAAATCAAAGACATTGAATTGCCAGAGAATATGCAACGAGCAATGGCCAAACAAGCCGAAGCAGAAAGAGAAAAGAGAGCTAAGGTAATTGCCGCTGAAGGAGAGTTGTTAGCTAGTCAAAAATTAGCCGAAACGGCAGATGTGATGGCAGCACATCCTATTGCATTACAACTGCGTAACTTGCAAACTATGTCGGAGATTAGTATTGAGAAAAACTCTACTATCATTTTTCCAGCTCAGTTTATGTCAACGGTAACGGACATTCAGAATTTTATGGCTAAAGAGAATATATCTATTAATAAATAATTTTTTTAAGATGGATTTAGGTTTGCTTTTGGGGAAACTGGGTGTTTCACAAGCGTTAACACAAGATATTTCACTATTGATTATCATTGCGCTTTTGAGTTTTGTTTTTGGGATGTTTATTGGCCGTTATAAATTGATAACAATTTTAATTAATATTTATGTCGCTTTTGCTATCACAACAGCGGTGCCAGTTAAGTATTTTACCGACTATTCCTACAAATTGATTTTTTTCTTGGCTGGTGTGATAATCTTGACTTTGATTAGTAAACGACTTTTTGAAATTTATATTTCTGGCTCTGGTTCTGGATTTCTGTGGCGAGTTTTTGTAATGAGTTTTCTTGAAGTGGTGTTCCTCATCAGTATTATTGCTTCAATTGTGCCAAAAAATGTTGTTTTGGATTATATTTCGCCGACAGCTTTCCAATATTTAGCCTCAGATATTGCGCGCATAGCATGGATGATTATTCCTCTCGCTTTCATGTTTTTTATTCACAAACGACTGAATCGGTAGTGGTTTTGCAAATATGATATTTGCAAATATGGTAAGCATTGACGAGTTTGATTATGATGCTATAATGATAAAAGGTTATTTTTCGATAACTAGTGTTGTTTTTTATTCAAAAGAGACGAAGAGTTTGTAGGGAGAAAAAGTTTGATTAAAAACTAAATAATGCGCTCATAGCTCAGTCGGTAGAGCAGCTGCCTTTTAAGCAGACGGTCCCAGGTTCGAGTCCTGGTGGGCGCACATTATGAAAATCCTGCGAGGGATTTTTTTGTTTAGCTTAGTAGATATAAATGTTTAGGAGTTTTCAATTTTTATGCTATAATGTGAATATGAAAAAATATTCATTAATCGCGGTTATATTATTCGCTTCGGTTTTTTTATCCGGTTGTTCTTTGAGCTCAACTCCAAAGGCAACGACTACCGTAAAAGTTCCAGTTAGTAATATTTTGAAATCAACGGATAACGGTGTAACTTGGGAAGCCAAGGATAAAACTCAAGATAAAGTTAATTTAGCATCAGTTGATGTTATTAGCATCGCATGCAATCCATATGACGGTGCAACTTCATATGTCGGAACTCTAGCCAATGGTATTTTGAAAACAGATGATGGAGGTGAAAATTGGAGTCTTTTGAATTTTCCAGCAGAAAAAGTGTATGGCTTGGTTATTGATAATATGGATGGTCGAATAATTTATGCTAGTGGTGTTTGGCAAGGCAGGGGAAAAATTTTCAAAAGCACTGATGGTGGGTTTGAATGGAATGAAATTTATACAGCTCCATCAGATGGTCCACTAGTTATTTCTTTGGCGATGAGCAGAAAAGACAGCAAGGTTTTGTTTGCAACTACGAGCGATAAACAAATTATGAAAAGCACTGATGCTGGAGTTTCTTGGAAAAATATTTATTCCTCACAAAGTCCAGTTGAGAAAATTGTATTGGATAGTGCTAATGATAATTTATTATATTT
The DNA here is from genome assembly GCA_002345745.1 of Candidatus Moranbacteria bacterium UBA2282. Classification (GTDB taxonomy): domain Bacteria; phylum Patescibacteriota; class Minisyncoccia; order Moranbacterales; family UBA2206; genus UBA2282. The sequence goes on along the minus strand of DDWQ01000010.1, from coordinate 18,170 downwards.
TAATTTGGCAAATGGCAGTATTCTGCGAAGCATCGATGGAGGAAATACAATTGATGAAAGTTTGAAAGATGGACGTAGTGGAATTAGTATTATTGAAACAGATCCATCACATACAAATTGGGTATATACAGCAGGTCAATCAGGACTTTTTAGGAGTAAAGATGCAGGAGATAGTTGGGAAGCATTAAAAACTCTGGGCGATTCCAATACATTTCCAGTAAAAGCTCTAGCTATTAATCAATCCAATTCAGATGAGATTATCTATGGAGCAGCACAGGCAACATATAAGTCAGTCGACGGTGGCATAAACTGGACACCTTTTCAGTTAGAAACAAAAAACACTGTTAGTGTTTTGAAATATAGTTCGACAGAAACGAGTGTTGTTTATATGGGTTTGAGAAAAAAATAATTTTTTAAAATATTAATATGTATAAAGAAATAATTAACAAAAAGAATTCAGAGTTGAATAAATCAATTGAACATTTTGAAGAAGAATTGGGGCAATTGCGAACAGGTCGAGCTTCAGTTGCAATGGTTGATGGTTTGATGGTGGACTACTATGGGACAAAATCACCTTTGAAACAAGTAGCCAACATCACCATTCCAGAACCAAGAACAATTATGGTGGCACCATGGGATAAGGATAATTTAGTTAATATTGAAAAAGCAATTCGTGAATCACAATTAAATTTGAATCCAAATAATGACGGACAAGTAATCCGCATCAATATTCCAGCGCTAAATGAAGAGCGACGCAAGGATTTGGTAAAAGTGCTTAATCAAAAAGCTGAGGATGCTAGAATTTCTATTCGTAATCACAGAGAAGATGTGTGGGACGAAATTCAAGAAGCTGAGAAAGCTGGACTTATGGGTGAAGATGATAAATTTGCTGGTAAAGATGATTTGCAAAAAGTGGTGGATGAATACAATAAAAAAATTGAAGAGATTCGTGCTAAAAAAGAAATAGAAATAATGCAGGTATAAAATTATGTTAACAGCAGTTATATTCATAGCAATTTTAGGTGTCCTTATTTTTGTGCATGAACTTGGTCATTTTGTGACTGCACGCAGAAATGGTGTTAAGGTCGATGAATTTGGCTTTGGTTTTCCGCCAAGGTTAGGTGGTTTTTTTCGAGATGAAAAAACTGGGAAATATAAATTTGTCTGGGGAAATAAGGATATTCAGTCAAAAAATACGCTGTATTCTATTAACTGGATTCCGCTAGGTGGCTTTGTGAAAATTAAAGGTGCAGACACTATCGAATCTGGTGATGATAGTTTTGTTGAAAAAAAGGCTTGGCCAAGAATAAAAATTCTAGCAGCTGGCGTAGTAATGAATTTTGTCTTCGCATGGTTTTTAATTTCGTTGGCGCTTATAATTGGTTCTCCAGAATCCATCAGTGACAATATGAACGCACCTGACGCAAAAATTCAAATAACTGAGGTTTCGGTTGGTTCGCCAGCTGAGCAAGCTGGTATAAAAGTCGGTGATGAAATTTTGAATGATAACACGCAAGCAACTTTCGGCAATATAGAAGATGTTCAAAATTATATAAAAGCTAATAAGGGCACAGAGATTAGTTTTAATGTTTTGCGTGGTACTGAAATTGTTGAAGTTAAGGTTGTGCCCAGAGAAAATGCACCAGATCAGCAAGGTGCAATTGGTGTTGGTTTGGCACGCACTATGTTGGTGAAATATCCAGTGCATCAAGCACTGTGGAACGGAGCAGTAGCAGTCTGCAATCTGACACTGATGATTTTGTTGGCACTGGGTGGAATTATTATGAGTTTATTTGCAGGTCACGGTGTTGGCGCAGAAGTTTCTGGTCCGATTGGCATTGCGATTTTGACGAAACAAGTCGCGACGCTTGGCTTTGTCTATATTTTGCAATTTGCCGCAATGCTCAGTATCAATTTGGCAATAATTAATGCTTTGCCAATTCCAGCTCTCGACGGCGGTCGAATTTTGTTTATTTTGATTGAAAAGATTAAAGGCAGTCCCGTAACACAAAAAACTGAACAGATGTTTCATACGGTTGGTTTTATGCTTTTGATTTTGTTGATGGTTATTGTTACTCTGCGGGATGTGGTGAAAATTATAAAATAAAAAATATTTTAAAAATTACGAGCGGTTTATGCTAGCTTTTTTAAGTATTTTTGACAAGGCTTGTCGAGTGACGTATGATAAAAAGAACCTAATTTAAGGTATTTTATGAAAAAAGCTAGAAATATTTTTAAGGAATTGGTGGGTAAAATATTTGGAAATTTTTCCAAGGATATTGGCATTGATTTGGGAACGGCTAACACTCTAGTTTATGTCAAAGGCAAAGGGATTGTTATTAATGAGCCATCTGTGGTGGCAGTTAACAAAAAAACGGGACAAGTTTTGGCAATTGGCAAGGAGGCGAAGAAAATGGTTGGCAAAACTCCAAGCCACATCGTGGCAACGCGACCTTTGGTGGACGGCGTGGTGAGTGATTTTGAAGTGACGGAACAGATGCTCAAATATTTCATAGATAAAGTGCATCGAGATAGCTTTACCTTGTTTCCACGGCCAAGAGTGGTGATTGGAATTCCATCGGATGTAACAGAGGTAGAAAAGCGAGCTGTGATTGACGCTACAATGAATGCTGGTGCACGCGAAGCCTATTTGATTGATGAGCCGATGGCAGCAGCAATTGGTGCACGCTTGCCGGTGCAGGATGCGGCAGGCAATATGATCGTCGACATTGGTGGTGGCACAACAGACATTGCAGTTATTTCTTTGGGCGGAGTGGTGACTTCAAGAAATTTGCGAATTGCTGGGGATGAAATGAATGAGGATATTACTCGCTATTGTCGAGATGAATTTAATCTTTTGATTGGAGAAAAAACAGCTGAGGATGTTAAGATCGCAATCGGTAGTGCTTGTCCACAAAAAGATAAATTGCAAATGCCAGTGCGTGGTCGTGATTTGGTGACAGGTCTTCCCAAGGAAATTATTATCAATGATGAACAGGTGCGAGAAGCACTAGCTCGTTCAATTCGTATCATTGTAAATAATATAAAATCGACGATAGAAGAAACTCCACCAGAACTTCTGGCTGATATTATGCAACGCGGAGTCATTTTGGCGGGCGGTGGGAGTCTAATTCGTGGTCTTGATAGATTGGTGGCTAATCAAACGGATATGCCAGTGCGAATGATGGAGGATCCGCTAACCGCAGTGGTGCGTGGAACTGGAATCGTACTTGAGGACATTGAAGCTTTAAAAGGTATTCTAACGGAAAATCAACACGATAGAACTTACACTTAGTTTGTAGTTGGTGATTCTCCTGCCTGCCGGCAGGCAGGTGGTTTGTAGATTTTTTTTAAATTACATAAACTACAAACTACAAACTATGAACTACGAACTAATTTTATGCCAAAACAATATCTTTCAGCTAAATTAATAAAATTTATAGCAGTAGCAACTATTTGTTTTCTGTTAATTTTTTTTAATCCAAGCGGTTTTTTTAATCCTGTTAGGATGATTTTTTTTGAGATCGCGTATCCATTTCAAAAAACTTTGTATATATTAGGGCAAAATATTGAGGAAACCTTTTCATTTTTTGCTTCAATTGGATCAATGAGGATAGAAAATGAAAAGTTAATCCGAGAAAATAATGCACTTATTTCTGAAGTTGCATCTTTGCAAGAAATGAGAAAAGAAAATGAAATTTTGCGTGAGCAACTTAAATTAATACCACGGGATAAATTTAATTTGGTATCAAGTTCTGTTATCGCTCAAAATCCACAAAATACCGGAAGTTGGATAGTGATTGATAAAGGCACTTCCGATGGCATCAGCGTTGGTATGCCAGTCATAGTTTCGGAAGGAATATTGATTGGGACTATTGGCGATGTTAGTTTAAATAGTTCTAGAGTGATTTTGTTGACTGATTCTGCAAGTTTAGTAAATGCCAGTGATCTTGAAACTAGTGCTAGAGGGATTATAACGGGGATGTACGGATTAGGAATTATTATGGATATGGTCGCACAAGTTGATGCTCTGAATGAAGGTGATACAATCATATCGTCAGGCTTGGGTGGTGATATTCCAAAAGGGCTTTTGATTGGAAAAATTCAAGAGGTTAATATATCATCAGATAAATTATTTCAACAAGCTGTTGTTATTCCTAGAGTCAGATATCAAAAGTTAGATTTAGTTTTTGTTATAAAGAAATAATAATGCAAAATATTTTTATAGTTATAATTATTTTTTTGTCAGCTATCGCGCAGACATCTTTTTTGCCGAATTTTTTTCCAAACAATATGACTCCAGATGTTGTTTTGATGTTAATTATAATCTGGACTGCAAAAACTAATTTTAATTCAGCACTAGTAAAAACAATTTTTGCTGGATTAATTGTTGATTTTTTTTCTTTTGGAGTGATAGGTGTTAACATTTTTTCTTTCGTGGTCGTGTCTTTTATGGTGGATTCACTGTGCAAAAGATTTGTAGTGCCACAATCTGGTCGAAAATTTTTTATCCTTGCTATAATAATAATACTTGGCACAATAGTTAATCACATAATTCTAGCGGTATTTATAAAAATAATTTTTAGTTATAATAATTTTTCTTGGGATAATCTAGGGCTATTAAATTGGGATATTGTTTTAAAGCCAGTATATAATTTGACGATATTTATGATGTTGTATTTACCACTTAGAAAAATTGATAAATTTTTTACTCAGCAAAATAAAATAATAGCAAAAAATAATGTTTGAACGATATTTTAATAAAAGGAGAATGTCTCGAGGAATAGAAATCGAAGATTCTATTATGACGGTCACGCAGGAAGAAGACGCGGTTATCGAGGCTCCATTTAAAAGGCATGGATTGAATGTTTTGTGGTTTGTTATTGTGCTATTTCTTGGAATTTTTGTTGTCAGAATTTTTTATTTAGACATTGTTAAAGGTGATTATTATGCCGATGTTTCCAAGGGTAATCGAATTCGTTCGACGATTATTAAAGCCCCGCGTGGAAAAATTATGGACAGATATGGACAAATTCTAGCGAGTAATATTCCTAGTATGGATGCTATCATTATCCCAGCTGATCTTCCAAAGCAAGAAAATGAAAGGCAATTAATTATTTCTAAAGTTGCTAATATTTTAGGAACAACTGAGCAGGAAGTTAAGAGCATTTTTGAAATTAAAAATAGAGACTCGCTGGATCCAATTTTACTAAAAGAGAATATTACACGTGATCAGTCATTGATACTTTTAGGAAAATCAAGAGAATTACCAGGTGTTTCTATTGAGAATACCGCGATTAGAAATTATGCAGAAGGTAATATATTTTCTTCGGTGATTGGCTATGATGGAAAAATAACCAAAGACGAAATGGTAAAAAATTTAGAATATATAATGACAGACTATATTGGTAAGGCAGCTATAGAGAAGCAATATGAAAAAAATTTACGAGGAAAAGCTGGAGCCAGACAATCTGAGGTTGACTCATCGGGAAGCATAAAAAAGAATTTAGGTAATATAAATCCAGAACCAGGAGATGATTTGATTCTTAATATTGATGCCGACTTGCAAAAAAAATTATATGATAGTATGACTGATGTATTAGAAAAAACCAGTACAAAAACAGCTGCCGCAGTGATTATTGATCCAAGAAATGGCGGAGTTTTGGCAATGGTAAATTTTCCAAATTATGATAATAATCTTTTTGCACGTGGAATAACCAATGAGGAATATCAGTCTATTATTAATAATAAAGATTTGCCATTGTTTAATCGTGCAGTTAATGGCGAATATCCTCCGGGATCAACAATCAAGCCAGCTGTGGCCTCAGCTGCACTTATGGAAGGCACAATAACACCAGATACGATTATTGATGGTCAGGGTGGAAGCATTAACATTGGTGGATTTCGATTCGGTGATTGGAAAACGCATGGACCAAGCGATATACGCACAGCTATTGCTGAAAGTAATGATGTGTTTTTCTACACGATTGGTGGTGGATATGGAAATATTCAAGGACTTGGTATGAGCCGAATGAAAAAATATGAGAATCTTTTTGGTTTCGGCAGTCCAACTGGGATTGATTTGCCAACAGAAGCTGTGGGTCTTATTCCGGATGAGCAATGGAAGCTAGATCAATTTAAGGAAAAATGGTATATTGGCGACTCCTATCATTGTGCAATTGGACAAGGATTTGTGACCGCAACTCCTCTGCAACTAGTAAATTATACAGTGGCACTTGCAAATGGTGGAACATTGTATGTGCCAAAAATAGTTAACCATATAGAAAAATATAACGGAACAACTGAATATAATAATCCAGAAATAATTAGAAAAGATTTTATAGAAAAAGATATTTTGCGGGTTGTGCGGGAAGGTATGCGTAAAACTGTGACCGATGGAACGGCGCAACAACTCAAAACACTGCCCGTGGAAGTGGCTGGTAAAACTGGAACAGCTGAATTTGGTGGTGAGGGAAAAACTCATGGCTGGTTCATTTCTTTTGCACCCTATGATAATCCAGTCATTGCAATGGTTGTTCTAGCTGAAGGTGGTGGCGAGGGCGATGGCCATGCTGCTGGTGTGCCGATTACTCAAGAAGTCTATGATTATTACTTTAATCGTAATAAATAAATAGCAGTTAAATTGGTTTTTTAAATTTTCTAAACTGCAAGTTTTTCAGGTATTTTAGGTATTGCGTGGTTATGGTTGACATTCCTTCAGAATGTGATAAAATAGGTTTTGTGAAGTGAATAATTCACATAAGTCATTTCGCAAGAGGTCTAATAGATATAATCAATAATTATTACTGTCGTCGAGACAGTATTTTTAAAAAACAATGACAAAATTTGTAACCAGAGAAGGTCTAGCAAAAATAAAGGAGGAATTAGAAAACCGCAAAACAACTATCCGTCAAGGAATTGCTAGCTCAATTAAAGAAGCTAAAGAGCAAGGCGACCTAAGCGAAAATGCTGAATATAGTGAAGCAAAAAGCCAGCAATCTGAAAATGAAGCACGCATAGCTGAGTTGGAATTTATGCTAAAGGAAGTTACGGTTGTAACTCACGATACTAAAACTGATTCAGTGCAAATAGGCTCTAGCGTAACAGTTGAATTTAACGGTTCAAAAATGGAATTCAAAATTGTAGGTTCTAATGAGGCAAGTCCAGCGGAGATGAAAATTTCAAATGAATCACCAATTGGCAAAGGATTTATTGGCAAGAAAAAAGGCGATAAGGTTGAAATCAGCACTCCCAACGGAACTATGAAATACGAGATTCTTGATATAAAATAGTTTATAAAGTCGAAAGTCTATTAAATCTATAAAGTCTGTAAATCCTAGGGTTTTTACAGACTTTTTATTTTTCTTGATTTGCTTGTTTAAGAGGAAAAATATATAATAAGCTTAATACCTTAGGAACTTTTAACTTTTAACTTTACAGACTCTAAAATTATGAGAGAAGATATTTTGCAGACAAAGTTGGATAAACTAAATAATATTTGTGAGTTCGGGATGGAAGCCTATCCGGAGAAGAACGAGCGAACAAATACTAATGGCGAGGCTTTGGAAAAATTTGATGAACTTAGTGAAAAAGAATTAACGCTAGTTGGTCGCGTGCGTTCAATGCGTCCGATGGGTGGTTCAACTTTTGCCAATATTGAAGATGAGGGTGGCAAGATTCAACTATTTTTAAATAAAAACAACATTAACGAAGCTAAATACAAATTGTTTTCTAAAAATGTTGAATTGGGTGATTTTGTGCAAGTGACAGGAAAACTTTTCAAAACCAAACAAGAAGAAAAAACTTTGGAAGTGCACGATTGGACAATGTTAAGTAAAAACATACGACCAATTCCGACGGAGCACTTTGGCATCAAAGACGAAGAAGAATTGTTGCGCAAAAGATATCTAGACCTTTTAGCTAATCCAGAAACTCGTGAAATGTTTCGCAAGAAAAATATTTTTTGGCAGACAATTAGACAAGAACTAGTAGCCGAAGGATTTTTGGAAGTACAAACACCAGTTTTTGAGCATACACCCGGTGGTGCTGATGCTGAGCCGTTCATGACTCATCATAATGCGCTAGATCAAGATTTCTTTTTGCGTATTTCTTTGGAGTTGCCTTTAAAAAGATTACTAGTAGGTGGTTATGAGCGAGTTTTTGAAATCGGACGCGTTTTTCGTAATGAAGGAATGGATCGTGATCATTTGCAAGAATTTGATCATATGGAATTCTATTGGGCATATTCGGATATGTCCAGGGGGATGAAATTTGCGGAAAAAATGTTTAAAAAAATTGTCTTCAATGTTCTAGGTGGCTATGAACATGAATATGAAGGACAAAAAATAAATTGGGATATTGATTTTCCGGTTGTGGATTATTTCACGGAATTTGAAAAAGAAACTGGGATTAGCTTAAGTAACAGTGAAGTGACAGTAGAAGAATTGAAGAAAAAAGCAGATGAGTTGAAAATTAAATATGAATCGGGATATAGTAAAGGACGAATGATTGATACGATTTATAAAAAAACTGTCAGGCAAAAATTAATCCAGCCATGTTTTTTAGTTGGGCAGCCTTTAGAAATTTCGCCACTAGCTAAAACTGATCCAACTGATCCAATGAAAGTTTTGCGTTTTCAAATTGTGGCTGGTAAGAGTGAGTTGTGCAACGCTTTTGGTGAACTCAATGATCCAATTGAACAAAAAAAGAGATTTGAGGAACAGATGAAAATGCGTGAAGCGGGGGATGTAGAAGCTCAGATGATTGATGAAGATTTCGTGGAGGCATTGGAGATTGGTATGCCACCGGCTTTTGGTTTTGGGATGAGTGAACGTGTCTTTTCATTCTTGATGAATCGCTCTATTCGCGAGACCACTATTTTTCCAGCGATGAAAATTAAATAATAAAAAAATAGCTCAATATTGATTTATGCAAATTATTCCAATAAAAACAAGAATAATAAATCCTCCCCAAGATGATATCTATGGAGTTATTGATGAATTTTGTCCTGAATTAAAAGAAAATGATGTTTTGCTTATAACATCCAAAATATTATCTATTCATCAGGGTCGTTGCATTTCCATGCAAGAGGTTCACGATAAAGATGAACTTATCAAAAAAGAAGCTGATTATTTCATCCCACGAGAGGAATGCCCTGGGCAACTTGCAATTTTGACAATAAAAAACAATACGCTCATAGCATCTGCTGGCATAGACGAGAGCAACGCAAATGGACATTATATTATGTGGCCCGAATTTCCAGAAAAAGAAGCTGAAAAAATTTGCAACTATTTGAAAGAAAAGTTTTCACTAAATAAGTTGGCGGTAATAATAACGGACAGTCACAGTATTCCTTTGCGTTATGGTGTTTTAGGTATTTCGATAGGTTTTTATGGACTAGAGCCATTCAATGATTATCGAGGAAAACAAGATATTTTCGGAAAAATATTAAAAATGTCTCAAAGCAATGTTGTTGATTCGCTAGCCACTATAGGCGTACTTGCAATGGGAGAGGGAGATGAACAAAAGCCGATGGCTATTATTCGTGATGCTGAAGCAATTTCATTTACGAATGAAAACAAATTTAGTGATGTGTATGTTCCAATAAAAGAGGATATTTATTTTCCAATCCTGGAAAAATTTTATAAAAAATAAATGCTTCGCCGCTCGTTGCAATCGTGATGCAATTTTAGAATGTGAAAAAGCTGGAATTCCGTTGGATGAATTTCTAGAACTAGGTTTAAATGCGTTGCAAGGAATTTCAGATAAATTGAGATTCTAATTAAGAGCAATAAAAACATTTAATATCCTTCCATACGACCATATAAGGAAGGATTGAAAAAAGTAAAGAATAATATAAATAATTGTATGAAAATTGAATACGAGGCGACATTTCCGAATATTGATAAGGATGAAATTCGCGAAAAATTAAAAAATGTTGGTGCTACTTTGGTTCGTCCGGAATTTTTGCAGAAAAGAATCCCATTTTTTCTTCCTACTGGCAATGAAATTCCAGGTGGATTTTTACGAGTGAGAGATGAAGGGGACAAAATAACCATGACACTCAAGGTTGTTAATGGAGAAAATATTGAAGATCAAAAAGAAATAATCCTGACGGTTAATAATTTTGATGAGGCAGTGAATTTTTTGAAGTCCATTGGATGCACAGAAAAATCATATCAAGAAACAAAAAGAGAAATCTGGGAATTGGATGGTGTTGAAATTATGATTGATGAGTGGCCATTTTTGGAACCGTTTGTTGAGATTGAGGGACAATCAGAAGATGCAGTTAGGAATGTCTCAGAAAAACTGGGGTTTGATTATGACAGTGCACTTTTTTGTACCGCAGATAAAATATATGCAAAAAAATATAATATGTCGGCTAAAACAATAAATAATCTGTTGGGTAGAGAAATACCGAAATTAACATTTAAAATGAAAAATCCATTTATAAAATAAAACTATGAAAAAAGAAATAACTTGCACAACGGGCTTGAAGAAAAATGTGATTACAAAAGCGGTTTTTGACCGTGAAGTTTTTTTGTGCAAACAACTTTCAAAAGACAAAAAAGGATGTGGTTGGGGAAAATGCAAGGATTGTGGAGTTGTGCCACTGCTTTATAAATTGCATAGTGGAATTTTGGTTGAGAAAAAGACAGATATTACAAAATTAAAAAATAATTTCTTAAAATAATTCTATGGGCATCAAAGTTGAATTCAATCCAGATTTAGCATTGCGAGATATCGCGGAGTATGAAAAAGGCAAAAGAAAATTGGAAGAGTGTATTCCGAAAAAACTGAAAATTGGAAAGGTTTATAATTTTTTCAAAAAAGAACAACGCATTTATTGGTTTGAAGGTGAAATTTCCTTAATCGAAACTAGCACGAAAGGCGGAGCTTTTTCACAACCAGTTGCGAATGTGCAATTAGTAGAAGTCACACATTTCATGCAAGATGGCGAAGTGTCTACCAAGGGGAAATATAAAGTGGTAGAAATTTTTGAGACTGCTAAAAAAGTTTTTGTAAAAGGTTGTAAAATGACAAAGAAAGTTAAAAAATAAAATACTCAACTATATGACAGATTATACATTAATATCAAGATTTAGAAATAAAGAGCAATGTGAGTTGTTGATAGAAAAATTATCGCAAAAGGGTAAAACTTGTTATAATTTTTGCAGTCTTCCTGCTGATCCAAATAACGCGGATGCTCATCCAGAAGAGCAGATGAAGGCGCTTGAATCTGTGCAAGATTTTTATAATGATGCATATTTTAAAAAAGTATTTGAGGAAGATTTGGAGGGATTAAAAAACGCTGAAAAGGTGATTTTGCTTTTGCCCGCAGGAACTTCGGCACATATGGAAGCTGGGATAGCCTTTGGTTTGGGAAAGTCTTTGATTTTGATTGGAGAACCGGAAAAACCCGAAACACTATACCTTGTTTTTGAGGAGCGCTATAAAAATATGGATGAATTTTTGGCAACCGTATAAATGTATTTTAAAAAAAAGTATAAGATTATGTGGAAAATATTGTCTTCCAGCGAAATTTTTAAGCATCCTAGACTCACACTAATTGAGGATATTGTTTTGTTGCCTGACGGGACAAAGACTGATTATTTGAAATTCAAATATACTGCCAATGCAGCTAGTGTGATTGCAAAAGGAGATGATGGAAAGATATTGATTGGAAGGGAATATTCCCATCCTGTTGGAGAATGGTTGTATCAATTTTGTGGCGGTGAAGTTCCTTTGGGAGAGGAGATTAAGATCGGAGCGAATCGAGAATTGATGGAAGAAGCTAAATTAAGGGCTGGCAAATTGGAGCTGTTAGGAAATTATTTGGTGAACAATCGAAGGAGTCAATCAAAAATGTATGTATTCCTGGCGACGGAATTAGAAGAAAAATTTCTAGAGGGAGATAAGGAGGAGGATATTGAGTTATTTTGGAAGAGCGAAGATGAAATTGATGCTATGATAAGAAACGGAGAAATAGCCAATTGTCATTTTTTGGCATCCTGGACTATGTATAAATTAAGAATAAAGTGAAATGAATAAAAAAGAAACCATTGCTAAAATTAAGGAAGAGGCGCAAGAGTTTTTTGTTGGCGCCAGTGGTTGCCATGATTGGACACATGTGGAACGAGTGCGAGCGTTGGCACTACACATTGGCAAAAAAGAACAGGCTGATTTGTTTGTTTTGGAATTAGCGGCTTTTTTGCATGACATTGGAAGGAAGGAAGAAATGAAATGCAAAGGAAGGCTTTGCCATGCTGAGGAGGGAGCAAAAATAGCTAGAAAAATTTTAGAGAAATATGGAATGGAAGAATCTCAAATTGAAAACATTATCCATTGCATTGAAACGCATCGTTGGAGAAAGAATAATCAACCGGAGACATTGGAAGCGAAAATAATTTTTGATGCTGACAAATTAGACTCCATCGGAGCAATCGGGATTGCACGAGATTTTCTTTTTGCAGGAGGTGCTGGGTCAAATTGTCTTTATACTGGAAATGAAAAAAAATTAGCGAAATTGAACAAGGATCATTCTTATACTAATGAGGACAGTGCTCTTTTGGAATATGAAATAAAACTTAAGTATGTAAAAAATAAGATTGCAACTAAAGAAGGAAAAAGAATCGCCCAAGAGCGGCATTTGTATATGAAAGAGTTTTTTGCTAGATTTGAACAGGAAATTAAGGGGATTATTTAAAAAGATAAAATTTTAGATATATGAGAAAAATTGTCTTAGCTTCAAAATCACCAAGAAGAAAATGTTTATTAGAACAGATTGGTCTTAAGTTTGATATCCATGAAAGTGACTACGAAGAGGATATGCAGGCTTTGAGTGACCCGCATGAGCTGGTCAAGTTCCTAGCGCTAAATAAAGCGCGTGATGTTGCCAAGCATTATGATGACGCAATCATTATCGGAGCGGATACCTTCGTTATCTTTAAGGATAAATTTATTGGAAAGCCGAAAAATGAGCAGGATGCTCGGGAGGTGCTACGCAATTTTTCGGGCAAGGAGCATGAGGTGGTGACTGGTTTTGCTATTATTGATACCCGAAATAATGTTATAATCAACGATGTAGGGATGGCTTCGGTAAAATTTAGAGACTTATCCGAAGCGGAAATTGATAATTATATCGCCACGGGAGAACCAATGACAAGAGCAGGTTCTTATGGCTTAATGGAAAGAGCGGCGATATTGATTGAAAGTATTAATGGCGATTTCTATTCTGTCATTGGGTTGCCACTGAATAAAGTTTATGTAAATTTATTGAAGATGGGCGTGGATGCACTTAGATTATAAATAAAGTATAAGTTCAAAAAAATATTTATGAAAAATAATAAATTGGAATTAAATAGCAATCCAACCTTGAGAGACTTCCAGGGGTATGTGGCGGAAATGATAAAGATTAGAGGTTTTGATAAAGAAACAGTGCCTGAACTTTTTATGTTGCTTCTTGAGGAATGTGGTGAGTTGGCGAAAGCCGCGAGAAAGACACAGAATATTAAATCGGATAAGAATTCAGAAAATTTTCATGTTGCTGAAGAGGCAGCTGATGTTTTGATATATCTATTAGATATCTGTAATTATTTAGATATAGATCTTGAGCAAGCATTTAGAGATAAAGAAGAAAAAAATAAAACAAGAGTATGGAACTAAAAATCGTAAAATTTTTTAATCGGTTGGGGCGAGGGACGGCAATTGACGGCGTGACAGATTTTGTCAGTCGGATAATGTACCTTGCAATTTTTTGGACGCTGTTTACGATTCTTATTTTTTTCTTTGCAGAAAATGGAAAAAATATCGCTACAGCTCTAGTCATTGCCGCTGGATTACATTTTTTGATTAGCGAAGGCGTGTTTAAATATTTGCTATTGAAATATTTCGAAAAAACTCGACCATATATTGCATATTCGCAAGAAATTTTTCCAATTGGCAGAGAACACAATGATTCATCTTTTCCCTCCAGTCATGTTTCGGCAAATGTGGCAGCACTAACTGTTCTTGTGAATTTTTATCCGATTGCTTGGCCTGGCATTATATTATTTGGTTTGCTAATAACTTTTGCACGATTGCACAATGGTATGCATTATCCTAGTGATGTGCTGGCTGGGGCTGTTTTGGGGGTGGCATATGGAATAATTGGGATTATGTACGCCCAATCGCTGGTCAGCTTTATTTTTTAGGAAAAATAGTATAGACTGGCAGTATAAATAAAAATTAACTTTTTTACATACATTTATGTTGGATATTAAATTTATTCGGGAAAATGCAGAGGCAGTGCAGGAAAACTGTAAAAATAGATTGGTGGATGTTGATATAAATCATCTACTTGAAGTTGATGAAGAAAAGAGACAATCACAAACAACGATTGACGAGTTGCGGGCGAAAAGAAATGTTGGTTCAAAAACAAAACCAACTGTAGAGCAGATTGAAGAGATGAAAAATATCGGAGATGAGATAAAAATTTTAGAAGAAAAAAAACGAACAGTTGAAGAGGAATTACGAACATTGCTTTTAAAAGTTCCAAATATGACGCATCCGGATGTGCGCGTGAGTGCGGATGAAAATGATAATCCGGTTTTGGATATTTTTGGTGAGCCAACGGAATTTGACTTTGAGCCAAGTGACCATGTTGAAATTGCAGAAAGACTTGATTTGATTGATTTTGATAGAGCGACCAAAGTCAGCGGAGCAAAGTTCTACTATTTAAAAAATGAGTTAGCCTTGATGGAAATGGCGTTAATTAATTATGCGCTGAATGTCGTTATTGGTCATAACTTCACACCATTCATCACTCCAGATGTTGCCAAGAAGGAAGTTTTGGAAGGCTTGGGATTTAATCCGCGCGGGGAATCAACCCAAGTTTATAATATAGAAAATAGCGACCTATGTTTGATTGGCACAGCGGAGATTGTGATGGGTGGATTGCATATGAACGAAGTTTTGAGTGAAGCAGAATTGCCGAAAAAATATGTAGCTGTATCACATTGTTTCAGAACGGAAGCCGGAGCTTATTCCAAATTTTCTAAAGGAATTTTTCGTGTACATCAGTTTACAAAAATTGAAATGTTTCAATATGTAACTCCGGAAAAGGCGGAGGAGGCTCATGCAGAATTATTGGCAATTGAAAGAGAAATTTTTGAAGGCTTGAAAATTCCTTTCAGAGTTGTTGATCATTGCACTGCTGATTTGGGTGGTCCAGCCGTTAGAACATTTGACCTGGAAGCTTGGATGCCTGGCAAGCCAAATAAAGATGGTTTAATGGGTGATTGGGCTGAGATAACTTCAACCTCAAATTGCACTGACTACCAAGCACGAGGCTTGAATATAAAATACAAAAATAAAGCTGGTGAAAATAATTTTGTGTATATGTTGAACGGCACAGCTGTGGCAATTACCAGAGCTTTGATTGCCATTCTCGAAAACTACCAACAAGCTGACGGCAGTGTGAAAATTCCCGAAGTGCTGAAAAAGTTTATGCCCGTGGCGATGGATGAAATAAGAAAAAAATAAACTACAAAAAGCTCTTGTAAAAAAGAGCTTTTTTCTACAAAGAAAAATTTTGTGGTATAATATAAACAATAAATAATACCAAAAAATAAATTCTATGTTTGAAATAATGAAGAAAATGGTTGCAACAAGAGATCTAAAAAGAAACACGCAGGGTCTTGAGAATATCAATAATAAAATAGAAAACACAGCAAAACTAAATGAGAGAGAAGATTTGTTTAAAAAGGCTGAACAAGTAGAAATGGAATTAGACAAGATAGAAAAAATCATGGGCATCAGCGCAGAAGAAATGATGTCTCTGTATAAAACTATTACGCCGGAAGATGCTAGGGATATCGTAACAAAAACCATCGAAAGAATCTCCGATGAGGTTAAGAAAGGGGCTATATGGACAGCCGACAATCTCAATCAACATGGTGGAGGAATTATATTCTGGGCTTCTAAAAAATCTCCTCGCGAGGCTGTTATGATTGCTGCTTCCGTGATGATTTTAGTATTGGGCACTGGAGTCGTGCAAGAAGCTTTGGCTGATGAGATTGGATCAATGGAAACTGTGCAGATGTCAGATGAAAATATAGTCAATGAATCTAATTCTAATGCAGCACAAGATAGCCTAGGAGAGCTTGAGGTAGTGAGTGTGCCAAAGGGTATGAGTCCAGAGCTAAATGGCGGGCTAATGGTGTCGGAAGATGCTGGAGTTAATCAGGAGCACAAAAAGATTTTTCCTGGTGTAAGATCGGGTGGTGAAACAGTTCAGGAACTAGAAAAAGGCAGATATGGCAACAGTCATTCTATTGATAGTCCAGAAGATGGTGTTAGCATGGGCATCTTTAAAGATAACTAATAAATAAGAGTTAGATAATTAATTTAATATTAAAGTCTTTCTGATACTGATTTTAGGACTATAATCTGCAACAGTTGACCTCTTGCTATTTACCATGTATACTGTCTAAAGGACATTCAAAAAAGTTATCAACAGGGCAAAAATAGCGAGGGGTTGACAAGTTTTTTAGTCCTTGCTAAACTGCATAAGTACTAGAAATTTAATCTAGCTAGTTATAAAAATTTAACAACAAAACGGGGAAACGAATAATAGTCAAAAATCTATAAATTCGGGTGAAAGAAAATACAGCAATAAAAATATTGACCAATGTTTTTACCGCTGTGTTTTTTGTTCCCACCGGCAGGTGAGTCAAAAAATAGCTTCCTTAAAAATTGAATATACATGTATATGTTCAGAATCTACATTTGATAGAATTAGTAGCTCTGTCAGAATGTAGTAAATAAATCGCAATTTTTTGTGATTAGTCCTTTCTTATCACCTTCGGGTGGTTTGATAAGAGCTAAAAACCACGTAAAGTTCAACTTAGGTTGAACCACGTGGTAAACTTTTAGAGTCGCAAGACACTAAAAACAAATTCCTGGATTCATTAGATACCAGGTAGTTATAAATTCTTTATTGAGTTTATAATTTTATTATGAGAGTTTGATCCTAGCTCAGGATGAACGCTGGCGGCGTGGATAAGGCATGCAAGTCGAGTGCCGACTTAGGTCGGCACGGCAAACGGGTTAGTAATACATAGGAATCTGCCCTGAAGTCGTGAATAACTCGGAGAAATCCGTGATAATACACGATAGTCTCTACGGAGTAAAGATTTATCGCTTCAGGAGGAGCCTGTGTCCTATCAGCTTGTTGGTAGTGTAATGGACTACCAAGGCTATGACGGGTAGGGGGTGTGAGAGCACGGCCCCCAACATTGGGACTGAGACACTGCCCAAACTCCTACGGGAGGCTGCAGTCGAGAATATTCGTCAATGCCCGAAAGGGTGAACGAGCGACGCCGCGTGCGGGAAGAAGGCCCTCGGGTCGTAAACCGCTTTTCTTAGGGAAGAATGCAATGACGGTACCTAAGGAATAAGAGGCTACTAACTCTGTGCCAGCAGTAGCGGTAATACAGAGGCCTCAAGCGTTATCCGGATTTATTGGGCGTAAAGAGCATGTAGGCGGATATATTAGTCGGATGTCAAATCTTCGAGCTCAACTCGAAAACTGCATTCGAAACGGTATATCTAGAGACAGTCAGAGATCAATGGAACGTATGGTGTAGCAGTGAAATGCGTTGATATCATACGGAACACCAAAGGCGAAGGCATTTG
>DDWQ01000010.1:0-413 GCA_002345745.1 Candidatus Moranbacteria bacterium UBA2282 | reverse complement strand
CCGCCTGGGGAGTACGGTCGCAAGACTAAAACTCAAAGGAATAGACGGGGATCCGCACAAGTGGTGGAGCATGTGGTTTAATTCGACGATAAGCGGGAAACCTCACCATGGTTTGAAACTATACTGCATTATGTAGAAATACATAAGCCTTCGAGGGTGTATAGCAGGTGCTGCACGGTTGTCGTCAGCTCGTGTCGTAAGATGTTCTGTTAAGTCAGGAAACGAGCGCAACCCCTATCGTGTGTTATATTGTCACACGAGACTGCCCAGAACTTTGAACACAAGTTCAAAGTAAAAATCAATAATCAAGAAACAATAACCAAAAAGTTTGGAAAATGTATCTTGTGATTTGGTGATTACTTTGCGAGCTTGCGAGCAAAGTTCTGGGAGGAAGGTGGGGATGACGTCAAATC
>DDWQ01000022.1 GCA_002345745.1 Candidatus Moranbacteria bacterium UBA2282 | reverse complement strand
TTTTGATTTTGAGATCGATGTCAGAAAGTTCAGTCACTATTTCACCAAGTCTTGGGACAACAGAGAAAGTGTGGGTTGAGTAGTGACCTAAATAGGTAAAAGTTAGTTTTCCATCGGAATCAGCTTGGCAAGTGTTATCAGTACAACTATCTCCGGTGATGTTTTGAGCAACATCATCAACCTTAAGGTCGTAGTAGACATTAGGAGTAAGGTCTCCAATAGTGTGAAGAGTATTAGTGAGAGATGAGTCTTCGCTGGATTCAGTCCATTGTTTGTTCTCTGCAGTCCAAGTGAGATCTGAGATATTGAGCCATTCTGGACGAGTTTGGATGGAAGTGAAAGTTTCGAAACTGCCAGAACTTGGTTTTATGGTTAGATCAGCTCCGAGACCAGTTGTGGTGGCAACATCTCTAAACTTTCCATCTTGATAGATTCTCGCTCCAGCTCCAATGTCAATTCTATCTATGCCTGTTGTATATGGTGGTTGATATTCATAGGCTCCGATGTCAGGAGTGCCGTAGATGGGATTGTTGGCGTAGTCGGTGGTGAGACCGACAGAGGTGCCGAAGTCGATGGCGGGGGAGGTTGATTGCAATCTAAAATCAGAATTTATTATTGGAGTAGCGGATAAAATAAGCGGGTCAGAAACCATAGAACTAGCGTCCATCAATGTGTTAATTTTCCAGTCAGTTAAAGTACTATAATCTATGCCCTTCCAAGACCAATTACGCGTATAGCTTGATTTATAAAATAGATTGTTATTAAAATCATCATCTGCTGTGTTTGCAGTAGACCCAACCCAGATGTCCTTGCTGAGGTTGTTTAAAAAAATATTATTTTTAGAAGTCATTCCATTATTATTGTCATAGTTAAGAATAGCTAATCCAGCATGGGTTGTGCTAACACTCTGTTGCCCATTATATATAATATTATTAGCTACCTTAACTCCTGTTGCACCACCGACTCCGCCACCTATTCTTATACCAGCCCAAGAACCATTAGACCCAGTGCTTCCAGGCATACTGCCAAAACCACTTATAATGTTACTAGATATTTCACTGTCATCTCCTCCCTCAGCTATCTGTATACATCCCTGAACACAGTCGTGTATATAGTTTTTTGTAATGATAACCGGATTAACTGCCCCAACTATAGATATTTCTTTATCAGCATCCCGGTCAACTGGACCATTGTTATAAACTTCATTTCCACTAATTGTCACATTTCCACCCTGGTATACTCCAATTCCTCCCATATCTCCAGTATCACTAACTACCTTACCATTATTATATGATTTGCTATTCAAAACAAAACCTGTTTGTGAATTCATATAAATACCCGTATTCTTCCCATCATGGACAACCACATTGGAAAATGTTATATCAGAAGTAGTATTGTCTGAAATAATGCCAATGCCTTGAAAAAAGCTGGCTGTTAGATTTTGCACAACAACATGAGAAGCAGATAAACTAACAGACACTAAACTATCCGCACTTGTATTGGATGCCCCATTTGGACCATAAACATTTATACTGTCTATTACCACATATGACCTACCGCTTACATTAATAGCTTTTCCTCTAGTACCAACTTCTATCGAGGATGGTCTGCCTAGGTCATTTCGGTAATAAAAATATTTATCGTTAGTGGATGATACAAAATACCCATCTTCCATATCCATAGGATCAGCAGAAGATATGGGCAATCTAAAACCGTCTTCACCTACTGCACCAAAACGATAATAAATACTTGGATCAAGATATCCTTCCCAAATTGATTTTGAATCTCTTGAATTTCCCTCAACAACGTAGACATCATCTACATAGCTATTTCCTGTTGTATTCCAACGATTATTCATGAAGCGAATTTGAATATTAGCGGCTGTATCTGGTGATGTAAAAGCTAGTGATTTTTTAGTCCAAGAGGTTTCCGAAACACTTAAAATAGATGGAAAACCATATACTGTACTCCAACTACCATCGCTTTGTAAATAATTATTCACACCATCCTTGGTATATATAAAAAACACATCTAGATTACCACTGCCAGTTTCTTTTTTTCCATAAAACTCCAAGTAATATTCAGTAGAAGCATTTGCACTGAAATTTTGATGAATCCACGCGTCATGATTAGAGCTATCTCTATAAAGTTTTATAGCACTACTGCCTGAATGAGTATTACTAGTTGACTCTATTTTGGACCCGCTACTATACAACTCACCCCATTTAGAAAAAATATCTGAAGTATCATCATCTTGTGCACCTGTGTAATATTCCATGCTTCCGTTATGAATCAAACTATGCTCTTGCCAATTGCTACAAAGATCGGTTCTTTTAATTAATGGATCATCCCCACTTCCAAATGCACCAAATGTAATTTCATGACCGTCTGTCCCTGAAGCTGGAACTGTAAGTTGTTCTCTCCAAATTTGACCTTTTCTAAATAACACTGAATCCCCTGGTTGAAGAGCAGAAAAAGCATTGATGTCCGCAATAGTTTTAAAAACGCTATCACTTCCACCTGTTGTAGTATAAATCGTGTGATTATATGTCGTAAAATCCGGTGTAGCACTAGCGATATTGGTATCAGTGATGGATGAGTCAACATAATACGTCGTCGCACTCGCTTGTCCCACCCCGAAAACAAAAAATCCCAAGATAAAAAAACTTGAGACTAGGATTCTTTTGAAATTATTTTTTGGATTGACTTTTAAATCCCCCCCCCCAGCAAGTCTTGAAGATTATTTGCATTGTTTTTTATTTTACCCATTTGGATTAAATTATTTTTTACTTTTTTATAGCTCAATCTTAAGTGTTCCCAAAGCTGAGCTTTTTGAGAGGTGGAGAAGTCCACAAAACACTGATTTTATTATACCATACAATCACGAATGGTCACGAATTATTAACGAATTTTCACAACTTGAAAATCTTATTCATATTCAGCTTTTGCAAAAATTGCTCGCAAGGAATGCAATGAATGCCTTTTTTCAATAATTTTTCTTTGCCGCGATATAGAAATATGGCCTGGGCTTCCGGATAGTCATCTTTGAATGCTTGCAAAGACCGCAAATCGCTGTCACTTATTTTTGCGGTGTTTTTCACTTCAATTGCCCAAAAAAAATCCTTGCCATACACAACAAAATCAACTTCACTACCGGCGCGAGTACGCCAATAGAACAAACTGGTTTTTTCTCCGCGATATGAATTCCACGCAATCAAATGCTGGGCAACCAACCCCTCCAAGGCTGCGCCATCAATTTCTTCCGAACGATCCAGTGGTCCAGCTGGACGCAATGAGCGAAAAACTCCCGCATCAAAAAAATAAAATTTAGAATGAGTGACTGTTGCTCTTTTGGCTCGCTTAGAAAACACACCTATTCGATGTGAAAGCATAAGATCCTCCAGAATTGTTACATAATTTTCCACAACTTTTCTTTCCACTTGGCACTCACGTGCCACATTACTGATATTTAAAAGTGATCCGTGTGAAAAACTGATTGCCTCCAAAAATCGTGAAAAATTTCCAATATTTCTAACTAATCCTTCTGCTTGCACCTCTTCCTGTATATATAGCGCCACATACGAATTCAAAGTATCTTGCTTATTTTTAGATTCAAGCACTAGGGGCAACATTCCATATTTCAATGAATTGCCAAAATCAAATTCATGCGTCAATTCCGCTGCCATAAATGGATGTAAGGATTTTTTCAAAGCCCTGCCAGCCAATAAGTCGACACCGGATCTTTTTAGTTTGCGAGAACTTGAGCCCGTTAGAATAAATTGAATGCCTAGCTTCTTTTCAATTAAAGAATGAACCACATTCAAAAGTTCTGGTGCTTTCTGAACCTCATCAATTACAACTGTTTTCTTTTCCGGATTACCAAGCACTAACTCACTAAGCCGTTCTGGATATGCGGTATATAGGCGGAAAGTTTCCGGATCTAACAAATCAATCCAAAGAGCGCTGGCATAATTTTCTTTTAGCCAGGTAGATTTCCCTGTTCCACGAGGACCAAAAAGGAAAAAGCTTTCCTTAGGAGCTGTAAAAAATCTTGGAATTAATGTTGCCATATTGAGACTCATTATGGAATTAGTATTTCCATAAATATAGATTATTTTATTGTTTTTGTCAAGTTTTCCTTATTATCGGCGATAGTTCGTCGGAATTTCCGATATACTGAGCAAGTCAAGTAGTGCTCCTAAAACTGATCTTCTTGAGAAACGACGCAATCCACAAAACACTAATTTTATTATACCACATCGACAGAATTGAGAAATAACCAAAAAAACACTGCGAATCTCCTACTGATGCGAGAAATTACACAATCCTCATTGCTTTCGCAACTTTTCCATCAGCTCCATATAAAACTTCAAATTATGCGCTGAAGCCAATCGCATTGCCAAAGGATCCTTCATCGCAAAGATATGCCGCAGATAGGCTCGCGTGTGCTTGGCGCATAATTCACAATTGCAATGTGCATCAATCGGAGAAAAATCATCTTTATATTTTTCATTATTAATATTGATAGTATGATAAAAATTTTGAATTTTGAATTTTGAATTTTGAATTTTATTTGGAATTTGTCCGCCGCGGCGGATGAAATTTGAAATTTCCGATTGTTCATCCCAAATGAACAATCGGCCATGCCGCCCTTCTCTTGTTGGAATTACGCAATCAAACATATCCCAGCCCATCTCGGCGCAACGTACGATGTCATACGGCGTTCCAACCCCTAACGCAAACCGCAAAGAATCTTCCGGAATGAGACTAGCTGTATATGCCAAAACTTCTGCCAAAAAATTCCCCTCACTATCAACATGTCGCGCACCAAATCCATATCCATCAAAACCAATTTCAACTAAACCGTCCGTGCACATTTTCCGCAAATCTAAATATTCTCCGCCTTGAATTACGCCAAACAGCAACGGTCGATTTTCATCTTTAATTTTTCGCTCGAAGATTTGCTTTTCATATTCAACCTTGCACCGACGTGCCCAACGCAATGTTCGCTCAACAGCTTTTTTTATTTTCTCTTTGGAATATGAATTGGGCGGCGGATCATCAAGACAAACCATCATATCTACGCCTAAATCAAATTGAATCTGAATCGCTTTTTCCGGCGTGATTACATACATTGAACCATCCAAGGGCGATTTAAAAATAACCTCGTCTTCGGTGATTTTCCCCATCTTTGAATTTTTGTGTATCAAAGAAAAAACTTGATAACCGCCAGAATCAGACAGCAATGGTCCATCCCAATTCATAAATTTATGCACACCCTCGGCTTTTTTTATTATTTCCATTCCCGGCTGAAGATACAAATGATAGGTATTAACCACCATCGGAAAAATTCCTGCCGACTTCAAATCATTTTTACTCAAGAATTTAACAAATCCCCGCGTCGCGTCAGGCATAAAAAACGGAGTGTTAATTTCTCCGTTTTTAGTTTTGAGTTTTCCAACTCTGGCAAGTTTATTTTTTTTAATTATCTCGAAATAATTTTTCATAAATTTTACAGTTAAGCTCTGTCATGAAATAAGTCTATTCACTCACTTTCCAACCCAACTGACTTATGGTCTGATCTTCTCGTAACATCGTATTTTTACTTTCTGAATTAGCACTTAGTGTCTGGCCGGTAAATGAATCTTTGGCTGAAAAAATAGCACTATTTATTAGATCCACAACTTGACCAGCTTGATTTGGCGCTGGTTTTATTTTTATTTGAAAAGCAACTTCTCTCAAAGGAGTTAGAATGCCTTCACCTACTTTCATATTTCCCACATTCCAAGTCAGAGCATTAGTCCTTTCATTATAATCTAATTTTGCATCTGTTGGATATATTTTTCCGGTTGCAATAGCACCAGTTGGCAAAACAACATCCACTTTAGCATCTGTTATGTCGTTGGAAACATTTCCAATTTTAAGATGCATAGTATAGCTAGTCTCTTCTCCAATAATTGGAGGAATTGGACCAGTATTTTCTATTAGAGAATCGGTATAGTACCCAGTCACAGCTAGAATTAATTTGGATTTTAATTTTATGTCTATCTTATTACCAGCAATTATTTTATTCATTTCAATTGGTGTAGCGACATCTGGGCTATCTATTTTTGCTATGCTTGAAATTACAAAATTTTTATCATTACTAGTTTGTATTGGGATGATATTTTTAACTTTAATAGAAAACTGTATCTTGCCTGTCTGACCAACAGCAAGATTAGCAAGCTCTGGGTAATCCACAGCCTTCCATTCTATAGTTTTATTATCAGTGTTAAATGATCCCCCATCCATAACCAATGTTCCATAATCCAGAATAGGACTGTCCAGAGTTTCTTTCACAATAACATCTCTTAACCCAACATCACCATTATTTTTATACTGTATTTCAAATTTTAGCTCATCACCAGCATTAGCCACAAAATCAGTCATACCATTAACAGTTTGTGCTATTGTCAGTGGTGACGCCACAATTCGCGTAGATATTTGTTCTTCATTATAGCTCATAAATTGATCTTGGTTTATTGTTCCAATATGTGCTACAAATTTTTTAATACTGTTTTCTTGACCCTGCAGTTTACCACTAATAATGATTTTTCCTTCTTCTCCAACTGAAAGATGTCCAATATACCAAGTATTGTTCCCTTCCGCAGGTGGAGTTGAGGCCCTTGAAAAAGTAAACCCATCTTGAAAATCTGCTTTGATGCGAATATTTTCAAAATCATCTTCTCCGTCGTTCTTGTAAGTTATCTGATAATCAAGTGAATCGCCGTTAGCCAAATTTTGTGGTCCCATAACCTCAAAAGTGATGGGAGAGGAGATAACATTAATTCCCAATTGAGAGTTTGCACTGAACTGACTATTAAAATTATTCGGAGTATAAGTAAAATTATTCTTTATATACATCAATGTGCCTTTTGGAGCATACACCCTTCCACCAAAAACAATTTTTCCAGTTGCATACCCTGGAAGATCACCTAAATCAACCAGACTCACTGTTGGACTTTCCTCTCTATATTGAGTGCTTTCCTCTGGCTTAAAGCTAACTGGATGATTTATTCTCAAAACTGCGTTCTTCAATGTTCCTCGATTATTATTATTATATGCTATTTCATAAGTTAACAACTTGCCACTTTTGACTTCCATCGGACCATCAATTGAAACTGTAACCCTGCTCTCGTTAAAGGCGGATTTGCGTATTTGATAAACTGCCACAAGTATCGCCAAAATACCAATGATCACTCCCAATGAAATGCCCAATACTTTAAGTGCGCTTTTCTTTTTCTCATTTAAATAGCTTTCTCCTGCCATCCAGTCATCACCAACTCTAGCAACCATTGCTTTTTTCTCATCGACAGAATCAACTCTAGCATCAAATTCACTTTCATCATGCTGTGTTAAATTTTTATCAAGTTCTTTTTTATATAATTTATTTTTTATTTCAGAAAGTGACATAGTTGTGATTTTTTATTTTATTTAATAGACTTATTGTACAATAGGTCTAACACTTAAATAATACCAAAAATAGAGCTTTTTATCAACTGCCAGTGCCATCGCCTACAAACCAACCAGTAGCTTCATTAAGAATTAATTTAAGCTGGTTAATGTCCGCTTGGGAAACTTTCAGCTTGACCAGATTTTCTATTTTATTTTGCAGAAAAATTCTAATCAATTTTATTGACTCATTACTAACTATTATTTTTTTCTGTTCGAAACTATGGCAATTATGGCACAAAATTCCGCCACGTGACACGCTAAAATAGTTATTTTCTAGAAGCAACTTCTTTTCACAATACACGCATTTTTCTACTTCCAAGCGATAACCCATTTCATCTAATATTTTAAATAATAATCCCAGCGTTAGTATATCAGCCTTGTTCTCATCCTGACTAAGCTTATTCATACCTGATAAATATTTCTCTAAAAGATTAAAAACTTTTTCATCTTTTTCTTCTTCAGAAATTATTTTAGCAAGAAGTTTAAAAACATAAAAAACTTTAGTAATCAAATCTAGGTTTGTTTTGATATTGGAAAAATTATTAATCGCAATCGAGCCGGTGATTTTTCCCATCCCTCTGTTTCTGGATACAAAAATTTCAGCCTTAGTTATAGGTTCAAGATTTCCAGCCAACTTGGCATTTGGCTTTCGCACGCCTTTACCCAAGATACGGATTTTTCCACCTTCTAAAGTATAGATTGTATAAATACGATCTACTTCGCCGATATCCCGTTTATTCAAAATTATGCCTTGATATTTGTAATCCATCTATCTAGTATATGATTAAACAGCTGGAAAATCAAAAAGGATTGATGTCAGTGACATTAATCCTTTTTCACTCTTTCATTTTTAATGGAAGCGTATGCTCCCCGGAAAATAATTTTCCGCATTCATCACAGACAACTATCGTTAAGGGAGAATTTCTACCTCTCCCCACTATCCGTCTGCAGTCTGTAATATATGTAGCCGTTCTTTTAGAACAAACTTGGCACACTGTCTGTGCCTGCATTTTTGGTATCACTGCAACGACTTCCACTGGGTCTGCCTGCATTACTGGCGGTGATGATTCCACTGGACCAGCCTCCCATCTTTCATAAGTTTCTCCTTTCATTTGAGTCACCTTCAATCTTTGCAAAAAACATTTCAATAATTGTAAGTACTATAATTGAAATAGCCCCGGTAGCGACAACAAAAATGTACCAGTAAGCGACTGTACTGAGCCATTTGGTCAATTCTGGCATATTTTCAATTTCAATGCCAGTATAAAATTTTTGCAAAATACTGGCGGTCGACAACCCGCACAAAAAAACTACAAGAGCTCTCGCCATGAAATATTTCCTTGTCATTTCCTCTCCTTTTTTTGTTGTTAATTTTCTTTTTTTATAGCAATTATAATTTTTTTTCCATCCACCAAAAATTCTTTTTCTAAATCTGGTACAGGAAAATTTACTCCTTGAGAAAGAACTTCAATTGCCAAAATTTCTTTGGCAATAATGTCTTTTAGTTTTTTATTATCAAAAACTTCCGACATTCCACTATACCATACCCTTATCCGATTGTCAACCTCATAACCAGCTTCTTTGCGCATCGCTTGAATCGAGCGAATAATTTCACGTGCATCGCCTTCCAACTTCAATTCTTCGGTGAGTTCAATATTTATTTCTACTTTCTTTTCTGGTCCAGTTTTGCTAATAATATTTTTAATATTAACTTCCTCTTTCATAATTTCCATAAAGTCTTCTTGCATTTCATAATTGGTGATTATCAATTCAGAGAGTGGTTGCCTAACTTTGATTCCATTTTTAGCCCGCAACTGCAAAGCCTCGGTGATAATATATCGAGTATTATCCATTTTTTCATTCAATGCTTCATCAATCAAACTTTCATCCACCACAGGGAAATCAGTCAAATGTACCGACTCACCATTAGTTAAATTCTTATAAATCTCCTCTGCAATAAAAGGCGTGAATGGTGCCATCACCTTAGAAAGTTCCACTAAAACATAATACAAAGTCTGATAGGCTTCATTTTTATCGCCATCATCTTCACTTTTCCAAAATCGCTTGCGACTTCTGCGAATGTACCAATTGGAAAGATTATCTACGAATTTTGGCAGAAGTCTAGAGGCTTTGTGTAATTCATAATTTTCCATATGACTATTGAAGTCCCTAATAAGGAACTGTAATTCTGAAACCAGCCATTTATCCAAAAGTCCATTTAATTTTTTAGGATCAAAGTTTTTGTCTGCTTCAAATTTATCAATCTCCGCATACAACACAAAGAAAGAATATGAGTTCCAAAGCATTCGCATCATTCCTCGTGTAATCTCCCCTACCTCATTTTCAATAAAATTCATATTTTGGGCAGCTACCACAGGAGAACTCATTAAATAATACCGTACACTATCGGCTCCATATTTTTCAAACATTTCGCCTGGGTCAGGATAATTATTCAACTTCTTAGACATTTTTTTGCCATCTTCAGCTAAAACAATGCCATTAACAATCACATTTTTAAATGCATTACTATTTTTTATGCCACTAGAAATAACATGTTGATAATAGAACCATGCTCGAGTTTGATCCACGCCTTCCGCAATAAAATCAGCGGGAAAAGTCTTTTCAAATCCATCTGCATTTTCGAAAGGATAGTGTTTTTGTGCATAGGGCATCGAGCCACTGTCAAACCAGGTGTCCAAAACATCAGGTACTCTTTTCATTTTTCCGCTACATTTTTCACATGCAAAAGTAACCTTATCCACAATATGTTTATGCAAATCATCAATTTTTTCTCCACTTATTTTTTCCAGTTCTGCTACAGAGCCAAAAACCTTTTTCTCTCCGCATTCTTCACACACCCAGATCGGCATTACCGAAGCCCAAAATCTCTGACGAGAAATTGACCAATCACGCGCTCCTTCCAGCCATTTACCAAAACGCCCTTCTTTCAAATTAGCAGGTGACCAATTAATATTTTTTGCTAGTTCCAACATCTTGCCTTTGATTTTTGTCACTGCTACAAACCATGAGCTCGTAGCATAATTTATCAAAGGCGTATCGCAGCGCCAACAATGCGGGTAACTATGCTCGAATTTTTCTTTATGAAAGAGAGTCCCATTTTTGGCTAAATATTTTATTATTTCTACATCTGTCGCTTGCGGATTTTCAATCGGCTTTACATTTAGTCCAGCCAGTTCGCCCATTTCTTCTTTGAAGCTTCCATCCATCGCCACGTGTTGCACGAAAGGCAAACTGTTTTCCTTGCCTAGTCGCATATCGTCTTCTCCAAACGCGGGAGCAATATGCACCACTCCAGTGCCTTCTTCAGTGGTCACAAAATCTCCAGCATAAATCTGCCAGCCATTCTCGTGATTTTCTAATTTTTCATCTTTAGAATAAAAATTAAAAAGAGGTTGATATTTCTTTCCAATCAAATCAGACCCTTTAAATTCACTAATAATTTCAAAAGGTTTTTCTTTTAAAACCTTCTCGATTAAATTTTTAGCCAAAATAAAAATTCCATCTTCCATTTTAACTTTTACATAATCAATTTCTTCCCCAACTGCTAAAGCTACATTGCCAGGCAATGTCCACGGCGTTGTCGTCCAAGCCAAAACAAAAGTCCCTGGTTCATCCACCAATTCAAATTTAGCAATCACTGACAAATCTTTAATATCCTTATACCCTTCAGCCACTTCAGACTGTGACAGGGTGGTCTCACAACGCGGACAAACGTGCATAGAGCGATAATCTTCATAGATAAGGTCTTTATCCCACAATTCTTTAAAAACCCACCACACGCTCTCCATATAGTCCTTATCCATCGTACGATAGGCATTTTTCATATCTGCCCACCTCCCCATTCTCTTTACAACTTTTTCCCACACATCCACATAAGTCAAAACTTTACTACGGCATTTTTCATTAAAAATTTCCACACCCATAGCCTCGATGTCCTTTTTCTTTTTTGATCCCATTTCTTTTTCCACGATATTTTCAATCGGCAGACCATGACAGTCCCAACCCCATTTGCGCTCAACATAGAATCCACGCATCGTCCAATATCTCGGCACCACATCTTTCATTATGCCACCTACCAAATGACCATAATGTGGGGTTCCTGTGGCAAACGGCGGTCCATCATAAAAACTATATTCTTTAGCCCCTTTCCGATTTTCCAAAGACTTTTCAAATATTTTATTTTCTTCCCAAAAATTAAGAATATTATTTTCCATTTCAGGAAATTTTTGATTTGATTCAACTTTTTTAAACATAATTTTAGAAAATTTTAAATTTTACATTCATGTGCAATCATGTGCGTTCAAGTGTTAATCAGTGGTTCAGACAACTACATTTTTTCTGGCACAGACACGCCAATCAAATCCAAAGTTTCTGCCAAAACAATTCGCGTTGCAATTATAAGACTCAATCTGGCTTTTGTCAGTTCCAAATTTTCCTCGTCAATCACTTTACAAGCATTATAGAAAGAATGAAATTTGTCAGCCAACTTAATCGCAAAATATGGCAATTTATGTACCTCGTAGGATTCGCTGACTTCTGCCACCAATTCTGGAAACTTATTTAACTCCTTAATCAGGCTCATTTCTTTTTCATGCACCAACAAAGAAAGACTATTATTATCAGTGGATACTAAATTAGCATTGGTTTCCTGCGCCTTACGCAATATACTACAAATTCGTGCATGGGCATATTGCACATACGGGCCCGTTGCTCCATCAAGACGGATTGCCTCTCCCATATCAAATTCTATTTTGCTTTGTGCTGAATATTTAAGCATGTAAAACCTTAGGGCCCCCAACCCAACTTCTTTTTCTATTTTAGTTTCTGGAAATTTTTCTCTCACTTTTTCAATCATCTTTTCCATCAAAAATTTAGCTGGGATAATATTCCCTTTTCGAGATGACATAGTTTCACTTCCTTTAAGAGAAACAAAATCATAGCCGATATGCTGCATTTTCTCCTTAAATCCAATAAGTTCTAATATCTTAAAAATTTGTTTAAAATATAATCCTTGGCGGATATCTACCACAATAATGCTTCTATCAATGCCATATTCACTAAATTTCTTAATCGCCAGTGGAATATCTTTAAGTCCATATAAAATGCCACCATCCTTCCTAATCAGCACCAGTATTCCCAAATTATAATCTTCCAGGTCGGCAATTATCGCACCCTGACTTTCTTTTATAAAATCCTGTTTCATCAAATCAACAACCATTTTTTTCCCAGCCTGTTCTTCTTCACTCTCCCAAAAATAAATATCAAATTCAACTCCCAACTCTTGGTATATTTCTTGAAATTCATCCAGAGACCACTGTTTGGTTTTTTCCCATAATTCAACTAACTGCTTATCGCCTGCATCAAATCTCTTTTGTAATTGTTTAAATTCATCCTCATATTCTGGTTTATCCCCGATAGCCGCCACAGCCTCCGCATACACTTTTCCTAAAAATTCAGCCTTATTTTCAATAGCGTCCAAATTAGTATCCTTATAAAATTTCGTCATTCCCCATAAACATTTAGCGATGTGCGTGCCAGTGTCTCCAATATAGTTAGCTGAAATAACATCCTGTCCTCCTTTTTTTAGGATATTCACCATAGCGCTGCCAATAAAAACATTTCTCAGGTGACCAATATGAAATTCCTTATGGGTATTTGGCTGAGAATATTCAACCATGGTTTTTCCATTCCTTTTTTCTCCCGTACCAAAATTTTCTTTTGCAGAATTTATTTCCGCAACCTTATCTTGCAAAAACTTTTCTGACAAATAGAAATTGATATATCCTGGAGCAACTATTTCAATCTTACTCAAAAAGGAGCTCAAAAAGGAGCTTAGCTCCTCTAAGGAGCTAAGCTCCTTTTTGAGCGTTTCCGCAATTTCCATCGGATTTTTCCCTACCTTTTTTGCCAAAATCATCGCCACATTAGTCGCATAGTCACCAAATTTTTCTTCTTTGGCATAATCCACTGCAAAATCAACCTGTTCTAGTGCGAACAACTCAATTACAATTTTTTGAATGATTTTCTCCAACATTCTCCTCATAAACTCATCTTACCGCAAAAATGAAAAAAAATAAAGCAATTGTATGCATCCTCTAAAAATAATATATTATCCAAACAAAAATAGGCAGTTTCCGAATACTACGGAAACTGCCTATTGCA
>DDWQ01000021.1 GCA_002345745.1 Candidatus Moranbacteria bacterium UBA2282 | reverse complement strand
GGCCAAGAAGTTCTACAATCATTTCCGATGCACAAACCAGTTTGTCCCTTTACATATCCTACTACATCCAATTTCTGCGACGGTGCGGTTGTTCCAATTCCAACATTTCCATTAAACCTTGCTCCGCCATCAGCTTTAAATTCAATTGGATAAGTTGCTATTGAGTTATTGGCGCCTTGACCAAAATACAAACTTGTCCTTCCATCATCCGGTGTAGTAAAACCCCAAGTATTTGCTCCGCCTGATTTAATATCACCCGCCACCTCTAGTCTCCACGCTGGGCTAAGCACCCCAATTCCGACATTTCCTTTTTGCACAATCAAACCATTAACCGCACCAATTGAGTTTAAAGAAAGTCCTCCAGCTTTGATTTGTCCTGTGCTACTAGTATTGATTGGTGCACCAAGATTTCCTGCAGGAGCTGCTGCTGGTGGTTCGGTCCAAGCATTGGAGACGGAAAGACCAATAGTGATGAGCAGTGCGAGAGTGAAACCGATAGACAAGACTCCGATTTCTTTAGTAAGTTTTTTAATTTTTTGCAACATTTGTTTATTATTTAAAAATTTATTATTTAACTGGAGCTGATAGTGATTCAATAATCTTTTGCTCATCAACTACTGGCTGAGCTGTTTCTTGAGTTATAGATTCTTGTGCATTAGTTGTTGCTTGTTCTGTTGCTGGAGCTGATAGTGATTCGAGAATTTTTTGCTCTTCCATAGATGCATCTTCAGGCCCAACAGGGATTTCAATATTGGTATTTACTGGACTAGCCTCTTGTTCTTTTTTCAGTTTTACATATAACAGTCCAACTGTTAGGACAATCGCAATTATAGCGGCAATTATTATTTTTAGTGTTCTCGACATAGCTTTGTTTTTTATAAATTAAATTTATTTTAAGTGTATTGTTTAATCTATTTCAATTAGTTCGGACTAACTTCACGCCAGTGATTATTTGTGCAATTTTTAGTTCCAGACTTTGTCTCACAAGTATCATCACAAGTTTCACCAACGCAAGTATTCAATTCGCAACCATTAGGAGTACAACCTGCAAGAGCTCTAGAGCCTGAACAATTAACAGATCCACACAGCCAAGTGACAGTAGCACCTTCAGCTGGAAATGAAACAGTCGATACTGCAGAATCTCCGACACAAGCATAGCCGTTACGAGAACCTCCAGCAGTCCATTCAGAATCTGTTGCCGCATAAGCACCCAGCGTATCAGCATCTCCACAAGCACCAGGCGTAGCTACAGCTATCAATGCTCCAGAAAAATCAATCCAACCAAATTCATTTGACCAAGCATACGTTGGATTTGCACCAGTTCCATCCATTTTTGTGATATCTACTCCATAGACAATTGGATCACTAGCATCGGAACTCAAGCGAATCCATCCACTCCAACCGCCAGCATTAGCTCCAGCTTGCTGAATGCTCACTATTCTTGCCCAGCCTACTAATCTATCACCTAGACGTTTTGTGGCATAAGGATAATCATCTCCTGTTACAACTGTTGGATATGGTCCCGCTGGTGCAAAATCGATCCAACCAACATTTTCACTCCAAGCAAAGCCAGTCACTGCATCATCAGTTGCAGGGATACTGACGCCATAGTCAATCGCACCAGCTTGATTAGTATTGTTCATACTAATCCAACCTAGATTTGTATCACTGCCACCCCACAACCAACCTGTAACATTATTCGCAACTCCAGCGTTGACTTTAGAAACAAAAAAAGCCAATCCTAAGATGGCTGAAAAAAGCAGTGTGATCGCTGTTACATTTTTTGTATTTTTATTTACCATTTTTTTTATTTTTCACTATTTTTATACTACACTACTTTCATAATACACTATTTTTAACATAAAGTCAATTTGAAGTTATCCACAGTAGCTTGATATAAATTCAAAAATACCTGATACTTATACTATGACTATTCTAGCTTTCAACAAACGCGCTAATTTTGACTACGAAATCTCAGATAAATATGAGGCTGGTTTGGTTTTGACTGGACAAGAAGTGAAATCAGTGAAAATGGGACATATCAGCCTTAAAGAAAGTTTTGTTACAGCCAAGGGAACAGAACTCTATCTAACTAACGCTCATATCACCCCCTACAAGCACGCTGGTGAGCTAAAAAACTATGAACCGACTCAAGCTCGAAAGCTTCTCCTAAAAAAATCAGAAATCAAGCATTTATTAGGAAAAGTGAAAGTGCAAGGTTTGACACTTGTGCCTATTCGCGTGTATACTAAGAGACGCCTCTTGAAGCTAGAATTTGGCGTTGGCAAAGGGAAAAAGAAATATGATAAGCGCGAAGTAATCAGCAAAAGAGAGGTTGAAAGAAATATGAAACGTGAATTAAAAATTACCGCGTAGCGGTCCGGGGATGCCTGGTTTCGACAGATTGTACATTTAAAATATGCAAGCTGAGAATGATGATCTCCTCATTAATCGTTCATCAAAGTTATAAGTGCAAACTTCATAACAAAAGCAAAATCAGTATTTGCGCAAGCATTTACTTCAAATTTTGCGGTTGCTACAGCCTAACTCTCGCTTCGCGAGAAAGCCGTAGTCATCAAACCGTCAACTCCTGATAGGCGGATCTTGGTGTCATAAAATCAGGATAGTCACTTCAATATTTTCTAAGTTGATTTGATAAAACTACATTAGGAATAGATTGAGAGGGTTTTGTTTATCTATCACCTCTCATTCAAATCCAATAGATAGACTAAGCTTGTAGATTGTTTTAGATGGACGATTTTGGACATGGGTTCGATTCCCATCATCTCCACAAAAACGCTTAGCGAGTTCCCTGCCTGCCGGTTTACATACCGTCAGGCATGCAGGCAGGGATTCCCATCATCTCCACATAATAAAATCTATTATTATCGATGATATTCGCTTGACTATAACACGTCATTCGTTTATAGTGTCTAAAGAGGAGA
This sequence comes from Candidatus Moranbacteria bacterium UBA2282, assembly GCA_002345745.1. Lineage (GTDB taxonomy): Bacteria > Patescibacteriota > Minisyncoccia > Moranbacterales > UBA2206 > UBA2282. Next base: position 56,966 of record DDWQ01000021.1, on the reverse strand, counting down.
TAATACTCCCCCGTATTTATTATTTAATATCAAAATCATTAGAAGAGTACCAAATAGAAAGCCTTTTGTGAAAAAAGGTCCGCTTACAAGAATCAATGAACAAATTAGGGTTCCGCAAATCCGAGTGATTGATGATGCGGGAAACCAATTGGGTGTTATGACGCCAGTTGATGCATTGCGACTTGCACAAGAGCAAGAGCTGGATTTGGTGGAAATTGCCCCAATGGCAAAACCACCAGTTTGTAAGATTATGGACTATGGAAAATACCAATATCAACAATCTCGACTTGATCGAGTGAACAAAGCTAAACAAAAGAAAATTGATATTAAGGGAATTCGCATTGGATTCAAAACAGATACGCATGATTTGGAGGTCAAACAAAATATGGCTGAGAAATTTCTTAAAAAAGGTCAAAAAGTTAAAATTGAAATTTTCTTGCGCGGGCGTGAAAAAGCTCATCAAGATCTGGCTAGAAAAAATCTCGAAGATTTTATCAAAACAATCACATTCCCCTACAAGCTTGAACAAGAAATCAAAAGATACCCTGGGGGTTTTAATACAATTATTGCACCCGAAGTTTAAATAACCAATAACCAAGGAACAAAATACAAAAAAATCACAAACTTCAATAAACAAGATTCAAAAGTTTGATTATTGAAATTTATTTGGTTATTGTATCTTGTATCTTGATGTTTAGAAATATATGCCGAAATTAAAAACGAAAAAAGCAGTTGCTAAAAGAGTCAAAGTAACTGGAACTGGGAAAATCACCAAAAGAAAAGCTGGACAAAATCATTACAATCGCAAGGAAACAGGTCGAGAAGGTATGGCTAAAAAAGGTGATGCTAGATTGTTTGAAGCTGATGAGAAAAATATGTTACGAGCCTTACCAAGCAAAAGTAGCCGACGATAAAAAACATTTGGATTTAAATAATAATAAATATAGTTACAGTTATTAGTCAGTGATTCAGAATGATTTACAACACGCTAACCACCAACTAAAAACTACCAACTACCAACTAAAAATATGACTAGAGTTAAACGCGGAGTATCCGCTTCAAAAAGAAGAAAAAATCTCCTAGAAGATGCTAAGGGTTACCGTTGGAAGAGAAGTTCTCTCTACAGAGCTGCCAAACAAGCAGTTATTAAAGCAGGTGTCTATGCCTATCGAGATCGCCGAGCTAAGAAGAGATCAATGCGTGCACTATGGATTATTAGACTTAATACTGCATCACGCGAACTTGGAATGAAATACAGCACCTTAATCAAAACTATGCTCGACAAAAAAATCGAGTTGGACCGAAAAGTCCTATCACAACTAGCAATGGAAAATCCGACAATATTCGCTAAATTTATTGAGAAAGTGAAATAAATTTTTGAAATATTTATAATCACAAAAAAAATCCTGCCAATCGTTTGACAGGATTTTTTTGTGCTTCATTATTTTCTCTTATCAAAAATAATGTCTTTCGACAAACGCCAAATGGCATAGATTGGCAACCATAACCAGATTGTTCTGCGCATAATTTTTTTATCCAAGAAAGAGTTGAGATTAGAACTCATAGCAAGTTCCACTAACAACCAAATAATTCCCAAAAGGATAAAGCCAAAAATAATTAATACCACCATAAACTTATTTTAAATTATTACTCATAACAGGTCCGGTGCTTAAATCATAAATAACATCCTTTTTTTCAACAACTATCTTCCAACCATTCTTCTGTGCAATTTCTTTTAAATTAAAATTTGGATTAAAAGCAATTGGATTCTCCACCATTTCCAAGACTGAAACATCAGATTCAGTGTCTCCTATGCCATATGATCCATCCAGACTTAGGTTATTTTCAGCCATATACTGCCTGACCACTTGGCTCTTGCCTTTGGTCGGTTCGAAAACAGAACCACCAGTATATATTCCATCCTTATTCACCTCATAGACAGAACCAAAAACAGCATCAAATTTCAAATGTTTATTATATTCTTCGACAATTTCACTCGGTGAGCCAGAAACGGCAATTATTTTATAATTCTCGCTTTTTAATTTCTTAATCAAATTTTCCGCAAAAACATAAGTCCGTTCTTGATAGAATGGCATCACTATCTTGGCAGCTTTCACCACATCTTCTTTCCGACAGCCTTTGATATTTTCGGCATACAAATTAACAAGGGCTTTGCGATAATCTTCATATGTTCCTTTATGACTTAACCAATTGCGATAATGTGCTAATAATTCCGTCCGTACTTCTTTTTTGAATATGCCCAACCAAGCCAACTCATTAATCAACTCAAAAGCCAGATTTTTACGAAAAATCGTTCCGTCAATATCAAACACTGCTAGTTTTGTTTTCTTTATCATAAATCTAGATTTATACCTCAATAAATTCAGTATAGCATTTATCCTAATAATTCATAAATTGCAATTCCAGTGGCCACGGAAACATTTAGAGATTCTTTTTGTCCGCGCATAGGAATGTCAATCACCGCATCACAAATTTCCAAAATAGTATTTTTCACACCCTCAACTTCATGCCCCAAAATCAACGCCATTGGAAAGGACGGCTTAAATTTTCGTATATCCACACTGGTTGCAGTTTTTTCTAGTGCAACAATAGTTACGCCAGATTTTTTCAATTTCTCAATTAGCTCGGAAAGGTCTTCTGCACATTCCCAGTTCACACTCAGCTCTGCACCTAGTGCTGTTTTTTCTAACATTTTTTCTGGCTTTGTTTTATTTTCTTTATTTTCTAGAGCAGGCTGTTGCGAATAACCACTCAAATAAATTTTAGTTACACCAGCTCCATCGCAAGTGCGAAAAATTGCACCCACATTATGAGCACTGCGAATATTATGTGCAATGATATATAACTCACGATCTTTCATTCTAAAAACTTAAATATTTATTCCAATACTCATATAGTCCCTTGGTAGTTATTAAATCACGATGACAATATTTCGCAACATCAAGATATTTTTTTTGCTTATACAATTCTCCCACCATAGAACCATCGACGCCTTCATCTTTAGAGCTTTTTATGCCAAATGATTTAGCATAGAAATCCAATGTAAATTTACGCGTAGCTCCATAGAATGTCAGCTGTTCCATTAAATCACAATGCTCTTTGGGGTTATAGCGATAACCCATAAAATTACGCGAAACACGCACACCATTAATTGCACTACGCATCATCAAGAATGGTATATCAAATCCGCGACCGTTGAATGTGATGATCTGCTTGTAGGTTTTCACCATATCCCAAAATTTTTCCAACAATTCTTTTTCCGTTCCTGTTTCATACAATAATCCACCTTCTTCAAAGTCATCAATTTCCATTTCTTTATTTTGGAAAAGTATCACGCCTTTACCAGTATCAGGATTGAGCATACCAATGGTCACCACCTCGCCCGTCAAAGAGTGCAAGGCCAAACTTTTTTTTACTGTTTCCTGATCTTCTTCCGTTTGCGCATATTTCAAAAGATAGGCCTGACTTTTTTCATCGTAGGCTTCAAAATCCCGACCAATTGTTTCAATATCCACAATAACTCTAGACATAATGACAGAACATTAATTAGGCATTTTCCTTAGCGAAAAGTGCATAAATTCCAAAAACGATTGCAATCAAGATCCATTGTGTTCCAGCAAGGGTCATAACATCCATTTTGAAAATAAAATCTGTTGCTGCAAGTATGACTGCCAAAACTGACAACCCCATTAAAATATTTGCTTTTGATTTCATAAGTATCACCTCTCTTTCTAGTTTTCCACTTTCCAATAAATTTATTGCTAGCGGACTTTTCTTTTTCTTCTTTAATTTTACCACGAAAAACAGCTATTCCAAAACAATCATCGCCTTTCTGCCTTTTTCAATTTGTGCTAAGTCACCAGAAAAATCATGAATGGCATTATATAATGTGGTTATTTTATATTGATAACCTTTGCCTCTTTTTGTCCCTGCATCATTAGTAATAATATTATCTCCGTCATAACCAACCAGCACTAATGCGTGATAGAGTGGTCCGGGTACTTTGAAGTTTGGATTGCCCAAGAGACGTCCAGCTGCTGGCACTATAACTGGCTTTCCCAAACTTAGTTGTGTTTGCAAATCACTTGGTGAAAAATCATATACTACTTTTAAATTTTGAATATTATAAAAATCAGCTGCTAACTGCACCAACTCCTCGGCACTGCTATCTTCATATTTACCATACTCTTTTATTTCATAAGCCAGTATTGCCTGAATTTCACGCTCTGCAATTTCTGGTGTAAGCTTTTTGCCGTCTAAATAATATTTCATCATCAATAACGCTGCCTCTTCACATGCTTCTTCATGAAAAATATCCCAATTTGCAAAAGGTGCCTGCGTAGTAAATGGCACTTCAATCAAAATTTTATTGGGAATATTCTTATCAACTGCTATATTATTTGTTGATTCTTCTGGCACTATGTTTTCTTCGGAAATATTTGTTTTATTTTTTATAACAACAATATTATTTTCTTCAACAGGAACCTGCACTTTTTTATTTAGCAACAAAAAAATTACAGCAATGCTGATTACTGCCACGAAAACAACATAAAAATATTTTAAAAATTTAATCATAGACTAATCTAGAACTCTAATATACAATCACTGGCGTTCCTATTTCCGCCCAATCAAAAACCCGTTTTGCTGCTCCGACACCCAAACGAATACAACCGTGTGAAACAGGTGTACCAAGGTGATTCTCTCCCTCTTTATAGCCACCCGGCCACTCTGGCAACTCGTGGATGCCAAATTTGCCACTTGGTACTATTGCCATCCAGTTTGGCATAAAAAGGCTATAGGTCTTTGACCAAGGGCGGGCGGCCTTGTTTTCAATCTTGAAAGAGCCTTTAGGCGTATCCATCCCACGCTTACCTGAAGACACCACAAACGCATCCAGCACCTTTCCATTTTCAAAGATAGCCATAACCTGACCCGCTAAATTAACATCAATATATTTTCCTTCTTTGATTTTAGCACGTGTAAGTTTTCTGACTTGTGCTACTCGAAGAATCAAATCACGCTCCCAAGTCTCTGGAGGTGGCGGAAGAATTTCAAAATTGCTAGTAAAAATTTTCTGATAACTATCGTCAGAATCTTGTTTATATTTAGCCAGCACTGAAACATCATATTTAATACCAGCTTGAATTGCTGTTTGTGGTATTATTTTAAATTGATTTTTTTCTGAATCAACTGCATACGCAACTTCAATAGGTGGATTAAAATTAAAATTTATCCAGAAATTTTTAAATGATTGTTCAAAATTAATCACGAGGGGGTCTTCAATATCAAATACAACATCTGTGCTACCATTTTTTGGTGTGACGCCTATTACTACTGGATATTTAATAGTAGTAAAGTTGAATTCATATTCCCCAACTTCGGTATAAAATTTACTACGGCCAGCCAATAGACTAACTTTATATTCGGTTTCCATTTTCCAAAATTTTTTCGGAACAATGACCAAAGTCTTATTTGAATTTTTCCATTGCACATCAAAATCATCATTTGGCACAATATTAATCCTGTCTTTATAGCTCTCTACTGAAACTGCCTGTGAAAAATTTATCTGAATTGCTTCATCCGGTAAAATTTCCGTATTTTTTTCTACACGAAGTGCCACCCTAAAAATATCCGGATATGCGTTGATACCAAAAGAAATACCCAACACGCCACCAACCACAAGAAGTATCAGGAGCAACATTTGCATTGATTTTTTAAATACTTTCGACATAAAAAAGTTAGTCTTAAAACTATTGCCTGTTTCGAAACAGTTCGCGAGCCGTATCCCACAATTCTGGATGATTTTGTTTTTCTTTTAACCAATACCACCATTCAACTCCCCACAAATATATTTCAGGAAAGCCAACTCTTTCCGCATAGTCAACATTTCCCCTCAGCTGTGCTGGATTCATAGATTTAAATTGTTCTTCCAAAGTATTGTCTGTGGTTGAACCATTAATCCATGGTTCAGCTTGCAATTCAATGACGATTGCATTGTTCTGATTAGCGAAAAGTTTAATCAAACTATGCTTAACCTGAAAAAAACGTGGACCGATTGGATATTCAAAATAGCCAATTTCTTTTTTCCAAATGGTGCGGTACATCGTTGTGCCAAAAATGTCAGCACGCTTGGCAGCTTGCACCCACAAACTCAACTCCCCGCTGTCAGTCACAATGATTGGTCGAGTATTATCAATTGATCTTGCGACTGCTAATTCCTGATCCAACAAAGCTGGGTCAGGAGTTGGGCAAATTCCAAAGGGCAAAAATGGTTCATTCTCAATTTGCCAATATTTTACTACTGGGTCATTTTTATATCTTTGCATCGTAGCAGCAACATATTTTAAAAGGTTCTCTTTCCTGACATCATCATCATTTTTAGCCCAGCTCGGAACATTGCATTCCGGCCAGCGTGGAGTTTTCTGACCAATGGCTAAAATAATTTCCGCCTTTCTTTTCGTAGCTTCCTCCAATTGCCAGTCAACATCAGTAAAATCATAAGTTCCTTGCGTTGCTTCAACTGAATCCCAATAGACTGGAATTCTAATTTTTTTAATTTGCAAATCATCTAGCATCGCGATATAAGTCTCTTTCCAATTCAGTCCAATGCTTGTGGCATAGGTATTAGAAAATGTCATACCGAGTTTTGCCCCATCATTGTTATTTTCAATCGGCAAATTAAAATAACCAAAAATTACAATTATTAAACCAATTAAAATGCTTACTATTAACCCAATAACTTTCAGTATTTTTTTAGAAATTTCCATTAAATTAAATTTGGTTTATGAGTTGATTATAAATATGTCCTATGAAATAAAATAAATTAAAGTCTGCATTTTTTGATATCAAAAAAACTCCAAGTGAAATAATCAGAATGGAAACTACTTTCTGAGTAATATCCAAGAACGTTTCTTTTTCTTGAAATATTTTTGGAAGTTGAAAAGACATAATAAGTCCAATCAAAAGAATAAAGACATATTCCGTTGAAACTAGTGCGCTTACTATTGTGGCACTTCCTAGTGTAATAGCTTTTTTGGTCAAGATTGACCCTGCACCTCCCAAAATCTTATTTAAAATAAATAAACCGCCAGTCTGATGATGTTCTTTTTTAGAGTGTCTGAAACTGCCGAAAGAATTCATAATGACTTTTCTCCAACTTGGAATTATCAGCAAACTCAATGCTCCAAGAGTAACCCCCCAACGAGTCCAAATAAAAACATTCGCGAAAGTATAATAATCGCTCAGATATTTAAAAAGGGTCACCTCAATACCTAGTAATATTCCCGCTACTATTGAAAGCTCGAAGCCCAGAAAAAACTTTTTTTTATTTTTCAGTGGGAAATCAAAAGAAATTAACAAGCCACCGAGAATTAAAGCTAGCACGCCAACCAACTGCACATTCCGCAATCTTTCTGCCAAAAAAGCCACGGAAAGAACAAATGTCATTATGGGAATCACAGCACCCACAACAGGCATAACTCGACTAGCTTCACTTTTATTAATTGCAAAAAATAATGACAAAATACCATACGTGAAAATCATTCCGGTTAACAGACTAAGCAAAGCGTAATACAAACTCATCTGGTGAAAACTAAAGGGCACCATGAAAAACACAAAGGATGTTAGTAGCCCAGAGTAGAAAGCGTAGATAGCTGGATGGGAAACTCTTTTTGAAGTTAACAAAAATTTATCCAGAATAACCTCCAATGCCACTAGAAAATATGCAATAACTGCGATAGCTATATAACTCATGTTTTTGTTTTTCAGCTCTAGACTGATTATTTTTAATTTTTTATATTTTGCAGTTGCCTTCTTAGTGTCCGATAATTTGGTACAGTTTGTGAAACCAAATTCCAAAATCGTTGACTGTGATTTAATTCTTGCAAATGACACAATTCATGCACAATCACATAGTCACGCATTTCCGAAGACAAATTAATAATTTTATAATTAAAATTCAGATTGGCCTTTTGACTGCAACTTCCCCAGCAAGTCTTCTGATTCTTGATGGCTACGCGATTATAAACAAAATTATAGTGACAATTAAAAAATTCTAATCGACTATGAATAATGCTTCTAGCTAGTTTTACAGATTTTTTATAATCTAGACTCTCCGCTTCCTGTTTCTTGTTCAAAAGATCAAAATCAACATCTTTCACTTGCTCGAAAATCCATTGCGCTTTTTCTTCAAGAAATTTACTGACTACATATATAGGATACCACTTTGGCGCCGAAACGACAAAACGCCCATCGGCATAAATCGCCAACTTCACGCTCTTAGAGCCCTTGGTCCGTTTAAAAACATATTCTATGTCTTTGCCGTTGATGTTTATTTTTCTCTTATCCATCTTGATTTTTTGCAATGACTTGTCCGTTTTCAAGACGCACAAATCCATATTGTTCTAAAAAAATATCGTCTTGTTTTTTGTTTTTATCTATCGCCTGCAAATAATTTCTCGCGATGTCACCACCTGACAAAGTTTTTTCTTGAAGCATTTTGACTTCCAGTGCTTTTTGCAGTTGATTCAGTAAATAATTAAGCTCCTTACAACGCAGTTTCAATTGGATAACTAAAGGCAGATTTTTATTAAGGGGATAGAAGGGAATTTTTTCAATATCAAAAGGGATTAAAGGGTTGAAGGGGGTTAAATGGGATTGTGATTCGAAGTCAGAAGATGCTGAGTTGGAAGAATAGACTGAGGGAACTGGAGAAGAAGAAAGGATTGAAGATGAAGAATAGACTGAGGGAACTGGAGAAGTTGAGCGAGCTACCCCATTTCCCTTTTCACCCATTACTCCCATTACCCCCGTTATCCTCATTAAGTCCAGATAAGCTCCGCGCCAAATGTCGTTACAATCTTCTTCCAATTCAGTATTAGCTCCAATTGAAAACCCTAAAAAATCATAATATTCTTTCGTTGAATTTCTTTTCCAACCCTCGACGATATTTTGCTTGGTTGAACGCGCCGAACGATCCATTTGGTCAGCCAAGGCAATCAGAGTTTTATATTTTGGAAACTGTGCCGTGACCCGAGAACATTCCATTTGCAACTCCTCGGCTTTTTTATAAGCCAGCAGATTTTTGAATCCATAGGGTTGTCGCGGAGGCTTTAACATAGTTTTTTTGTAAATTAAATTAGATAAGGGGATGGGTCTAAGGGGCATTGTAATGGGATTTAAAGGGAGAGCATTAGAAATTGAAAAGACACTATAATTGGATGTAAGGGGAATTTAAATGGGTATTGTAAAGGGATATCAAATGGGAAACTTGCCCTTTTATTCCATCCCTCTCCTCCCGTTAACCCCATTTCATCCCTTTATTTCCCTTTTCCAACCCATTCATCCCCTTCCACCCTTTATTCCCATTTTTTCCTTTTTCCCTTTCCGCCTTTTACTCCCGTTCTACCCCTTTCCTTTTGTCCCTTTCCTACCCGTTCAGCCCTTTTACCCTTTTCACCCTTTTATCCCATTATTTTCAATTATCTCTTTATAAATATAGAAACTTTTTCTTGGCTTTCGCTCAAGAGTTTTGTAATCAATTTCAATTAGACCGAAGCGGGGCTTATATCCATATAGCCATTCCAAATTATCAAACAATGACCAAAAGTTATAACCCTGCACTTCCACGCCATCATCTATCACCTTTTTTATAAATTTAAGATGATTATTAATAAAATCAATTCTCTCATTGTCATCTAGTCCCTTGTCTGTTGGGACTCCATTCTCAGTTATAAAAATCGGAACCTTATATTTTTCATAAGCCTGTTTTATTGCTTTTTCCATACCTTCCGGATAAGCAACCCAGTTCATAATATTATGTTTATTCGTGACAACAGTAAACCCAAAGTAGATTTGATTTTTTGAATCCAATCGAATATTCCTCCAATTAAATTCTATTTTACCCAGACGATAGTAATTAAGGCCGAAGTAATCCTGATAATCCTTTATCTTGTTACCCAATAAATCAATCCTGTACCATTTAAGAATTCTATTTAAAATTTTTAATAGCCAGTTGTTTGATTCGTACCAATTATATAAATAGCTAATACCAACTTGAGCATCAGATTTTATCGCGTGGATTTTTTTATATGATTCTATATAGGCTTTAGCTAAATTATTAACAGCCCTCCAAAATTTAAATGGGTTGACATATCCTGGTGGGAAAGCTCCTGCCAAAAATCCTTGCCCAAGAGGTACCATCGGTTCGTTCAGAATAGTGTAAATGTCTATTAGATCGCCTAACTCTCTGGCAACAGTTTCTGCATAACGCGAAAAAATTGCAACTGATTTTTTATTTTGAAAACCATAGTTTTTTTGAAACCAGATCGGGCTCGTCCACCACCACAAAGTTATTTGAGTTTTTATACCACGATTTTTTAGATCCTGAAAAATCTCCCTGTAATGTTGTATGGCTTCTTGAGAAAAAACACCTTCTTCTGGTTCAATGCGCGACCATTCAATGGACGATCTGAAAACTTTCACTCCTAGCTCCTGAATTAAATCATGATCGCTTTTATATCGATTCCAATAATCGCAAGCAATGCCAGATTGATCATCGGCTTTGCCGGCTTTTTCCCACTCCCACCAATCAGAGTTGGCGTTATTACCTTCAATCTGATAAGAAGACGCGGCCACGCCCCACAAAAAACCTGTTGGAAATTTATTATTCATTTTTTTCGATAATTAAGTTTCTTATACGGACCTGGTGTGGCCGTGTCCCACCAGTGATACCATTGCCTAGCCAACCCAATCAATCCCAGACCATGAGAATGATAGACAGCAAAGCGTGGATCACAAATAATCCCATACCCCTTATTCATCCAATATCCAGCCCATTCTCCATCCTCCCCGCCTTTGCCATATTCTTCATTCAAGCTTCTTTGTTCCCATAGACTTCTCCGGATAATCGCATTGGTAAATCCTAAAACACCCATCCTTGCACTACCTACTATTATTTTTTCTTTCTTGTGCCAAAAATTATTAAATATCAGTTTCTCCCAGATTGTCGCATCAGGAAGAGCTGTTACATTACAATAAACCCCCGCAATAGTTTCATTTTCAAAATTATCTATACCATCCTGTAGCCATGTCTCGGAAATCGGCAGTGAATGAGCACTTAAAAAAACAAAGTATTTTTCCGCCTTAGCATTCCTACATCCAAAATTCAACGCATATGGATAGGAAAATTCTTCCGGCTTTATCTGGAACAGATTGACAGGATATTTTGAAACTATCTCCAAAGTCCTATCTATAGAACCGGAATCCACGACTATGATTTCAAAATCATTATATGTCTGTCGATATAACTTTTCCAAAACCGTACTAATCCATTTTTCTTCGTTTTTAGTTCGGATAATAATTGACGTTTCCATAATATCATTTTACACTATTCTAGCCATAAAAAAAAGCAGTAAATTAAACTGCTTCTTTATAAATTTTTAATTGCATCATTAGACCTGTCGTGTAGCAGGACTTTTACTTCAACTGTAATTTTCGCAATTGCATTATTTCATCACGAATAATGGCAGCTTTTTCAAACTGTAGAGCCTTGGACGCTATTTTCATTTCCTTTTCTTTCTGTTTGATGTAGCCTTGGATATCTTCCAGTGATTCCAACTCAGTAAAATCTCGAGTGAATTCCGGCTTAATTTCATGATCGACAATTGACTCAATATTTTTCTTAATTGTTTTTGGCGTAATGTGATGCTTTTTGTTGTAAGCTGTTTGCACTGCGCGCCGGCGATTGGTTTCAGAAATTGCTCGTTGCATTGAACCCGTGATTTTATCCGCATACAAAATCACCCGACCAGAAACGTTGCGTGCTGCGCGCCCGATAGTTTGAATGAGCGAAGTTTCACTGCGTAAAAACCCTTCTTTGTCTGCATCAAGAATGGCTACTAAAGAAACTTCCGGCAAATCCAACCCTTCACGCAAAAGATTCACCCCCACTAAAACATCAAATTCTCCGCGACGCAAATTTTCCAGAATGCGAATGCGATCCAAAGTATCAACGTCTGAGTGCAAATATTCTGTCTTAATTTTATTTTCCTTCAAAAATTCCGACAAATCTTCCGCCATTTTCTTGGTCAATGTGGTGATGAGCACTCTTTCTTTCTTAATAATCACTTTTTCAATTTCTTCTAACACATCTTTCACTTGCCCTTTAGCCCGCCTCGACTCGCGGAGACTACCGCTCGTCGACGCGAGGCGGGCCGGCTTGATTATAATTTCCGGATCAATGAGTCCTGTTGGACGAATGATTTGTTCCACTACTTGTTGCGAATGGACTTTTTCATATTCCGCTGGTGTTGCCGAAGTAAAAATCACTTGATTTAATTTTTCTTCAAATTCAGCAAACTTCAACGGCCGATTATCAAAGGCACTAGGCAAACGAAAACCATTATCCACCAAAGATTTTTTGCGCGAAAAATCACCATTAAACATTCCTCCCACCTGTGGAATGGTAACATGCGATTCATCAATCACTACTAAGAAATCTTTACTGAAGTAGTCCATCAACGTATATGGTGCTTCACCGACATTGCGATCCGTCAAATAACGTGAATAGTTTTCAATGCCATTACAATAACCAATTTCCCGCATCATTTCAATGTCTTGCCTCGTTCGCCGAGTAAGTCTTTCTGCTTCCAATAATTTACCTTGGCTTTTCAAAAATTTTAATTGCACCTCTAAATCGATTTTTATTTTATCTTGCGCAGCCACCATAATTGGTTCGGGTACTACGAAATGTTTGGCTGGGAAGATCAGAGCTTGATCTAGTTTCCCCAGTTCATTGCCTGTTAAAAAATCATATTCAAAAATTTTCTCCACTTTTTCGTTCTGCAGTTCAATGCGTGTGACAATTTCACGAGCTGGAGACATAATTTCAATCGTTTCTCCAATCATACGAAATTTTGCCCGACCAAGCACATCTGTTCGCAAATATTGCATCTCGATTAATTTTTGCACAATCTCCGAACGCGAAATTTTTTGGTCAACTGCAATTTTAAGTGCAATCTCCCGATAATATTCTGGCGAACCCAAGCCATAGATGCAGGAAACGGAAGCCACGATAATCACGTCGCTACGAGAAAGCAAAGCCACTGTGGAGGCGTGACGCAAACGGTCAATCTCTTCGTTGATTTGTGATTCTTTTTCAATATAAGTGTCCGAGGATGCGATATAGGCTTCCGGTTGGTAGTAATCATAGTATGACACAAAATATTCCACCGCATTTTTCGGAAAAAAAGTGCGAAATTCTTGCGCCAATTGAGCTGCTAGCGTTTTATTTGGGGCAATGACTAAAGTGGGTTTCTGCACTTTTTCAATCACGTTGGCGATGGTAAAAGTCTTACCAGACCCTGTCACACCCAACAACGTCTGGAATTTTTTTCCAGCCTCAAGTCCCACTACCAGCTTTTCAATCGCTTGGGGTTGATCCCCAGCAGGTTTGTATTTGGAGTTAATTTCAAATTTCATAATTTACTTCCGAGCTTTATTTTTCAATTTTTTATCACCTAGTTTTAATTTATTTTTTGCGTTTTCAATTGTATCTAATACAACCGCATCAAAATCAGTATCTTCTGTTGCCTCGATTTTTTTATACTCCTCAAATTTTCTTCCTGCAATTTCCACCATCAATTCATGTGATATCTTACCTGCATCTTGCAAAATATTTCTATCATTGATAGCCAAAAATCCGTGTAATTTTTCTATCCAGTCATTCATTGTCATTGGGACTCTCTGCATTGCCTGCCCTTGGGCAAATACAAGATATTGTTCTACAAGATTATTCAAGACAAGAAGCTCCTGCTCGCTTAAATAATTTTTAGCAATTATTATCTCTTCTTTTGTTGGCTTAGCACCCCTAAAATTTGTCAGACCCAAATTCTTCTTATTACTATCCATTCTATTAATTACAATTTCTGCCGCCGTATTTCCAGTAATCGCATAGTGAACTTTATTTTGAACTGTTTTAAAAAAAAGAATACTCTTTTCATCTGTCGGATCATAATCAATACTAGTAGCGTAAATGTCAGTAATTTTTCGATAAAATCTTTTTTCTGAAGTGCGGATGTCCGCGATGCGACGAGTCAATTCTTCAAAATAATCAAATGGCAAATCTGGATTTTTCAATCGCTCATCATCCAACACAAAGCCTTTAAGGATAAATTCTTTCAGTTTTTGAGTTGCCCAAATACGAAATTGTGTGCCACGCTTAGAATTTATTCTATAACCAACAGAAATTATTGCATCCAAATTATAATGTTTCACATCATATTTCTTCCCATCCACCGCAGTTATCGAGGATTCCTCGACAACTGATTTTTCGCTTAATTCAGCCTCTTTAAAGATATTTTTTAAATGCAAGCTAATATTATCCACGCTGCAATCAAACAATTTCGCCATTTGCTTTTGCGAAAGCCAAACAGTATCGCCGTCAAACCGAACATCAATCTTAGTTTGACCACTTTGATCTTTGTATATAACAATTTGTGATTTATTATTTTCCATTTATTTAATCATTATTTATACTGATATTCTATCACTATTATTTTTTGCCGTCAATCCTGTTTTTAATATTCTACATTTTGTAGTAACTATTTTAAAAAAATACTATATCACAATTTATCTAATCCTTAAATTTTTTCCTTTCCATTCTTACTATATAACATGCTATAATTAAACCATAATAGCTACAAGCAAACAAATGCCCAATAAACAATCCAAGAAAACTAAAGCTGAGGTGCGTGAAACTAAGAAAAAGCCGAAAATGAAAGTTTCGGGGAAAAGTGTTTTTAAGTTGAAAGATATTATTGTAAAAAAATCCTAACTTTTGCAAATTAATATATACATTTATTTAACAAAAATCAGATTGACCAGATATTTTGGATATGCTACGATATTATAAGTTTTGCCCCTGTGACTATGCCATCATTAATATCTAAATATATGAAACTTCTAATCAGAATCATAGCTAACGCAATAGCTATCCTCATAGCTACTCGCTATATCCCAGGATTTATTTTTTCCGGCTCACCTTTTGACTTGCTAATTGCCGGTATTGTAATTGGTTTTATAAATGCTTTTGTTAAACCAATTATCGAACTAATATCTTTGCCAGTTGTGTTTCTAACGCTTGGTTTATTTAACATTATTATAAATGTTGGGCTATTATTATTGGCTGATAAATTTCTAACCCAATTAACAATCAATGGCTTCTGGCCAGCTTTTTGGGGTGTAATTATAATTAGCGTTGTCAACCATCTAGTCTCGCATCTAAGTAAAAACACGGGAGATACAAATAAATTTTAAATAGAATTTTTTCAAAAAGATAATTATTAAATTACACGGGGATTCACATTGTAATTAAGAATTACCACTGGACCTCCGATATCAATGATGCTACAAATTATTAACATTGCTGAAATTATTGTCGCTATCCTGCTTGTTATCTCAATTTTAATGCAAAATCGCGGCGCAGGACTATCTTCAACTTTTGGAGGCGACTTCGGGGGTTATTACAGCAAGCGAGGTTTCGAAAAATTCTTAGTTGTGTTTTCCTCAATACTAGCTATAGTTTTTGTAGTTCTAGCAATTGCCAATTTAGTACTCGTGAATAAACTTTCATAATCAGTAAGATAAATATATTAGTAACAATCTGAAAAATAAGTGGCTATCTCTAAGCCAACTGCCAAAAATAGTTCGAGTACTTAACATTAAGGAACAAATTTCTTTTTTTTCCTTGATTTTTATTCTAGTCGCATCTCTCCTTAGTTGGGGCGGAATAACCTATTATTCAAAAACAACCTCTATCGCTAATTATGGCGGTGAATATATCGAAGGTGTTGTCGGACAACCACAACACATTAATCCAGTACTTTCAACTTCCAATAATGCCGATGATGATCTTGTGCAAATTATCTTCAGTAGTCTTTTTAAGTACGACAATCAAGGCAAGCTTGCAAATGATTTGGTTGACAGCTATGACGTATCTGAAGATAAAACACAATATACAATTCATCTTAAAAATAATGTCGCTTGGCATGATGGACAACCATTGACAGCTACTGACGTGCTTTTCACTATCAATCTCATTGCTGATCCAGCCTACAAAAGTCCGTTGCGTTCCAATTGGCAAGGCATTGAATCTAGCAGCACCGATGATTATACTTTGAATTTTAAAATTCAAACACCTTACGTTGGTTTTTTAAGTAACCTTACATTCGGAATTTTGCCTAAGCACATTTGGGAATCAATTAATCCTGAAAAATTTGCTCTGACAAACTTCAATCTAGAGCCAATTGGTAGTGGACCATATAAATATAATCCATCTTTCATAAAAGATTCTTCTGGCAATATCCTTTCCTACAAGTTAGTGGCTAACCCTAATTATTTCGGAGGCAAGCCCTATATCTCTAAAATAACTTTCAACTACTACCCTGATGACACTGTCATCACAGCCTATAATCAAAAAGAAATTATGGGAATTAGCAATGTTTCTCCTAAAAATTTAGCTACCATAAAACTGCCACAAAGCACGCTAATGCATAAATTTAATATTCCCCGCTATTTTGCAGTTTTTTTCAACCAAACAAAAAGTGTTCCTCTGGCTTCGGATGAAGTTCGTGAAGCACTAGCCTATGCCACTAATCGTCAAGAAATTATTGATTCAGTCCTTGATGGAAATGGTAAACCAGTCTATTCGCCATTTCTTCCTGGTATGATTGGTTATGATGAAAATGCAAATAAAATAGATTTTAATTTAGACAAAGCTAACGAGATTCTTGATGGAAAAAATTGGAAGCGTGATAATGATGGCTGGAGAAGCAAAGATGGCACACAGCTACAAATAAATTTAGTAACTACTGATTGGCCCGAGCTTTTTCAGACAGCTGAACTAATCAAATCCCAATGGGGAAAAGTTGGCGTCAAAGTTGAAATAAATAATCTCTCTGTTTCTGATATTCAACAAAATTATATCCGTCCGCGCGAATATGATGCCCTTCTTTTTGGACAAGTTATGGGTTCTGATCCTGACCCATTTTCCTTTTGGCATTCTACACAAAAAAGAGATCCCGGACTCAACCTTTCTCTTTTTGGAGATTCTGACACTGACAAATTGATTGACGACGGCAGGATAGAATTTGACACAGATAAGAGGGCTTCAATATACCGTGATTTTCAAAAGAAATTGACAACGGAAATTCCAGCCATCTTTCTCTACAGTCCCGACTATGTCTATCCTGTCAACAAAAAAATTCAAGGTATTGATATTGTAAATCTTGTTTTCCCTTCTGAACGCTTTGCCAACATCGACAAATGGTATATTAAAACCAAAAGAATTTGGAATAAATAATTTAAAAATAAAAAATTATGGAAATCGACTTCAAAAACGTTCCCAAGCACTATGCTTCACGAACTCATGAAAAAATGACTGAGGTTCTAATGGATCCCAATGGCGTTGGACCTGCTATCCACTATTATATGATTCGTGGCGGAGTTGACCAAAAAAATACCACCGTTTGGGAACCCGGAACAATCTCAGGGGAATATATTAAAACATACGGACATTACCATATTGGTGACTTGAGCGAAAATTACACGATTGCTTATGGTGAAGGAGTCGCATTGTTGCAGAAATTAGCTGAAAATTCTGATGGAGAAATGACTACCGATGTTGTCGCTGAATTCAAAGCGATTCCCGTTACGACTGGAGACAAAATATTTATGCCAGCTAAGTTTGGACATCTACTCGCCAACACGGGTTCAACTTATTTTGTTACTATTGATGACAGTCCCGTAGATTTTGAAGATCGTGATCCTGCCAGTTTCCCTGGACACGCGGATTATTCGCTAGTAAAAGAAATGCAAGGCTTTGCCTACTATGTCGTGGAACATAATGGAAAAGCTGCACTTAAAAGAAATCCTCGTTACAAAAATATTCTTAAAGAAGATTTGGGAGGACTAGAAGTAATTATTTAATTTACAATACGAATGACGCGAATTCTATGCAAATCTACAAATACGCGAATTTGCATATTCGTAGATTAGCATTCATTCGTAGATTTGTATTATATCCAATATATGTACAGCGTCATTCTCTGCGGTGGATCAGGCACGCGCCTTTGGCCCCTATCCCGCAAAAGCTTTCCTAAACAATTTCTTAGCTTATATTCTGATAAATCTCTGTTGCAAGAAACCTTTTTGCGTATGCAGAAGATTATGCCAGATTCGCAAATCTATTTTGTCACTAATAAAAAAAATTATTTCAATGTTTTTGATCAAATCGAAGAAATCTTTCCAGAAGTGCGTCAAGAACAAATTATCACTGAACCTATGGCCTTAAACACCGCTCCTGCCATTGCCTTGACTATGAAATATCTCACAGAGAAGGAAGGTGTGCTCAAAAATGAGCCAGTAATTTTTTTGCCAGCAGATCATAATATTAACAAAATTGATGTTTTTGTAAAATTAATACAAACAGCGATGCATAAAGTCGCTGATAATATCGGCACTATCGGCATCACCCCCACTGCACCAGAAACTGGATACGGTTACATCAAGAAAGGCAAGATGAATAATGGTCGTTTCCAAGTTTTGCAATTTAAAGAAAAACCTAACAAAAAAACAGCTGAAGAATATATCGCCACTGGCCAATACGTCTGGAACAGTGGAATGTATATTTTTAATGAGCGGACTTTTGCGGAAGAACTGCAAAAATATGCACCAGAAATATACACTGAGTATGCAAAAAGCTTTGAGCAACTAGACCAGAATTTCAAAAACCTGCCAGCCGTTTCCATCGACTATGCAATCTCAGAAAAATCTGACAAAGTAATTGTTTTTGAGGGTGACTTTGGCTGGAGTGATATTGGCTCCTTTGATTCTATGGCAGAAATTATGCAAGAAAAAAACCTCAACCAAAAAAATCATGTTTTCATTGATTCCAAAAATGTTTTTGCTCATTCTGCTACCAACAAACTGATTGCCACTTCGGATGTAGAAGACCTTATTATTATTGAAAACGATGATTGTATTTTAGTGCAGAAAAAAGGAAAAAGTGAAAATGTAAAAAAGATTGTGGAGTATCTAAAGACTAATAATTACAAAGAAGTTGACCATAACATTATGGGCTATCGCCCGTGGGGAAAATATCGCGTGCTAGTGGATGATGAAAATCACAAAGTAAAAAAGCTGATTGTTTATCCTGGCGCCACACTCTCCCTGCAATCCCACAAAAGGCGTAGTGAACATTGGGTTGTGGTGAAGGGCCTCGCACGTGTAATTAATGGTGAGCTAGATATAGAGCTACACGAAAACGAAAGCACCTATATCCCAGCCACCCACAAGCATCGCTTGTCTAATCCTGGGAAAACCAATTTGGAAATTATTGAGGTACAAACAGGAGATTATTTTGAAGAAGATGACATCATTCGCTATGATGATGTTTATAATCGATTAGAAAAATAGACCCTTCGAAATATCCTTTTATTTTACCTAGAACAAGCACTTATTTACCAAATCTCAAATTATGGTTGACTTTATAGACTAATTGGTATATTATTAATATATAATAATACTTCTTAGAGTTTAATCCTGCAAGACTTCTTGAAACTAGCAATACCAATTTAGTGTCATTGTCTTTCATTATATGAAATAACGTTTTTTTTATTTATCTGGATATTATACTCTTTTTTATATTAAAATCTAAAGCTTTAAAACTGAATCTGCTTTTTTTTGTAATAATAATGTTACAGGCAGATCAAAAAAAACTATGTTAAAAAACATGGACTTGTCTCGTGGCAAGCAAACTAACACTCCGCCAAGATTCACTCGAATCCCAGCAAAACAACTGCCGGTTAAACCAGCAGTTCAACATCTTTCGGTTAAATCTGCACCTGTAAGCACACCTCGTGCTACGCAATCGCCGGCAAGCCAGAATGCGATGCCCAAAAAACAAACTTCGTTTCATAACAAAGTTGTGACACCATATGCCTATCATGCGATGCCGAAAAAAACATCTACGCAAGATCCAACTCGAAGACCTGCTACAAAAACACGATCTACTAATTCGTACGCTGGAGCAAAACGAGTTACACCAAAAACTGCAACGACACTACTACCAAAAAATAACTTACGCATTATTCCCCTCGGAGGAAATGAAGAGGTTGGTAGAAATATGACTATTTTTGAATATGATGGCGACATTGTTATTTTAGATATGGGAATGATGTTTCCGGAAGAAGATATGCCCGGAATTGATTATATAATTCCTAACACTGATTATTTAAAAGGCAAAGAAAAACAAATTCGCGGGGTTGTTTTGAGTCATGGACACCTTGATCATATTGGTGCAGCTCCAATTTTACTTAAGCAATTGGGCTATCCTGCCGTTGTTGGTCGTGATATGACAATCGCTCTCGTCAAAAAGAAAATGGAGGACTTTGAAAAAGGTTCTGCCGAAAATCTCAAAACCATTCGCGTCAAATCGGTTGCTGACAAAGTGCGTCTAGGCAAACTTGAAATAGAATTTTTTGAAATAGAACATTCTATTATGGATGCAGTGGGCGTCATTATTAAAACTCCGCATGGCACAATTGTTCACCCAGGAGATTGGACTATGGAAAAAGATGAGGCTGGAAAATCACTTGTGACTTATACAGAACTAGCCAAACTTCCTAGTCCCCGAATTTTGATGTTAGAGAGTCTAGGTGCAATCAATACTAATCCTAGCCGTACAACTGAGGCAGAAATGTATGCTAACTTAGAAAAACTAATCAGTGAGGCATCTGGTAAAATTATTATTGGAATGTTTTCCTCACAAATCAACAGAATTGGTCACATCTTAGAATACGCTGAACAAATCGGTAAAAAGGTTTCTTTAGACGGTTATAGTATGAAAATGAATGTTGAGATTGCCAAAGAATTGGGTTATATTAAAATGCATAAGGATACTTTGATCCCTGTCGCAGATATACATAAATATCCTTCCAACAAAATTGTGGTTATTTGTACTGGAGCACAAGGCGAAGGCAACGCTGTTCTTTCTCGAATTGTTAACGGTGAACATCGCCACATCCAAATCGAGAAGAAGGACACCATTATCTTTTCATCATCCATTGTTCCTGGTAATGAACGCACCGTGCAAAGACTCAAAGACAATCTCTATCGCAAATGTGATAATGTAATCCACAGCGATATTCTAGATGTACATATCAGTGGTCATTGTAGCGCACAAGATATTCAAGAAATGCTTCGTCAAGTGAAGCCAGATTTCTTTTTGCCGGTTTATGGAAACCACTATATGTTGAAAGAAGCTGAAAAATTGGCTATCAGAAGTGGTTTCGAAAAAGATCACGTGTTTGTCCTAGACAATGGCAACGTGCTTGAAATTGAAAATAACAAAGCTATAATGTTGCCAGCAAAAGTCGACACCAGCTATGTTATGGTTGACGGACTCGGTGTTGGAGACATTGGACAAGTTGTTCTGCGAGACCGCCAAGTCCTAGCAGAAGATGGTATGTTTGTTATCACTGTTATTATCGACAGCAAGACGAAAAAGATTGTCGGAAAACCACAAGTCACTTCCAGAGGATTTATCTTTGTTAAGGAAAATTTTGATCTGGTTAATGCAACCAAGAAAAAAGTTGAGGAAATTGTTGCCAAGAAAACATCTCTTGATACAGCAGTCAATTGGGATTATGTAAAAAATAATATCCGAGAAACAGTTGGCTCATTTCTTTATTCCAAAACTCAGCGTAGACCAATGATATTGCCAGTTGTAATAGAGGTCTAGAAGAAAATAACGACAAAAAAGCTACCCATAGGTAGCTTTTTTTGTTTTTCAGAAAATATAAAGTAGACTAATTGATTCCAAAGTTACTGCCACCAATCACTAAAATATCAGCTGATGGTGCTTTTTCTCCCTCTGGCAACGATGCTACTTCCCCACCAACAGCTCCCGCTATTTTTTGTGCTAACATAGAATTTGATCCAGACAAGTCGACTACAATAGTGTTTTTATATTTTTCGATTGTATTAGTTTTTTCGGAAATAGTTACTCCAAAAGTATTCATAAGCATCTCTCCAATTCTTTGTGCTAAGCCACCGATTCTCGCTCCGTTAGCAACAACAATTTTTGCTGAAGTTGTTTTTTCTCCACTATCATTAGCTTTCTCACTATTTGCCAAATCATCTGGATTTGCCACTGTTGTGTTTTGATTAGTTGCACCAGCATTCATTCCAAGTTCTTGTGAAATATTAAGAATTTTATTGGTTGACGGACGAAAAAGAATAATTTTTTTATTTTGAGTATAAATTAAAACTTTGTCGTCATTTTCAATTTTTACAAAAAACTGTTGGGCTCTCATTTTTTCAATATCAGTTACTGTTGCAAAAACTGGATCTTCGTCATACGCTAATCCAAAATTTCTTGCTACAGCGGTGTTAATTAAATCAATCTGTTTTTTTTCTAAACTAGCCTCAGTCGAAATATCTTTTTTATTCATACTTTCTTTTTTGTTATGTTCAAACTCATAACCTATTCCGACAAAAATAATCACACCAATAACAAAACCACCAATGGCTGCTAAAAATTTTCTTTCAAATTGCCAACTAACTTTTTTACTAGTTGCACTAACTTTATCTGTTTTAACTGTCTTTGCTATTTTTTCCTTCACTGCACTAGCTAGTACTGTTTTTTTCGCAGTTTTTTGGGCTATTTTTTTTACAACTTTTTTTGGTGCAAATTTTTTTTCTATCGCCTTTATTTTTATTTTATCCATAATTATATTTTTTTATTATTTGTAAAAATTATACCACACAAACTAATTTTTGTAAAAAAATTATACTGACTTTCTAGTGTGCATACAAGAGAAGCATATTCAATTTGCCAAAACGCTCTAAATAAGATAAATTAGTAGTATATGAAAAAACGAATTTTCTCCGGCATTCAGCCGTCTGGCAATCTACATCTTGGCAACTATCTAGGAGCCATTCAAAACTGGGTCAAACTTCAAGATGAGTTTGAATCTGTTTTTTGCGTGGTAGATTTGCACGCTATCACCGTCCCCCAAGATCCCAAGGAATTGCGAAGAAAAACCATTGAAATTGCTAAAATTTATTTAGCTTCTGGCATCGATCCAAAAAAATCTTCCATTTTTGTTCAATCACATATATCAGAACATTCTGAGCTAGCTTGGATTTTAAACACTATTACAAAAAATAGTGACTTAACAAAGATGACACAATTTAAAGACAAAACTCTTATTGATTTAAGTGAGATTGAAAATGCATTTTTACAGAGAGAATTAGCAAGCAAAAATAACGACATACATTTTGCAAGAAGCCGAGGAAGAAGTGATGCTTTTGCAGAATCTAAAAAAATCATTCACGACTTCAAACTAAATTTTAACTCTGTAGGTGTGGGTTTATTTGATTATCCAGTATTAATGGCAGCTGATATTTTACTTTACAATACTGAGATTGTACCAGTTGGCGAAGATCAACTGCAACACATTGAACTTGCACGCGACCTAGCAAAACGCTTCAACAAAAAATTTGGTGAAACATTTATTATCCCCAAACATTTTGTGAAAAAAGAAGGTATGAGAATTATGGGACTGGATGACCCAACGAAAAAAATGAGCAAATCCGCCGCATCAGAATATAATTACATTGCTCTCACTGATTCCGAAGAAATCATCCGCAAGAAAATCAAAAAAGCGGTGACTGATTCTGGCAGTGAAATAGTGTATCGTGATGACAAACCAGCGCTCAAAAATTTGATTAACATTTATTCATTATTATCCGACAAAACTACTGCAGAAATTGAAAAAATGTATGTAGGTCACGGTTATGGTGATTTTAAAACTGATTTAGCTGATGTGATTGTCAACTTCCTCAAACCTTTGCAAGCCAAAATCAACGCTATCAGCGACGAGGAGGTCCTGCAAATTCTTCATACAGGTGCTGAAAAAGTGCGTCCACTGGCTCAACAAAAAATGATCGACGTGAAACAAAAACTCGGTTTTATCGTATAAAGTTTTATTTTACAAAATACAAAAAAAGCTCCAGATAGCTTTTTTAGCGTTTAAAAACTTTCCCCGCACTAGCGAAATACCAAGGTACAAATTGAAACTTATGAACGTTAAGAAATTTCCTACTAACAATCTTTTTTAGCATTTTCGGGAATTTTAGTGAATAAGTTGAAAATTTGTCTTGGTATGTAGCCGTGCGGCACATTTTCTTTGTAACTTTCTTTTGTGTGCCAAAAGAAAGTTAGAACCGTACTTTGACGGCAAAGAAAATGGCGAACAGTATTTTTATTTTGCAAAAAAATAAAAGAACTTAACAATCAAAAAATTCATTCTCTCGAATGAATTTTTTTACTATAGAGAAGTTGAACGGCTACTTAGCTAACATTAGCATCTCCTTCGTCTTCTCTTCCATCAAAACTTGCGACTTCGCCTCCACATTCAAGCGAATAACCGGCTCCGTGTTGGAACCACGAAAGTTAAATCTCCAATCAGTGAAATCAATTGAAATTCCATCAGTTTCATCGATTTTCACTGCCCCTTCGGAATAAATCTCTCTGGCTTTGGCAATGACAGCCTGTACATCCGCCACTTGTGTATTGATTTCTCCACTGACAAAATATTTTTGCCAGAACATCTCATGCATAATTTCTGACAAAGTTTTTTCTTGGGTCGACAAAAATTCCATCATCATCACGAGAGGAATCATCCCATTATCGCAAAAGAAATAATCACGGAAATAATAGTGTGCACTCATCTCACCGCCAAATATAGCATTCTCTTTACGCATTCGTTCTTTAATGAAGGAATGTCCGGCTTTCGTCGCGATATCAATCCCATAATTGCTTTTTACAATATCTTCAATCGCCCAAGTTAAACGAGTATCGTGAATAATTTTTTCCTGCCTGCCGGCAGGCAGGCCCCCACCACTTCTTTGCAAAAATATTTGAGCCAAAAGTGCCGTCACAAAATAGCCTTCAATAAATTCCCCTTTCTCTGTGAAGAAAAAACAGCGGTCTGCGTCAGCATCCCACGCCA
Organism: Candidatus Moranbacteria bacterium UBA2282; assembly: GCA_002345745.1. GTDB lineage: Bacteria > Patescibacteriota > Minisyncoccia > Moranbacterales > UBA2206 > UBA2282. The sequence goes on along the minus strand of DDWQ01000021.1, from coordinate 31,869 downwards.
CACCAAAATCTGCACCCGCGGTAACTACTAATTTGGAAATTTCATCACGATTCTCCGGAATAAGCGGGTCGGGTCGCCCTTTAGGGAAATTTCCGTCCGGATTATAATTTAATTTTTCAATCGATATGTTTGTGCCTTCCAAAACTTTATCCAATGCTCGTCCTGCGACGCCAAAATTTGGATTAGCGACAATCTTGAAGTTTTTGAATTTAGAAAAATCAGCAAACGACCGTATCTTCGCAGTATAATCCTCCAAAATATCTTTTTTTATAACTAAGCTTTCATTGATTTCACCTTGCAAAACTTCTTCGCCTATCGCTAGTGCTGATGCTAAATCACGAATTTCAAATAATCCCGAGTCAGAAGAAATAGGGCGAGAATCTTCACGCACACATTTCATCCCATTATATTCTTTCGGATTATGTGAGGCCGTTAAAGAAAAACCACCCGCATAACCATAATGTGCTACTGCGAAATATAGCATATCAGTAGAAATTTCACCGACGTCAATCACCTGAATGCCTGCATCAGTTACAGCCTTGATGGCTGCCTTTTTCAAAGACGGTGAAGACAAACGCACATCACTGCCAATCACCACTTCACTTGGTTTCACAAATTCACAAAAGGCAGTAGCAATTTTATAAACATCTAGTTCGTCAATTTCACTTGGATAAATTCCCCGAATGTCATAGGCTTTAAAAATTTCCTTTTTCATATGCATTATATTTCATTTAATTAACTCTGTTTTTATTTTACCATCTGACCAATCTTAACTCAAGTTGATAACTTTTAACTACTTTTTATACAAACAAAAAAAAGAGCCTAGACGCTCTTTTTTAGAAAAATTCGATATTCCTACTCATATCGCAAAGCATCCAGTGCATGAGTCACAGAAGCGCGTCTGGCTGGCATAATGCCAGTAACCAGTCCCAAAACGACAATAAAAACACCAATAGAAATTAAGAAATAATATGGCATATCAATAAAGTCAGAAATTTGAGCACCTCGCTTATACGCAAAATAATTAAAAGACCAGTTTATAAGTTTTGCAAATCCAAATCCAGAAAGAATGCCTATTGCACCTCCGGAAAAGCTGATTATAACCGCTTCAAGAATAAACATCTTGAAAACATCCGCCCGCTTAGCTCCCAGTGCCTTCAAAATTCCAACTTCTCGAGTTCTTTGCAATAACGAAACGCTCAATGTGTTTAGCATTCCCATAGCTGAAATTGACATAATAATTGTTCCAAACACAACCATCACAATACTAATAATTCCAAAAAAAGCTTCTACGCTAACAATCGTATCACTGACACTCTCTGTGGTCAGACCTAATTGTTCAATTTTTGAACGAATATCCTCCAAATTAGAATCATTTTTTACTTCAACTTTTCCAGATTGTCCAGCATTTACACCAAATTTATTTTTTAGATGCTCCGCCATTGTATAGGCATAAATAGAATTGTTATTATTAGCATCATCATCCACAACACCTACGATTTTTATTTTTTCTCGATCAAGTTTTTCAACTTTAAAGTCTTTATCCATAATTTCTTTAGACACAATAGTCTCATATTCCACTTCCTTGCCAATTGCGTCTGCAGGATTTTCAAAGCCCAAAAGCATTGCTAGTTTAGGAGTGATCAATAAATATTCTTCATTATCGGAATAATCTAGACTTCCATAACTCAATTTCAATTGTGCCAATTTAAGATATTCCTTAGAGACACCCAGCAACACAGAGTCAACTTTTGAATCATTATTATAGAATTTTCCACCTAATTCCTCCAGACGCTCTATTTTTGAAACACCTTCAATATTTTTTATCTTGTCCATCATTTCATCGCTTATAACGATAAAATTTTCCAGATTGTCATTTTTAATATCAATGATTGATATCGGATTACTTTTGGTTATTGCGTCAACTACCATTAGCTGGACACCAAAACCAATTGAAATCAAAAAGGTTATAATAGCAATTCCAATAGCCACTCCACCAATAGTCAAAACAGACCTAAATTTATTCGCCGCAATATTGCGATAACTAATCAGTATTATAACCGAATATCGCATTCTCTTGCCGATATTCTCTCTACGTCCGAAAAGGCTATGTATTATTTTATTTTTTATTTCTTTTATTTGCATTTTAATACACAATTATTTTTGTTTTTTAACAGTTTCAACAATTTTTCCATCCACCATATTTATAATTTTAGTCCCAAAATCATACTGCGACATATTGTGAGTTACCATTACAATTGTCAAAGCGAATTTTTTATTTATATCTGCCAGCAAACTCATTAATTCATCCCCTGCCTTTTGGTCCAAATTACCCGTTGGTTCATCTGCAATAATCAAGCTCGGATCCAACAGCAATGCACGCGCCAAGGCAATGCGTTGTTGCTGTCCTCCGGACAAATCATATGGGCGATGATCTGCCCATTTTTCCATACCTACCAATTCTATTAGTTGTGCAGCTTTAGGAATAATTTCATGAAAAGACATCCCAGCGATAACTCCTGGAATGGCAATATTTTCAATAACACTCAATGATTTTATCCAAAAGGCTTGTTGTGGAATAAATCCTATATATTTATTCCTAAAATTAGCTCGCCAATCTTTTGATTTATTCCAAATATCTTCTCCATCAATAATAATATTTCCCTCTGTTGGATTTTCCAAACCATAAATTATATGCAACAATGTCGACTTGCCACATCCGGATGGACCAACAAGCAAAGCGAATTCGCCTTTTTTAATTTCAAAGTCAATACCATGCAAAATAGTCGTGTCATTTTCACCAACACTAAAAGTCTTTTTCACTCCCTGTACTTTTATTTTTATATTTTTTTCTAATTCCATACTTTTGTTAACCAACCAAAACGCTCAGCGAATGTTCCTGTGATCACTTCTGTAGCACTTGCTTTAGCATTTCCAACAATCACACTAGCTGTTTCAGTTGTAGTTATATTTCTAGCTTCATCATAAGTCTCTACCTTATAACTATACACCTGTCCGGCTTTTACTGGAATAGTCACCAAATGATATGTATTGCTGGCGTCTTCGGAAGTTGATTGTTCGAAATTAGCAACCACGATACCTTCAGCATAAAAAACTTTAACTTTCGTGGCTTCATCCGTTTCAATCTTAATATACATATTGGCCTGTGCACTATCTCCACGACCACTTGTTTTTCCAATTGCCCGATTAGTAATAATTTCAGGCGGCCTTGAATCAGAACGGGTGGTTATTTTTTGATCAATCGCTTTAATATAAATTCCATTTTCATCAACACCTGTCACAGAAATCGTATATTCTTTAGCCGGGTCAAGTCCTTGCAGTTCAGCTTGGTGAGTAGTTGTTTTTTCAGCCAGCAAAAAAGTATGTTGTTCATTTTCATCTGGAGATTTGAAATAGACCAATGTAGTTGTCTCTACGTTTGTATCATAATTAACAACGACTGTTGGCAAATCAACATTGTCTTTATTTTCAACTGTAACATTAGAAGCTAATGGTTCTTGGGGAGTTGAAAAACTATATTGATCTGAAGAAAAAGAATTCAATTCTCCATCCACACAATTAACTTCATAACTATAGCTAGCAGATGCAACTAAGCCTTCTATCTTTTCAATATGATTTGCGCCACTGGAAGTTTCTTCGATGACATTATTGCCATATTTCAAACTGCAAATAGCACTACTATTAGTTTTCCAAGAAACAATTGCACTAGTCAAAGTAATTTCTGAAACAATAACTTCTGAAATGACAGGTGGTGGCAATGTTGTAAAATTACTGATGTCTGAAGTTCCAATATTTCCATCTTGATCGATATATTTGACACGATAAAAATATTTTGTACCTGCACTCAGCCCTTTCAAATCAACTGTATGATCAGTCATTGAGTCAATTTGTCCATTAGTCTCTCCCAAGCTGATTGTCTTGCCATATTCCACAAACGAACTAGCAATACGATTAGTTGCCCAGGTAAAATTGGCTGCAAATGATTGAACAGTAAATTTTGGTTCGCCCACCAAAAGAGGCGGTGAAGTATATTTTCCAGTTGGAGTCAGAGAAACTGTCGTTGATGCAATTGAAAGATTATTAGTAAGATCCTTGGCTTTTACATAATAATAATACAGCTTGCTTTCCAGATCAGAATCTACATAGGCTGTTCCGGAGGTTATAGCAACTTGAGTGAAATTAATATTATCCACTGAGCGATAAATAACATAGCCAGCAAAATTATTTGCATCAACACCACTTGGAGTGACCCATTTCAAGGCAGCACTATAGGCTTCATTTCCTCGATCGGAAGTATCAAAAATTTGAACATTTACCGGTGCACCAGGAGAAGAAGTATCTGCTGCAAATTCTACAGAAGCATAAAGACTATAATCTATATTTTCTGCCTCATCTTTAGCTACTATATAGAAATGATTTGGACCTTTTTGGGTGGCAAATGGACCAGGACCAGCAAAAGTTAATCCAGTTTCGACTGTATTATAAGCTGTTGGTAAAGTATTGATAGAATAGTAATATTTTAGCTTGCTTGACTCACCGACAAAAGATGATGGGGCGTTCCAAGAAAAAGAAAAGAAATTGGACAAAGAATATTCAGGAGAAGCCACTAAATCATTTGGTGGTGATGGCGCACTGGCACTAAAATAATAATCCTGTGTAATTGGGATTGAAACATTTCCTGCATTATCCACAACTCGCAAATACAATTTATTTTTCCCTGATTGGTATGCTCCAACAGGGTGATTTTCGTTTGGTAGCGATAATGAAACAGTTTGTGTGTCAGAAATATCATACCAAACATCTGCCACATCACCATCGGTACGATATTGGAATTTTGCAATACCCGATTGGCTGTCGACAGCATTGGAATTCCAAAGAAAAGAATAACTATCAATCGCTGTAAATCCAGCTGGTGTCACCGAAGTTTCTGTTGGATTTGTTGGAGCGATATTATCAAGCTTATAGCTAAATGCATCATAGCTTGTAGCTCCAAACATTCCTGCATTATCAATAGCAATTATTTTTAGATAATATGTTTCTCCAGGAGTTAGACCGCTAGCTGTATAATTTGTAGTCGTCTGATAAGAGCCGTCAATAAAAGCATTAGCATTAACATCAGTTCCAAAATAAACCCAATAACCAGCAACGCCTGAACCACCCACCCCATCGCTTGCTCCACCAGTTAACTCATCAGCTGGCCATTCAAAATAAGGTGTAGTATGAGCATACCAAGAACCAGAAGTAATCAAGGTTACCTTATCAGAAGCACTATAAGCACTCAGAGCAGTTGGATTACTTGGAGCTAATGTGTCTTGATAATAATTAATCTTATAATCAGTTACTGATGGCGAGAATATTTGATCACCCGAAAATAAATCAATTTTAACTTGAATATATTTATTAGCAGGGCTAACTATGCCATAATTATAATGGTTGTCTCCAAAGTATTTTTCATTATTTACCAAATCCCAAGTTGACCAATCAGTTTGGTTATTGGAAGTTCGCGTATAAATATTAACACTTGTTCCCGCTGGCTTAGAATAATCAATGTCTAGATTAGCCCATCTATAAACTGAGATTAGGTCAATTGATTCGGAAACATAATTTCCTCTTTTTTCGAAAGCTGTTCCATTAGCTTCGGAGCCAACCACATAACTATACAAACCATCTGGATAAGAGTTAGTTCCGTTTCCTACGGTTGACCAGATTCTATTGCCTGCTGATTCTCCAACACCTCCAATATTAACTTGTCCTGGAATGTCAGCCACAGCCTCCCAACTATTCCCAGTTATATTATAGCGATAATAAATATTAGTATTAATTCCTCGAGTTAAATATAGATATCCATCGCCACCATCAGACAAAGACGATCCAATTCCAATTGTGGCTAATGTATTAGCTCTCTGCAACCAAGTTCCAGCGACTACATCATAACGCCAGAAAGTATTCTGATTTTGAGCTCGAGTTGAATAAATATATCCATCCTTATAGAGAATGCTTGAACCATCTCCCTGATTCCAGTTTAAAATTGTTGGAAGTAAGGCTGACCAGCGTGATCCAGCAACTGCAGTAGTGTCATATCTCCACCAATTATTACTTCCCGCAGTTCCACGAGTTAGATAAATGTAGCGACTGCCATCATAGGTCATTCTAGATCCTGCCCCAGTTTGCAGTGGAATTCTATCAGTAGTAATAATTTCCCAACTGTTGCTAGCGATTGTGTATTTTAAGAAATAGTTATTAACACCGCCTGTTCGGGTAGTCCTAATTCCTCCAGGAGTAAGATAAATTGCACCATCGTCTTCGTTATATACTATCGCAGAATCTCTATAAATTCCCACTGGCGTTTTGGCTAGTTTAGTAAATTCTCCAGTTTGATAATTATATTTTCCGAAAGTATTATCGCTGTTTCCCCTTACTATATAAATATTATCACTTTGGTCCTTGACTATGTTTGTTCCGTAACTAAAACCAAAGCTACTTCCTCCACCAGTATCAGCTGGACCAAAAAAACCTTTTTGCGGAACTTCCCATGAATTTTCATCTAGGTTAAACTTATAAAAAGCATTGGACGCTTCTCCTCGAATAGCGTAAATATATCCTCCTGCTGCCTTTAATGATCCTCCATAACCAACATAAGCAGGAATCATTGGCATCTCCGTCCAAGTATTAGAAGTAACGTCATATTAAAAGAAATTTTGACGATATTTACCACTGAGCATATACACTGCCTGAGTATTAGGATCATAAGTAATTGTTCCTCCTTCATATACTCCTACGGGGGCTTTTTCTAATATTGACCAGTGACCAGTACTAATAGAATACTTTGAAAAATAAGGATAATTATTTCCTTGCAAAGCAAAGATAGTATCACTATTGTCGTAAGCTGTGTAAGAACCCTCGTAAACTCTTTGTCCATCACTTTCATTAGGATTGCCAAATTCTGCATTTTCTAAATTACTCCAAACATTATTTTGAGTATCATAACGATAAAAGGCATCATCATTTCCAGGCAAACCATAGATATAACGACTGCCATCATATTGCAAAGACCCACCATAAGTAAAAACTTTAGAGGCGTTACTTACTGACTCCCAAGTATTATCCACAATATTATAACGCCAAAAATCTGATTGATTAGCTCCCCGTGTAGCATAAAGATAACCAGCAGGACCAGCTACTAAGAAACTTCCATAATAAACTGTCAATGGTGCTGGTTGTAGAGTAGACCAAACATCAGTCGCTATATCATAAGAATAGAAAACTGTACTATTATTTCCATTAAGGACATAGATTTTATTACTTGATTCCACATAGGCTAATCTAGAGCCATAACGAAATCCGGCTGGTGCATAAGACAATCTTTTTTCATTCCAAAAACCACTGATTGAATTTAGTCTAAACGATCCATCACTTTTAGCACTTATCTTATCCATAACTCCAGCTTGAAAATCTGCTTCACTTGTTTTCTCTTCAGTTAGATATGGTGAGACTCCCGAATAGTTATAAGTAAAAGCCTCCCAAGCATTATCACTAACATTACCATCATTATCTTTAGTTTTAATTCTCAAATAATAATTTCCATTATTCATCGCTGTGTTAACTAAATATTCTGGATTTGTCACATAACTTCCATCTATTTCTGGATCAGCACTTTCGTTGGTTCCAAAATAAACCCAATAGCCATTTATACCTGAGCCACTATCAATTGCGTCATTCCAAGTAAAATATGGATGAGCATGTTTATATGCAACCCCACTAGAAATAGCTGTTCCGCCTATTCTCTGAGAAGAAGCATTAATTGTAGTAGCATTATCAGGATCATTATCTTCACTATTATAAGAAATAGTATAATCATAAATGGTTGGGGTGTTTATTCCATCAGTCGTTCCTAAAGTAAATTTAACTTGAATATAGCGATTTTCATTAGATTGAATATCCACTCCGCTTAAAGTCTCCCAATTTGACCAACTTTCTCCATCGCTACTAGTTCTGGTTTCAGTTATTATGCTAGTATTGGCTGGTGTATTTTGATTAACCGTCAAAGAAATCCAAGAAGAAACATAAGCTAAATCAATCTCTTCACTTATATAGCTTCCACTATTAATATAGTTATTTGTTCCAATCGTATAGCTCCACACATCCACCAATCCAAATCCAGGGGTAGCCAAAAAAGAATTATTTCCCATATATTCAAGAGATGCTCCATTGTACGGTCCTCTTTCATAGACATATTTTTGATTGGCTGGAAGTAATCTCCAAGAGTTAGTGGCAATAGTATATTCCCAAGTCTCATCCTTATAATATCCCGCTAGTGCATAAATCTTGCCATCATAATAGGACATATCTGTTCCATAATTTTGAGCAAAAGAAGTAGGAGTTAACTCGGTCCAAGTATTAGCTCCAACATTATATTTTAGAAATGCTGTCTCACCGTCCCCCGGCATCATATAAAGGTTAGTTCCATCAGATTCTAAGCGACTTCCTACATATGCCTGATAACTAGCTCCGCCAGCAATAGAGGCTCCCGTCATAGTGGTCCAACTATTACCAGCAATATTGTAGCGGTAAAGTGTATTAGTCGCATTTCCTCGAGTTACATAAATATAACCATCCCCACTATTATAAATTGCCGCACTACCATAACCCAATGTTCCCAATCCTGTTGTGCTGGCTGTGCTCCAAGAATTCCCAGCTACATTATAAATATAAAAAGCAGTAGTATTGTTTCCCAGTGGAATATAAAAATTTCCATTGTAATATGTTCCCTTAGTATCATAGCTAAAACTTGTTGGTGCATTGCCCATAGTTGTCCAAGTATTAGCCGTAATATCATAACGATAGAAGCTATTAGAGGCTCCTCTTAGCGCATAAACATACGCCCCTGCCCCAGTTACTTTATTCCAAATAAAATCTCCTCCCGTACCCACTGCACCAGGCAAGTCTGCTGGTCCGACCCATGCTCCTGTTGCACCAGAATTAGGATCAAATTTCCATAAATTATATGTTGCTCCACCTCGAATTGCGTAGATAAGATTATCCGCTGGATTAAAGGTTAGTGACGATAAATTATTAGTTTGCGGCGCTGTAGCTAGAGTGGTCCAACTATTGCCAGCGATGCTATAGCGCAAAAAAGTAGTAGTGTTATTGGAAACCAAGAAATAAATATAACCATTATAAAAAACTCCCTTTTGTTCACCCGTAAGTGCCACTGAAGAAGCAGTTATCGCTGGAGCCGCCACCCAATTATTAGCCGCGATATTATAGCGATAAAAAGTCGTTGTGCCTGATCCTCGAGTTATATACATATAACCATTATTGCCGTATACCATATCAGCACCACTTGTTAAAGTAGCGGGAATTGGATTTATTCCATACCACATATTTTCAGAGATATCAAACCTCCAAAAATCAGAGAAAGATTGTCCCCGAGTTACAAACATATCAGTTCCATCAAACTCAATTGAAGCACCAGTATACACAGTATCCAAAAGGTCAGGTAATTTAGTCCATTCCTCATCTTCTATATTGTATTTATAAAACTCTTTCGAAAATCCTCCAAAGATAAAATAGATATTTCCTATTCCATCATAGGACAAATCACAACCGTAATGGGTGGCTTGTGGCAGATCAGCCAAAATATCCCATTTATTTTCACCCGCATCATAACGATAAAAAGATTTATCAGCATAACCTCGAGTAACATAAAGGTAGTTATCTACCATTACTGAAGATGATCCAAATGAAATAGTGTCCGGTGTTGGTGCCCAAGTTCGAGCATTCCAAGTTCCATCTGATTTTAGTTGAATAGCATCAGCAGTGCTTTCTGTATCAATATTTGTCAACATACCAGCCTCCCACTCATCTTTGGCAGTAATAAAAACTGAGTTTGGAGCGCTTAGAACACCAGGTATTAATCCTAGAGCCAAAGCGATTAGCAAAATAACACCAGCTAGTCGCAAACTGTTATTATAAATAAAATTAAAAGATTTTTCTATAATTAAGCCTAGCCAAATCCATCTCTTGCGTCTGTAATAGTTTTTACCGAAACTTTTTTTATCTTTAACTTCATAATTAGCAAAAAAATCACCCAAAACAAGATGCTTTGAATCTTCCTGCTTTCCATTTCTGGCTAAGTAAGATTTTGTAATTATTTTTTTGTTTTTATCTTGGATGTTTTTGCAATCTTTCTTTTCTGTTTCTTTTTTTGCATTAACATCTTTTTTATTTTTGATCACTTTTTTATTTTTATCCAATCTAGATTATTGTCCGCTAGTGAGATTAAATGACTGACAGCTTATAATTTGCCTCATCCTAGCCAAATCAGTCTCTGTATAAATTCTCCATCCACGACTATCTCTTTGTGGATGCGCTATCTTGCCTTCCCTTTCCCACCGAAAAAGTGTCGTCTTATCACGATCTATAATTTGAGAAACATCTTTTACACGATATATTTTGCTCATACTAATATTCTTAATTTTTTAAATGCCTCTGCATCCCTATGCACTATATGTACCCTATGTACATTTTTGCATAAAAAAAGATGATTTGACTAAAAATAGTCCTTAATCACCCAACTTACCACAGTATAGCATGTTTTTAACTCTTTGTCAATTTTTGAAATTTTAAAAAATACATTTCGAAATAACAATTGATTCTTTTAAAATAATAGTATAGAATTCGTACATTCGTACTAATTCGTAATTCGTAGAAAAAATGAAAATAGGAATCGTCGGACTGCCAAATGTCGGAAAATCTACTCTTTTTAAAGCTCTAACCAAAACTCAGGTAGATATAAATAACTATCCCTTTTGCACTATCGAACCTAATATTGGCATCGTCAAAGTGCCAGATGTCCGTTTAGATAAATTGTCCGTTATGAGCCAAACTAAGCGTATTATTCCGGCTATCGTGGAATTTGTTGACATCGCCGGCATTGTCAAAGGGGCTTCCACTGGCGAAGGATTGGGGAACAAATTTCTCGCCAATATTCGCGAAGTGGATGCCATCGCCCAAGTGGTGCGGGTTTTTGACAATTCCCAGATTATTCACGTGAACAACAAAATTGATCCGGAAGGCGACATTGAAATCATCAACACGGAATTAATCCTTGCTGATCTTGAAACCATTGCAAAAGCTAAATTTCGTCTAGAAAAAGATGTGCGTGGCAACAAAAAAGGCGCGCCGGCACAACTAGAAGTGGTTAATAAAATTAATGCCAACTTAGAGGCTGGCAACTTAGCCAATGAGACTGAATTAAGCCTAGAAGACGAAGATACTCAGATTATTGTACGTGAGTTATCATTGCTAACAATGAAGCCTTTTTTGTTTATTTATAATGTTGCTGATGTTAGCCAGAAACTTTCGGACAATCTGGAACAACGCAGTTATGTCAAATTGGATATCAAAATTGAAGAAGAATTAATTGAAATGACCAAAGAGGAAGCGCAAGAATTAGGCGTGGAGTCTAACATCGACGAGCTGATTGTCAAGGCCTATAATTTGCTTGGCCTCATCACCTATTTCACCACCGGCGTGGAAGAAACGCGCGCTTGGACCATCCACAAAGGCTGGACTGCACCACTGGCTGGCACCGCTATTCACAATGATTTCAAAGACAAATTCATCAAAGCAGAAATCATCCAGTGGGACAAACTCCTTGAAGCTGGTTCTTGGTCTAAAGCCCGTGAACTCGGCACGCTCCGCACTGAAGGCAAGGATTATATCATGCAAGACGGCGATGTGGTGGAATTCAAGATTTAGACTTGACTTTCATCATCCAACAAGCTAAACTAAAGACAACTTAGAAAGTCCGACAGTTTTCTCGCCCTAATTATTTAGGGATAAGAAAACGATAACTCCGTCAGGATTTTGGCTTTCTTGGGGGATTTTTGTTTCTTCTCAAAATTTTTAATTTTACTAGAAGAAACAATCCACTGTAGCCTCTGGCGAAGGAGGATACATTATAATCACACAAAGTTAATAAATAATTTTAATTAAAAACTACATGAGATATGAATTGCTCTATCTAATCGCTGCTTCTCGAGAAGCTGACCTAGATACAATCAAAAAAGAAGTTGAAGGAATCATCACCACAGAAGGTGGAGTTTTCGAGGAAAAAGAGGTCGTTGAAAAGAGAAAGCTTGCCTACCTTATCAACCATGAAACTCATGGATTATATATTGCACGTAGATTTGAATCTGCTGATACTCAAAAAAATCAAGAGATTACCAGAAATCTTAATCTCTGCACCAGCATCTTGCGCTCAATCATTAGTATATCTTCCGAACTTCCAGAGTTGAAAACCAAGGAAGAAAGAATTGCCTCTGCTTCTGCAAAACAAGAACGCAAACCAAAAGCAGAAAAGACTCCAGCTACAACCACCAAAACAGCACCAGTTGTTAAGGCAGTAAAAGAAGTTGCAAAAGAAGAAGTTAAAAAAGAAGTTGCTGTTGAAGAACAAAAAGTTACTGAAGATATTGATAAAAAATTAGAGGAAATTTTAAATATCTAATACCGATTTGCATCGGCAAAATTATTATGAATCTAAACAAAGTGATGTTAGTCGGACGACTAACTCGTGATCCAGAAATTCGCAACACTCCAAGTGGACAATCAGTAGCCACACTAAGTATGGCCACCAATCGTTTCTGGAAAGATAAAAGTGGACAAAGACAAGACAAAACTGAATTCCATAATATTGTTCTTTGGGGAAGACTTGCTGAGATTGCTGGTCAATATCTAGCTAAAGGTCAAGAAGCTTATATTGAAGGACGCATGGAAACTCGTAAATACACAACTAAAGACGGTCAGGAAAGAAGAGTAACCGAAGTCATCGCAGAAAATATGCAACTTGGTTCTCGAGCTGCTGGAACAGCTAGTGCTCCTGGATCATTTAATAAGCCAGTCAGTGCTCCACAAAGACCACAAGAAAACAATACCCACCAGATTGAAGAAGAAATTCCAACCATTAATCTGGATGAGGAACAAGATGAAGTTAGACTTGAAGACGTACCCTTTTAAACAATAAAAAATTATGAAAATATACAACAACAATAACAATGATAACGCCAAAGTAGAAAAGAAAATTTGTCATTTTTGTGATATAAAAATGGATAAAATTGATTTCAAAGATGTCTATCTTATAAAACGATTTACAAATTCCCAAGGGAAAATCTACCCACCAAAAAGACACGGCACATGTGCTAAACATCAGAGAAGTCTAGCTGCTGCTATTAAAAAGGCTCGTGTGATGGCACTTGTCCCATTTGTAGTTAAATAAAAAAAATCGATTCGACAAAATTTATGTTAAATATAAGTGATATTAAAACAGGAAAGAATATTGTTCACGAAAAAGCTCCTTATGCGGTTCTTTTTCATGAACAATCTAAAACTGGTCGCGGTGGATCAGTTTTGCGCACTAAACTCAAAAATTTAATCACAGGTGCTGTTCTAGAAAAAACTTTTCAAGGAGCCGACCAATTGGAAGAAGCGGATATTCGTAAATCTAAGGCACAATTTCTTTACAAAGAAGGCGAAGATTATGCTTTTATGGATAATGAATCTTATGAGCAGTTTTCTCTTTCTAAGGAAGTCTTAGGTTCAGCTACTGATTATCTCATTGAGGGCACAGAAATTATTATGTTAAACTTCAACGATTCTCCTATTAACATTGAACTTCCTGCCAAAGTTACATTGAAAGTTGTTGAAGCTCCACCGGGAGTCAAGGGTAATACAGTTTCGACTGGCGGAAAAATTGTCACGCTTGAAACAGGTTTGCGAATTTCCGCGCCTCTTTTCGTAAATGAAGGTGATAGCATTATCATTAACACTGAACGTGGAAAATATACCGGGCGGGCGTAATTTAGTTAGCGGCTAGTAGCTTGTAGATTTAAAACAAAAAACACCTCACGGTGTTTTTTGTTTTTGTTTTAGACTTGTCCATAAATAATCTTTTGACTTAAAAAATTACTCAGGGACAAGTCTATTTTATTTAATTTTTTAGAATAGACCTGCATTGGATAGAAGTGTCAATGTCATTGCTGGCATTAACATGATGAGAATAGCAAGTCCCATCTCTTCACTTCTTGCATGTTCCTGTGCTTTTTTTTCACACTCGGGACACTGGTGTTTTTTTGCCTCGTTCATATTTTTTTACCCCGTTAAATTTCGTTTTGCGAAATATTTAATCGGGGTGTTTTTAATTAATTATTTACCTAAAAATAAGGTTTTAAAAAAAGAAAAAGGCGGGAAGTCACCCGTCTTTTTACTCTTATGTATTTATTATATACCCTTTAATCTGAAAAGTCAAGTTGATAAACACATAAATTAAATTTTTTATTATTTTTGTAAAATAAACAATTTAAACTTACGCCAACGCCTCCAACTCTTTAATTTTTTTATTTATTTCTTTGGAAATTTCTTTCAAAATTTTCGGATCGTCTTTAATGGCTTTTTTTGCCACTTCGCGTCCGACACCCAATTTGATTTCTCCAAAATTATACGAGTTTCCTTTCTTAGCAATAACTTCATATTTAACTCCTGTATCAAGTGCATCACCGGAAGCAGAAATTCCTTCGTTATACATAATATCAAATTCTGTTGTCTTGAAAGGTGGTGATACTTTGTTTTTCACGATTTTCACTTTCACCCGATTACCAACGATGTCTTCGCCTTTTTTAATCTGGGCTGCCTTTCGCACTTCGATACGCACGGAAGAATAGAATTTTAAAGCATTGCCACCTGTGGTTGTTTCCGGATTACCGAAAACTACACCGATCTTCATACGAATTTGATTGATGAAAATAACGGTGCAATTAGATTTAGCTACAATAGAAGTTAGCTTGCGCAACGCTTGTGACATCAACCTCGCTTGTCGTCCCATATGATGGTCGCCCATTTCACCTTCAATTTCTGCTTTTGGCACGAGAGCAGCCACTGAATCCACCACAATGATGCTGATAGCACCAGAGTTTACTAATGCCTCAACAATGTCCAACGCTTGCTCTCCGTTGTCTGGCTGCGAAATCAAGAGGTCGCCGATATTCACGCCGATTTTCTTGGCATATTCTGGATCCAACGCATGCTCTGCGTCGATAAATGCAGCGACACCTCCAGCTTTTTGCGCATTAGCAATAATATGCAAAGTTAAAGTTGTTTTTCCGGAAGATTCTGGTCCATAGACTTCAATTACTCGCCCACGTGGAATGCCTCCTATTCCCAAAGCAATGTCCAATGAAATTGCACCAGTAGGAATTGACTCCACATCCACCCGCTTCACATCACCCAATTTCATAATAATTCCCTCACCAAATCGCTCTTTAATTGAATCTACAACAATCTCTACTTTCTTAGTTGTTTCTTTATTTACTTCACCAGCTTTAGCAGTTTCATCTTTCATATTTTTTTTATTACTTTTTTATATTTTGTTCGTAGATTCGAATTTAATTCGCCTGCCTGCAACGCTTTGCGTAGCAATGCGGGCAGGTAGTTTCGAATCGGTACAATGATATTATATCACCTATATTATCACTGTCAAATACACTCCTGTGGATAACTTCCTCATCTGCTTGCCCCGTGGTCGAGTAAGCGAGACTTTACGGGGCTTGCCCCGTGATTCCGTTTAGGAATTTTACGGGGTGGATAACTATTCTAAATTCTATTAAAACGTTGTATCTTTAGTGAAAATAACATTTTTAATAGCTTCTGGTTTTTCACTTAATGCCCCGACATCTTTACCATTAAATTTCACAAAAGTTGCATTTGCCTTATTAGAGCTTATGCTTATTTTTTCAACAGCCTTGAAAGATTGAATAGCACCCATCAACATCGTCCCGCTAAAAACTAAATTGCCATCTGCCTCTACGCTAATCCAAACTGGTCCTGATATTACACTCACTTCTATGTTTATTCCTTCCTGTTTCGCAGTCGCCATACTATTGTTAATTTCTTCGTTGGTTGTATTCTGCTCTTTTTCTTGATAATTAGATTGAACAATTATATTTTGGTTAGTTTCTTTACCAAATCTATTCACCGCCTTTATATTAATAGGATTTGTTCCTGACTGCAAAGCTATATTTTCACTGAATTTTCCTTCATCTGAAACTAGGATTGGTTGATCATTAATAAATATATTAGCATCTTTGTCTGAAATTCCATTCACAACAACTGAATTGCTCTCTTCAATTTCATTTTGATTTGGGCTGAGAATTATTAACTTCGGAGTGTTAGCAAAATTACCAACCTCTCTATACAAATAAAAAAATAATCCAGCAGTAATTAAAAGTCCTATTGCAACAGTAATAATTTTTGGTGTAATTAGAAACGGCGCCATATTGATAGACTCCTTTTTTTCAAAATTATCCCCACTAGCTTTTTCTAGATTTATTTTTATCCCTTTTTCTTTTTCGTAAAGTCTAATGAGAATTTTTTCATCCACTCCGAGAAATTCTGCATAACTTCGCAGGAATCCTTTGACATAAACATCGACTGGCAATTTTTTATAATTGCCTTCTTCTAGATATTCTAAATATTTTAATTGAATTTTTGTATTTCTGGAAACATCATTTAAACTAATTCGCCTTTCACTGCGAAGATTTCTAAGTTTCTCGCCTAGAGTTAATGTGCGTACATTTTTCTTGGTGAATCCAACCATCTCGATTAGTTTGTAGTTTGTAGTTTGTAGTTTGTAGTTATAACTCTTAAGCTAAAAACCAAAAACCACCAACTAAAAACTAACTAGATTTGCCATTTATCTCTGCCACTTTGATCAGACATATCATCATCATAGTTCGGTTTATTTTCTGCGGTATAAACCTCTCTTGGTTTCGCGCCATCAGCTGGACCGACAATTCCCTTGTCTTCCAAAATATCAAGAATTCTAGCCGCTCTAGCATATCCAACTCGCAAGCGTCTTTGCAAAAGCGAGGCCGAGGCTTTGCCAGCTCGTTCAACTTCTGTTTTGGCACTTTCGTATAAATCATCTTCTTGTGCCCCATTATTGTCACTCATATCCTTAAAATCCAAAGGAGCCTCGCTAGGAAAAGCAGACTTAGTAATATCTTCCCCAATGCCTTCCTCATCAACAGGGGCATTATTTTTTTGATCTATAACAAATTTAACAACTTTCTTAACTTCCTCTTCACTAATAAAAATTCCTTGAATACGTTTTGGTTTTGGAAAATCAGCAGCAAGGTAGAGCATATCACCATTGCCAAGCAGTTTTTCTGCACCACTGGCATCTAGAATTGTGCGTGAATCCATTAAAGATGGCACACGGAAAGCAATTCGAGTGGAAATATTTGATTTAATCAAACTAGTTATAACTGTCACAATCGGTTTTTGCGTGCTGAGAATTAGATGAATTCCGACTGCACGTGCCATTTGTGCCAATCGAACAATCGCACCCTCAACTTCCTTGCCATGCGTTCCCATCAGATCAGCCAATTCATCAATAACAATCACAATGTATGGCAGTTTTTCTAATTCTTGTTCATAGACTTCACCAGTTTCTGGATCAGTTATTTTTCTTGTTTTTTCAATAACAACTTTATCATTATATGAAGTAATGTCGCGTGAACCAGCTTCTTGCAACTGACGATATCGGCGTTCCATTTCACCCACAGCCCACTTCAAAGCGTTGATTACTTTCCCGTTGTCAACAATAACATCACTTAATAAATGTGGGATGCCATTATACGCTGTCAATTCTACGCGTTTTGGATCTACCATAATCATTTTCAAATCTTTTGGAGAATTCTGATATAGCAAAGCGGTAATAATAGAATTTATACCCACAGATTTTCCACTGCCAGTTGCGCCGGCCACAAGAAGATGTGGCATCTTGTCTAGATTTCCAAAAACATATTCACCACTAACATCTTCTCCTAGTGCTAGCGTCAAATTATTTTTTCGATCCCTAAATTCTTCACTCTCCAAAATATTACGCATTCGCACAATTGATGAATCTGTATTTGGCACCTCAATTCCAATCAGAGATTTACCGGGAATTGGTGCCTCAATCCTAATGGGATGTTTTGCCAAAGCTAAAGCCAAATCATCTTGCAACGCCATAATTTTTGAAATCTTAACTCCATCCGCCGGACGAAAACTAAACTGCGTTACTGATGAGCCGGTTTGTGTCGCCCCGCGTTCAACCTCAATACCAAACTGGCGCAAAGTTCGCTCAATGATTTCCGCATTTTTTTCAATATCACCACTTTTCGCTGCACCGGAACTTTTTTCCAGCAATTTCAGCGGTGGCAATTCCCAACTGTCATCAACGTCTTTTCTTTTAGTTAATGTTTTTTTAACACTCTTTGCTCTACTAGAAATTTTATCAAAAAGATTTTCATCCACATAGCGATCTGGTCCTTCCACAAATTCAATTTTTCCAATATTCTCGTCTTCATTCTTTTTTTCTTCCTCATAATCTACCGACATATCTTCCTCACTAACCAAATCTTCCTCAACAGTATCGTCATCTTCTTTATTACTAATTGATTCTTCTTCAATCTCAACTGATTCAGATTTTTTAAATAATTTTCCTATGAAGTGCGCGATCGAAAAATTAAAAGCGACAATGATTCCAATCAAAAATAAACTAATGATTGTGACCAAGCCACCAGCCGACCCCAAAAGTTTCGTCGCTGAATATGCCACGCCATAGCCAACATAGCCTCCACCAGAACCATCAGCTGCCATCTTCAACATTTTATCGATATCAAAAAACCAATGGAATACTCCGGTTAAACTAACAAAAGTTATCACTAGTCCGATAATTTTAGCTACATAAAAAGATGTCTCTTTGCGCAGTAGCAGTACGATACCAGCCATAATTAAAAATATTGGGAAAATCCATTTTGCCCAACCGATTGCCAACCCCGCCGCACTATCCAATGATTCGCCCACCACGCCCGCTTTACCAAAAAATCCCAGCAGAATCACCAGCGACAAAGCAAACAAAAAAACAGCTGCTACGCTTCTTTTCGCGTCGCCAGCAATATCAAATTCGAACCCACCTTCAGATTCCTCAATTTCTTCTTCTATAGTATTTTTATTTTTTGACCCCTTTTTTCTGCCCATAAATAAGTTTTCCTTAACTCTTATATTTTAGCACAAATTTTGTTAAACAGAAAATTCCACATTATAAACATTTTTCAACGATAAAAAACCGCCCCTTTCGGAGCGGTTTTTGTTATTAGAAACACGTCTCAATGCATTTCTATTTATCGTCGCGATAACCAGTTCCCGCAGGAATCAGTTTGCCGATGATAACATTTTCCTTCAATCCTCGTAGATGATCAACCTTGCCTTCAACAGCAGCGTTAATCAAAACACGAGCAGTCTCTTGGAAAGAAGCAGCAGATAGGAAACTTTCTGTTGAGAGAGCAACTTTCGTGATTCCCATTAGAAGTTCTTCACCAACGGCTACACTACCTTTGTCAGCTACAGCTTTTTCATTGATTTCTCTGAATTGATCTTTTTCCACAATATCACCAACCACTAAATCAGTTGTTCCAGAATCAGTGATTTGCAAGCGATTAAACATTTGTCTAATGATAACTTCAATATGTTTATCGTTGATGCCTTCACCTTGAGAAGCATAAATTTCCTGAATTTCTCTAACGATATAGCGATGCACAGCTTCCCATCCCATAATCTTGTGCAATTTCTTCAAATCAATATTTCCTTCAGACAATTTTGAACCCATACCAATCAAATCCCCGGCAGAAACTTTGACTGTGCTACCAAGTGGAATTTCATATTCCTTGATGGTGGCATCCTTGTCCTGCATCTCAACTTTGATAAGCGTAGTTTTATCACCATTCAAAACTTCCACTACTTTTCCAGCTACTTCAGAAATAACTGCCTCTCCCTTCGGTGGTCGTGCTTCAAAAATTTCTTCTACACGAGGCAAACCTTGGGTAATATCAGTTCCCGCAACACCTCCAACATGGAAGGTACGCATCGTCAACTGTGTTCCTGGCTCACCAATAGCTTGAGCTGCCACAATTCCAACTGCTTGACCCATTTGCACCAAATGACCACGTCCAAGATCAAGTCCATAACATTTCTGACAAACTCCACGCGGGGTTTTGCAAGAAACTAGGGATCGGATTTTAATCTGTGCGACATTAGCTGTTTCAATAGCTTCACCTTGCTCCTTGTTCAGAAGATCGCCCTTTTTAGCAAGAACTTCTCCTGATTTTGGATCAACAATGTTTTCTAGTGCAACTCTTCCGATGATACGGCTAGCAAAGCTCTGCCCAATTCGATCAGAATCTTCTTTATACAAAATTGATCCTTGTTTGTCTTTACAGTCTTCTTCTCGGATAATAATATCTTGTGAAACATCCACTAGTCTTCGTGTAAGGTAACCTGCCGTAGCTGTTCGAAGAGCAGTATCAGCCATTCCCTTTCTTGCTCCATGAGTAGAAATAAAATATTCCAACACGTTTAAACCTTCTTTGAAACAACTCTTAATCGGCAATTCAATTGTTTCTCCTGTTGGACCAGCCATCAAACCTTTCATACCAGCCATCTGCACTACAACTGATTCGGAACCTCGAGCCTTAGAATACACCATTGAATATACTGACCCTTCTTTGTCCATTCCAGCTCGCACAGCATCAGTGATTTTATTTTTAGCATTGTTCCAAATCTCAATAACTTGGCTTTTTCTTTCACCTTCAGTTAAGAGTCCCATATTGAATTGTTGCTTGATAACGTTAACTTTATTTTCAGAATCATCCATAATCTCTTTCTTTTCTGGAGGAACATTCAAATCAGCCATTCCCCAAGAAATTCCAGATTTAGTTACAGAATCAAAACCAAGAGTTTTAATTTTATCTGCAAATAAAGCAGTCTCTTCAGCTCCACTAACCTCAAGAACTTTAGCTACTAAAAGCTTTAATTCTTTTTTGGTCATTTCCTGATTAAGATAATTTATTCCTTCTGGGATAATTTCATTTAATTTAATTCTGCCAATAGAAGTTTCAAGAACTTTGCCCTCATATAATACTTTGACTTCCGCTCGCACATCAACTTGTCCTAATTCATTAGCCATAATAGCTTCATCAAAATTTGAGAATGCTCTACCCTCACCCTTAGCCCCAGCTACAATATGAGTAATATAATAGCAACCAAGAACCATATCCAAAGTCGGTGTGATAATCGGTTCGCCACTAGCAGGTTTTAACAAATTTCTCTTTGAAAGCATTAGATTTTCACTTTCCCAACGAGCTTTATCAGTCAAAGGAACGTGTACAGCCATCTGGTCTCCATCGAAATCAGCATTAAAAGCGGAACAAACCATAGGATGTAATTGAATAGCCTTTCCTTCAATTAAAACTGGTTGAAAAGCTTGAATTGAAAGTCTATGCAAAGTTGGAGCACGATTTAGCATCACATAGTGATGGGAAATAATTTCATCCAAAATTTCATAAGCCTCTTCACTTTCACCTTCTACCATTTTTCCAGCACTACGCACATTATATGCAAGCTCTCTGGCAATCAATTTGTTGATGATAAATGGCTTGAAAAGTTCCAATGCCATTTTCTTTGGCAATCCACATTGATGTAATTTCAATTTTGGACCAACCACAATTACAGACCGTCCAGAATAATCTACGCGTTTTCCAAGCAAATTTTGTCGAAAACGACCTTGCTTTCCTTTCAAAGTATCCGCCAAGGATCGCAAAGCCCGTCTTTGCCCAGTTGACGCTGTAACACTTACTTGACCACGACGCGCGCTATTATCAAACAAAGCATCAACAGCTTCTTGCAACATTCTTTTTTCATTTCTAGCAATAACTTCTGGTGCTCCAATATCAATCAGTTTTCTCAAACGATTGTTTCGGTTAATAATTCTTCGGTATAAATCATTTAAATCAGAAGTTGCAAATCTGCCACCGTCCAATGCTACCATTGGTCGCAAATCTGGCGGGATAACTGGGATAACTGTCGGTAACATCCACTCCAAGCGCAAATCGTTGTTGATAAAACCTTGAAATAGTTTAATTCTTTTCAGAATTTTCTTTTTATCTATAGTCTCATCACTAAGTAGTTCTGTTTTCAACAAATCTATCTCAGCTCTGACATCTAGATTTTCCAAAATTTTGCGAATAGCCTCTGCACCAATGCCAGCTGAAAAAACTTGCCCATAACGGGTGGACAAATTAAAATATTCAACTTCAGTTATAATCTGAAATCTTTGCAAACTTTTCAACTCTTCTTTGGCAGTTCGATAGATTCCTTTTAGTTCATCTGTCTTATTCTCTTTTGCATTGCCTTCTAATTTTGCAATTTCTTTTTGCTTGGTTTTGAATTCTTGTTCTAATTGAGCCAATGCTTTCTCACGAGCACTAGCATCAACACTCAAAATAATATAATTTGAGAAATAGATAACTTTTTCTAATTCTTGTGGACTCATTCCCAATGCCAATCCAATCTTAGAAGGCACTCCTCGCAAAAACCAAATATGTGAAACTGGAACTGCTAATTGAATGTGGCCCATTCTGTCTCGACGCACGCTGGAACGAGTCACTTCCACACCGCACTTATCGCAGACGATTCCTTTGTATCTGATCCGTTTATATTTTCCACAATAACATTCCCAATCGCGAGATGGTCCAAATATTTTTTCACAGAAAAGACCGTCTTTCTCATAACGTTGCGTCCGATAATTAATTGTTTCCGGCTTGGTAATTTCACCGTGAGACCATTCCAAAATTTGCTCTGGACCGGCCAGCTTAAGTTGTACACTATTGAAATCACTTACTTTAGTAATAGGATCCATAATTTGTGAATTTTTTAATTTCAATCCGCCGTGGCGGATTAGAAATTAAATTTGTTAGTTATAAAATTAGAAAATAGAAAATTATAAATTATTCCCTTGATGAGTATGTTTCGTCTTCCTCATCATTTTCTTCTTTTCTGACTCCAATAAGTTCAACATTAAGCGCCAATCCCTTCAATTCATTTACGAGTACATTGAAAGAAGTTGGAAGATTTGGACTCTTTATTGGTTCACCTTTAATGATGGCTTCATAAGCTTTGCTTCTGCCCATTACATCATCTGATTTGATTGTTAACATTTCTTGCAAAGTATAAGCTGCACCATAACCTTCCAATGCCCACACTTCCATCTCTCCAAAACGCTGTCCTCCAAACTGAGCTTTTCCTCCAAGAGGTTGCTGAGTTATTAAAGAATATGGTCCGATTGAGCGCATATGAATCTTGTCATCCACTAAATGATGCAGTTTCATAATATATTGCACTCCAACAGTTGAAGCGTTATCAAATTTTTCACCAGTTCTTCCATTAGTTAATACAATTTTTCCAGTTACTGGCAATTCAGCCTTAGTCAGTTCTCCACGAATTTGTTCTTCAGTGATTCCTTCCAAGGCTGGTGTAGCTACTTTATAATCTAATTTCAAAGCTGCCCACCCAAGAGTAGTTTCCAAAATCTGTCCAATATTCATTCGAGATGCAATACCTAATGGATTTAGAATCATATCTACTGGAGTTCCATCTGGCAAATATGGCATATCTTCAGCTGGGGCTACTCGTGAAATCACACCTTTGTTTCCATGACGTCCAGCAAGTTTGTCTCCAACAGAAATTTTCTTCAACTGAGCTACGGAAACTTGAATTTGTTGAATAACACCTGTTGGCAATTTGTCGCCTTGTTCACGAGAGAATATTTTTATATCCACTACTTTTCCGTATTCACCATGCGGAAGATAGAGTGAACTATCTTTAACATCACGTGATTTTTCTCCAAAGATAGCTCGCAGTAATCGTTCTTCGCTCGTCAAATCACCTTCACCTTTGGGTGAAATTTTTCCAGTTAGAATATCCCCAGAAGCAACTTCAGCTCCGATTCTAATAATACCCGTTTCATCTAAATTCTTTAATCTTTCTTCTCCGATGTTTGGAATATCACGAGTGATGACTTCTGCTCCTAGTTTTGTATCACGCACATCAATAGAAAAATCTTCAATATGAATAGAGCTGTATCTGTCATCCTGCACTAATTTTTCAGAAATAATAATCGCATCTTCATAATTTGAACCTTCCCATGAGACAAACGCAATCAAAATATTTTGTCCTAATGCTAGTTCACCATGATCAGTTGAAGCACCATCAGCCAAGAGTTCACCTTTTTTAATCATTTGACCTTTCGCAACGCGTGGCACTTGATTCATTGAAGTGAAAGCATTGGACTTCACAAAACTTTGCAAACGATACTCTCTTTTAATATAAGGTTTTTTTGCACCTACGGGAGCTTCTTCTTTCACAATAACATGATCAGCATCAACTTCAATCACTTCTCCCGCCTGTTTTGCAATAACAACTTGCCCAGAATCAGCAGCCGCTTTGTCTTCAATTCCAGTTCCAACAAGTGGCGCTTGTGGTTTCACACAAGACACAGCTTGTCGTTGCATATTTGAACCCATCAAAGCTCGGTTGGCATCATCGTGTTCCAAGAAAGGAATAAGCGAAGTTGCCACGGAGATCATTTGTTTAGCTGAAACATCAATATAATCAAGTTTTATTGCTTCAATTTCTGTAGCGTGTCCTTTCACTCGAGCACCAACAATGTTTTCTAAAATATTTCCATGCTCATCCATTTTAATATTGGCATGTGCAATAGTTTTTCGGTCTTCTTTGGTAGCATTAATATATTCAATCTCATGACTAGCCCACGGTTGAATCTTCACGGTCTTAATTTTTTTATCCGCAGCAATCTTAGTCGCCATTTCTTCCGTAAGTAGCGTACCAGCAGTTAAACCAGCCACATCTTCGCGCAAAATTCTTGAAGTAAGTTTTTCAACCGTATTTTCAACTTCGTTATATACATTTAAATATGGTGTTTCAAGAAAACCATAATCATTGATCTTGGCATAAGTAGCTAAATGACCAACTAAACCAATGTTTGGACCTTCTGGAGTTTCTACTGGGCAAATTCGGCCATAATGAGAATGATGAACATCTCGAACTTCAAATCCAGCTCGTTCACGAGTGAGTCCTCCCGGTCCCATCGCAGAAAGTCTACGCTTATGTTCCAACTCAGCCAATGGATTCACTTGGTCCATAAACTGTGATAATTGAGAGCTCGCAAAAAATTCCTTAATCGCAGCCGCAATCGGTCGAGAATTAACCAATTGTCCTGGGACAACAGTCTCAAGATCACAAGTACTCATCCGATCTTTAATATTTCGACTCATTCTAGCGAAACCAACGCGCAATTTGTTTTGCACAAGTTCACCAACGCCACGCACTCTTCTGTTACCAAGATGATCAATATCATCAGCTTGGGCTGTTGGATCATTATTAAGTCGCATAATCTCTTTAACAATCGCAATCAAATCATCACGAAGTAGAACTCGATTTTCTTCGGTATTTTCTAGCTCTGTTTCTAGTCGTTGGTTCAAACGATAGCGCCCAACGCTACCGAAGTCATATTTTTCAAAATTGAAAAACATTGAATCAATCATTTGTCGTGCATTTTCCGCCGTAGCTAAATCACCTGGTCGAATTCTCTTATAAATTTCTTTATAACCCTCCGCTTGATCTTTGGCTGCATCTTTACGAATTGTTTCCGTAATATAGCTGATTTCACCTTTATCTACATCAGAAAAAATGTCGTGCAGTTGTTTATCAGTTGCAAAGCCAAAAGCTCTAAGCAGTGAACTTAGGGCAACTTTTCTTTTTCTGTCAATTTTTACATAGATCACACCTTCGAAATCAGTCTCAATTTCAAGCCATGCACCTCTATTCGGGATAATCTTTGCACCAAACAATCTTCTTCCTTTCTGATAATTCATCGTGAAGAAAACGCCAGGACTTCTGATTAGCTGGCTCACAACGACTCTTTCTACACCATTGATAATAAATGTTCCCCGTTCAGTCATAATTGGGAAATCGCCTAAATAAATTTCTTGCTCTTTGATTTCTCCAGTTTTTTTAATAACCAAACGAACCTTGCAACGAATTGGTGCTTCATAAGAAATATTCTTATTTTTAGCAGTTACTTCGTCATATTTTGGCTCATCTAAATAATAATCTTCAAAAGATAATTCCAAATCCTTGCCTGTAAAATCAGTGATTGGATTTACTTCTGATAAAAGCTCTTTAATACCTTTTTCCAGCAACCAATCATAAGAATTTAACTGGGCTTCAATAAGGTTGGGCAATGAAACGAACGACATCTTCTTGAAGAATTTTCGCTTAGCCAGTGAAGATCCTGAGCTAAAAGTGTCCTTTATCTTCAATGTTTTTTGAGCATTAAGCATAAAAATACTCTCATTATTTATTCCTTGTTTCAAGTGGTGTAACTTGGACAAGTAATACGAATGAGATTTACAGTTAAGGCTTTGTGATGAAGCAGATTGTGCAGTTCGTGCTCAGGTTTGCGTCAGGTTTGTTTTGAAAAAATTTGAGAATGTATCATTATACTTTGAAGATTTTTTCAAACAAAAATGGCGTGAAGATGAGTGCGAAATGTGCGAACTGTTTCGTTACAGAGCCTTTGTATTTAATTATTTAGTTGTGTTTTGCAAGATTTTTAGCTCAGTAGAGCTTTTATTTGAACTCTGTTTCACCCCCGGACCTAGTTCATGAAGAAGGTTTTTTTAGTCGCAACTATCTTTAACGACAGTCTTGACAAATGTATTCCTAATTATAAGGATTTTTTCAATCTTGTCAAGAAGAAAATCTCTTTTCTTTAAATAAGTTCACCAATAAAACAAAAATGGCTCGAGTAAGCCATTTTGTCTAATATTCGATTTTTACCTAGTTATTCATTACACTAGTTATCCACAGATTATGTTAATTACCTAATCTAGGATTTTTTTATTCGCCCAATTAAAAGCGTTGGTGACCGCGGCGGCGATGCGGTGCGTGGTGAAATTGTCGCCCATATCGGATTGCAAAGTCATTTTAGCGATGTCTTGAGTCTCGAGGTTATTTTTTTTGAGCAGTTTGTCGATAGTTGGCAGCAAGTCTTCGGATAGGCGGTGCTCTTCTGAGATAACGACATTATCAATAAGCGTCTTTTTTTCTAAAAGACTGACGATGACTATTTTGTTTTCGATTGTGATTTGAATATTCATATTGCATTATGTCTTCTTATTTACTCCTCAAAGGTTGAGCCTTTAAATTGTTTTTGTTTAATTCTATTAACAAGCATAAACACCAAGCTGGAAAAATATATCAGTGCCAATATGGCAGATGAAAAAAGAAACACGCCCCCGATATAAATATTTTTCATATCTGTGCCGATGTTATAGCCATGAATGACTACAAAAATAAAGGCTAGTGGATTCAGGAAATGCAACGCGCGCCACAGCCAGTGACTCATATGCCTGCGTAAATAGGAAGTGCCGGTCATAATCACCATAATATAGAAGGCCATAATACCCAAGGCCATATAATTAGTATTCACCAGCGTCGAATTATAAAAATATGGGATAGCAATATCCGCGATACCAAATACCATTATATGATCAAGCAAAAAACTTGTGCCATGCACCAAGGACCAGAAAACAGCTATGGCTGCCGTGAAACAATGGAAATCAAAACTATAGATCGGCTCGACGATTTTTTTGAGCAATGGATTGCGAATAGCTAATCCTAGGAAAATTGTTATCCAAAGAAAAACAAAACCAATGATACCTGAAGCGCGGCCAATATACCAGGCCCAGGGTGTTTCTTGCACAAGTGAAGCTGGCAAAAATTCTGGATCAACAACATCAAGCGGACTTGTTCCATTCACAACTTCAATTCCATCCATAAGTCCATCACTATCCGTATCAGCATTTTTATAATCAGTGCCATAAACCTGAATCTCCGCCTGATTAGTCAACCCGTCCAAATCGCTATCCACTATTGGCTGATCACCATAATCAAGTTTTTTATTTTCATTTTCCTCAGCTCTTGCAAAAGAAAAAATCAGCGAAGCAATCGCCATCACAACTATGAAACTATAAAATATTTTTTTTGATTTCATTTGATAGATAGACATTGCCTCGATAATCTAGGAACAATGCCTTTATATTATTTTTATTGGCAAATTCCAATCCCCTTTCTTTTCCCATCAGCACTAGCGTCTTGGCACGTCCATCAGCTTCAACTGTTTTTGTATCAATCACTGTCACTGTCTTGATGTCGTAGGAAAAATTCTCTGGGTCTTTCGGATTGATCAAATGATGAACCTTTTTATCACCCAGTATCCAACGCTTGCGAGAAATCCCAGAGGTGGCAATCCCTTCTTTTTGCAATTTCAACACAACTTTGTCATCTGGCGCACCCTCCACTCCGATTGTCCAATATTGACCATCAATATTCAAGCCTTGAGCAAACATATCGCCACCGGCATCAACTACAAAATTTTGAAAACCTTCTTTTTTCAAAAATTGTGCCGCTTCATCAACAGTATAACCCTTAGCGATGCCCGTCGTATCAATTCTTTTACGAGCCAGAATAGTTTTTTTCTCAGCATCCAAAATTAAATCTTTTTGCAAATCATTCTCGAATTTTTCTATCTCAATTTCCTTTGTTTCTTTCGTATTCAAGTCATTGTTTTTGAAATCTTTATCATAGCCGATCTTCTCCAAAACCCCGATTACACGTGGATCAAAATAACCATTTGAAATCTTATTAAATTTCAGGCACAACTCCAGCACTTCAAACATTTTTTCTGAAACAACAATTTTTTTATTCAAGTTGGAATTTATTTTTGAAAGTTCACTCTCACTATCGAATCGACTAAATATTTTTTCATTCTCAGTAAAAATTTCTTTGACTTCTTGAAGAGCACTTAGCGTCCCCTTGGGCTCTAAGTGCCCAAACCCCACCGCGATTTCGATGGAAACATCCGTGCCCATTGCCCGAAAATTTTCTAACACCAAACTATTATCTACCGAACTTTTCATATTCATCATTAATTCCATTTAGATTTTTATCCTCGACTACGAAAAATTTATTAACAAATGGGTATTGATCTTCACCATCATAAATACCGTCGCTATCACTATCGTGCAATGGCACTTGAATAATTTTTTCAGCCATTGTATCTGGCAGTTTCACATATATTGTTTTATACGTAACTACCGTCTCAGTTTTTGATTCACCACCGTCTTCATCATCGTCATCATCCTCGCTTTCGTCATCTTCATCATCGGCCAAGGCAACTGGTGCCGATAAATCATTTTTGAGAACTATTCTAGCAAAACCAAAGCCGATCACCAATGCAATCATACCTAGAAAAATGAATGTGCCTTTTTTCATTTTCATATTTTTATGATGTTTTTGTTTTCTTTGTTGAGGTGACTGGAACTTGCTGTGGAACAACTTTGCCAGGCACAATGACTTGGGTTGTCACTGCTTTCGTTGTATCTGGAGCTGGTGCAGTTGCAATCTTATCTAAAAGAATCTCACGATTAGTTATTGCTTGTTTTTGCATATTCAAGGAATTTCCAATTGAGTTACTAATATCATTCAGGTCATTTTGAATAGTGGCAATCTTTTTGTCATCTTCCTTAATTTTTATACCAAAAACAATCAGTGTCATTACCAATAGACCCGTGATAGCAATTAAAAGCTTCTCGAATTTATTTTTTATTTCCATAAAATTATTTTTTACGATTTAAGACAACTACCATTATACCAATAGCCACAAATTCCGTCCAATGCCAAATATTGATAGTTTTATCGAGAATGCTTTTTGGCTACAATAAAGACTTACTTGAGCTTGCTCCAATCAAAATTCCACGGGTCATCTTTTCGTTCTGGGGCAATTTGATTGTGACCTAGGACATATTTAATGCTGTAGCGACTTTTTAATTCGCTAATCAAGTTTTTTAGCGTGCTATATTGAACTGTGGTGAATTCATTTGTTTTGGTGTTCACTAGTTCAATCCCAACGGAAAAAGCATTAACGCCGGTACGGCCATCCGGCACGGAACTCACGCCCGCATGATAGGCGATGTCCTTTTCCCTCACTAATTGATAGACCACACCATCCCTGCCAATCAAATAATGTGCTGAGACGCCATAATCCTTATATTCTTGGATTATGCCACTTATACTATATGGATTGTCTCCAAGTGCATCATAGGACGAATGAATGATGATTGTGTCTATTTTTCGATTTTCTGCAACCTGAAAACCAGAAGTGAACAATTTAACGATAGTTTCAACTGATTTTTTAGAAACTATCTCTGAATCTATTTTTTGCGTAGCAGGAGCAATGGGTTCTGCACTTTTTTCAACTGAGATACTCGGTGCTTTTTCAACAACTTCAAACGTATTTTGGCCTGTTTCCGTTTTGTTTGCCCCATTCTCTGACACAGCATCATTTTGTGCAACTTCTTCCGTAGCAGTTTCTGCTTTTGGTGTCGCCTGATTTTCATTCATTATCACCTGCACCTTCCGAACTTCCATTTTTTTGAACGCATAAAAACCTCCGGCCAAAATGACCAGTGCAATTAGGAGAATTATTAAATATTTTATACTCAAAATCTTTTTCATATTAGAATTGTTTCACGAAAATGATGAATTGTAAAATGTTAAATATTAAACATGCTTCTTATGTTAGTACACTCAGTTTCGCGCATTTTTCCATCCAATGCCTTTAATTTCAACTGTCGACAAATTGTAGACAGTTGAAATTCATCTTCACTTTGCGCTCTTCCGCGTGGAACGATTAATTCCAAATGGTGACAAAATGTCACCAGTTTTCTCCTCCAATCTTTTTATACCTTTGTTCCCAAAAAGACTTTTCATCTGATCAATAGCCGTTTCATTTAAAATTTGTAACCTTTCTTTTTGCTCCACCTCTCTCTTGATAAGCATTGCGTTCATGCTTTCCAAATTCGCCAAACAAACCAGCTGTACCACATCTGCATAGTCTCGCACATTTCCATCTTTATTTTTATTCTTACCCTTCCATTCTTTGGCAGTCATGCCAAATAAAGCTACATTCAAAACATCAGCCTCATTTGCGTATATGTTATTTTCTTGGATTTTAGAAATACGCTCAGGAATTATATAATCCCTAATAGCATCGGTATGAATGCGATAGTTAATTTTAGTCAATATTCTTTTTACATTCCAACCAAGCGACAACCTCTCATTTTCCTCATTTTTCAAACGCTGGAATTCTTTAATTAAATACAACTTGAATTCTGGAGAAAGCCAGGTTGCAAATTCAAAAGCAATATCTTTGTGGGCAAAAGTGCCACCATATCTGCCTGCACTAGATCTGATACCGATAGCATTAGTTTTACTGATCCACATTGATGAAGAAATTATGTACCCATTAGTACCAACTTCGTTTTTAATCTTATGGTATTCCATAAGATTAAAATTCGGGTTATACAATTGCTCCCATGCACCCATGAATTGAACGGTGTATTTCGTAGTGAGCCAGTTAGATATAACAATTCCACTATCATAGGTCTTAAATTTTGCCATGTCCGTTAAACAAATGAAATCTTCGTCTTTTTCAGAAAAGAAGTTTACAATTGTACCTTTTATGTTTATTTCTCTTTTATTTTTTGTCATATTTTCTTGCCCCGTTAAATTCGGTTTTAGGCCGACTATTTAACTGGGGTATTTTTAGTTGCTTATAGTGATATAATATCATTACAACATATCGCTGTCAATTATTTCCCTGTGGATAATTTCTACAACAAAAAATCCTTCCATATATGGTCGTATGGAAGGATTTTTATTGCATTGGTTTTGGATATGTTCTAAAACCAACTCCATGGATTCCACCATCGAAAAGTTTTGGTTTCTATTTGTTGTTGTGGTTGGTTTTGCTCTGGAATTTGTTGG
>DDWQ01000025.1 GCA_002345745.1 Candidatus Moranbacteria bacterium UBA2282 | reverse complement strand
TGCACTTACTTGTTGAACTAGCTATAAAGGAGAATATCATGACAAGTAAAGACATTAAGAAGCATATCTTGGACATTACGAAGGTGGTTGTCCAAAAAGCCTTGGGAAAACCAGTTAATAATCTTGCGGTTACATACCCGCCAGATGTGAGACATGGTGATTTTTCCATAGAATTTTTCTCTGTAATCAAATCGGAAATTGAACAATCATTACCAATGTTAGTGGGAGAAGTAACCAAGGAAGAAAGAGAGCTTAGGCGGAAGAGAGTGGGTGCACTTTTTCAGAATACGCTCAAGGATGTTGCGAAATATGTCGCCGAGATTTCTGCTGATAATGTAATCGACAGTGTGAATGTTGTCAATGCTTATGTCAATTTTAAAGTTAAAAATGATGTGTATTTTAAAGCCATCTTTTCCGAGATAATTTCTCAAGGAGATGCGTATGGAAAAACAATGGATGGAGCTGGTCAGCGGGTAATGGTGGAATATCTTTCCCCTAACACGAACAAGCCACTTCATCTAGGACATATGCGAAATGGCTCTCTTGGGATGTCAATCTCAAGAATATTGGCATTTTGTGGAAGCGAAGTGGTCAAGGCTAATTTAGTTAATGATCGTGGAGTGCACATCTGTAAGTCGATGCTAGCCTGGCAACGGTTTGGCAATGGGGAAACACCGAAATCAACAAAGACAAAAGGTGACCATTTTGTTGGAGGATATTATGTCTTGTTTGAGAAGAAAATAACTCAACAAGTCGAAGTAATCCTTGAACGATGGTCAGCTGGTGATTTTGCTGGATTAAGTGATGACGTTGTGGCTAAATGCATAAAGTTGATAGCTACGATTAACGCCAGCAATATTTTGGAAGATGTAAAAAAAGCAAGTGAGACATTAAAAGATCTTGCAAGAGGTCAATCTGAACTTACTACTGCTGTCCATGAGATGTTGGTGAATTGGGAGAATGGAGATAATGAGACTATTAGTCTTTGGAAGACGATGAATCAGTGGGTCTATGATGGATTTGCTGAGACATACCAAAGTTTGGGTCTTGAGTTTGATGTGTTTTTCTATGAATCAAACACTTACAAACTTGGTAAGGACATTGTAGTTGCTGGTCTTGAGCGGGGCATCTTTAAGAAAAATGATCCCAATGGTCCAGTAATGTTTCAATTGCCGGTTTCTGAATTTGGAACTGATGATAATGGAGAGGCGAAACGAGTTACTATTCTGCGAGCTGATGGCACAAGTGTGTATATGACTCAAGATATTGGGACCGCCTTGTTTAAAGCTACGGAATTTAATCTCAATCGTTCAATCTATATTGTTGGATCAGAACAAAATCATCACTTTCATGCTTTGTTTACAATTTTGAAAGCTCTTGGTTACTCTTGGGCTAGCGGTTGCTTTCATCTTTCTTATGGAATGGTGAACTTGCCGGAAGGAAAAATGAAATCGCGAGAAGGGACAGTCGTTGACGCAGATGATTTGGTTCAAGAAGTTTCAGCTATCGTGGCTGATGAAATTAAAAAGCGTAATCAGGATATCTCTAAGGAGGAGATCCAGAGAAGATCATCGATTATTGCGGTAGGGGCGATAAAATTCCATTTATTGAAAATGACACCCGGGCAGAGTATCCGTTTTAATCCAGCGGAATCGGTTTCCCTCGAAGGTTTTACGGGTCCATATTGTCAGTATGCATATGTACGGGCGGCGTCTATTCTTCGGGCAGCAAATGTTTCGGCGGATGAAATGTGCAGTATTGATTATTCGGTTTTAGGAGAGCGGGAAGAAATTATTCTTGCTCAAAAGATAATGCAATTTCCCGAAGCCGTTAAATTTGCAGCCAAGGAATTAAATCCGTCGCGGATTGCAAGTCATGTCTTTGATATTGCCCAAGCCTTTAATCAGTTCTATAATAAGCATTCTGTGCTTAATGTAGAAAATGAGTTAATAAAAAAGGCCAGAATCGAGCTTGTTAAAGCGACACTTATCGCGATTAGTAATGGCTTGCATTTACTTGGAGTCGAAACGGTTGAGGAAATGTAACAATATGCCTCGAAGAAATTCGGGATATATGACTAAAAATCAGGAGGTGTTTCGTGAAAAGAAAATTTCGTTGTTTAATGTGTGGTTGTGTCGTGGATGAGGACTCTGTTAATTCTCATAAATATTCTCTCCATAATGCTATTAAACATTATGGATTAATGTGGCCACTTGAAGTCGAGCATAATTTGAAACGAGACTTATGGCCAGTTCAAATTCATGAATCCAAATTCATTGCTAATGCTCTTGGCGTAGACAAAGTTTATATCAGAGATGAGGGCATGAATTTTTCTGGAAGTATGAAAGATTATAGTGTCGAGAGATCCGTCGAGATTGGATATAACTCTGGATGCAAGATATTTTTTATTGTCTCATCTGGCAATCATGCTGTTTCTTTGGCTAAGTATGCCATTAAAAGTGGATCAATAGCTGTTGTATTTACGCCAGCTTCATCCTCAAAAATTAGTATGCTTTCATCTATGGATAATGTTTTTGTTGTTGGGGTGAATGACGCGATATTTGAGGATGTATATTCCTTGGTTGCAGGTATGGATTTAGAAGGATTCTATAATGCCAATGTGAGCAATGAATTTTTGCTTCAAGGTTTTGCTCCGATAGCTGAGCAGATTATAAATCTCAATCCACTTCCAACTCATATTCTTGCAGGAGCTGGGAATGGAAGCTATCTCGCTGGTATAGCACTAGCGCTGGATGATCTGACTGGTAGTCTGCCAAAAATAATTCCAGTTGGAATGGCTGGGGCGTTCCCTGTGGAAGTCGCATTTGAGAATCGCAATTATCTGGAGGAATACTCAGATTTTAAGGTTGATGAGCATTTAATAGATGCGGCTGAGGGCTCAATCGCGATTGCAAGCTACAGTATGCCTCAATTGATGCATGCAGTGTATCTTTCCAACGGATTTCCCTTGGGAGGTCTGCTGAATGAAGATCTGGGTCTGGCATATGAAGTACTATCGAAAGACAATAATCTTATGGAAAAAGGTGTTATACCAGAACCGACAGGCATTATGGGATTGGCAGGTGCCTTGAAACACAAGGAGATATTTTCCAAGAATGATGTTATTCTTATTGGGTTTACTGGACATGGAGTTAAAGACATGGACGGAATACGAAGGATGGTACCATCGCTAGCTAATCTTTTGACAGAAAAGGTGATGGAGAAAAGGCCAGACTTGATTGTGCAAGAACACGAAGTCAGAGAGGATAGAATTCTCTTTGTTGACAAAACAATTTCAACGGGCGATTTAAAATTACTCATAAAAAAGATGATGGGAGGATAATAGGAATGGGTAGAAAAAAAATTGTACATCCTGACAAGCATGTCTATCTGAAGCTTGCGAAAACTGAGGATGACTTGCTTTTGGCAAAGCAGGTTGATGATAATGCTTTTGGGGTGCATCACGGCATCACGCTTGATGAACTAAGGAGCATACATGCTTATGGGAAAATTCTACTTCTTCAACTGGAGAATGGTGAGGTCATTGGGGAGACCCAGATTATAATCGAGCCGATTGAGCAAATGCAATATCGTTTCAGTTTTCCAGTTGCATTTTGCTATGGTATTGCGATCGATCCCAAATTTCAGGGTCATGGTTATGGCAGAATACTCGCAATTGCTCAGGAAGAACTGGCTATTGAGATGGGGATTAGTGAAATTCAGATGACTGTTCGGGTGGAAAATTATCCTAGCATAAAACTCTGGCTTAGCGTCGGATATGAGATTTATCACTATGTCCCGAATTTTTATGGTCAGGATGTGGCTAAAGACGCACGTCTTTTTTTGAGAAAGGATTTTTCCAAAAGCTCTCAATTGATACAACGCGAGATAAGGGCGACAGCTGATGTGGTATTTGGAGATAGTCATGATCCAAGTGCACATATGCGGATTGCTGAACTGCTCGAGAGTGGACATCTGGGGGTGGAGGTTAATCGCAAAGGAATTAACTTTGCATAAAATTTAGACTGGGGCATGCTGAAACATCAGCATGCCCCTTTACTTTTTCGGATAAATGGGTTAGGATTGTTAAATAATATATGCGCAAATGATAATAAAAAGTGTAAATATCACAAAAAATAACATTGAACTTACGAAGCCTTTCTCGTATTTTTTAGCTACGCTCAAATATCTTCCATATGCTATGATTAAGATAAATATGGATAATGGAATAATGGGTTATGGGGAGGCATCTTTTGGTTGGGATACTACTGGTGAGATGCAGGATGGTGGTATGGAAATTTTCAATTCAATAATTAAACCAATATTAAAAAATAAAAAAATTGAAAGCATATCAGATATAGAGAATATTTTGGTGGAAGTTAACAAATATGTTTATGGTAATACAGCTCTTAAGGCTGGCTTGGAATTCGCACTCCTGGATGCTTTGGGTAAATTTAAAAATAAGCCAGTGTATAAACTTTTTGGAGGAATAAAAAATGATTATATTATTCCACAAAAAGTTTTTTCTTTTGAAGAAAATAATTTTGAAAAATTAAAAAAAGAGATAGATGGATTAAAAAAACAAGGCGTTTCATATTTTAAGTTTAAGGCAGGTGGAAATGTTGATCATCTCGTTGAAATTTTTAATAAATTTTTAAAGATAGATTCTGATTATTCTTTCATTATTGATGTTAATCAGGGATGGGAAAATTCAAAAAAAGCAGTAAAAATGATAAGGAAGTTAGAAAAGTTCAATATTGCTTGGATTGAACAGCCCATATATCATGCTGACTTTGAAGGACTGGCAGAAATTAGAAAGCAAACAAAAATTCCTATAATGGCTGATGAGAGTTGCCATAATATTTTGGATTTGGAAAATCTATATTTAAGAAAATCAATTGATATGATAAATATCAAATTGGCTAAATGTGGTGGAATGATTGAAGCAAAAAAAATGATAGATTTTTGTGACAAGCACGGGATAGGATATATGCTTGGTGACATGTTGCAATCCAGTTTGGGTACAGCTGCAAATTTGCACGCTGCAACACTGGGAAATTTTATTAGTTATGATTTGACTGTGCCGAATAAAATAAAAAACGATTTATTTTCAGGTTTGATTTTTGATGGGTCAAGGGTATATATTCCGAAAAGCTATGGACTTGGCGTGACCAAAAAATAATAATTTTTGAAAAGAGAATGAATATGGAGAAAATATCCAAAAAACAAAATATCATTAGCAGTGACGAAATGTTGGCGTTCGTCAAAAAAATAATTAAATATAAAACAACTGATGATCAACCAGAAGAAATTTCTCTATGTTTACAAACAATCGAACAAGAATTTGGTAATATTTTGCATATTGAAAGATATCAATTTAGGAATCGTCCGATTTTGGTGCTAAGTACAACTGAGAGTAAGGATTTAGATATAATCCTAGCCGGGCATATTGATGTTGTGCCTGCTAAGAGCGACGATTTTATTGCAAAAGAAAGTGGCGGGATTTTGTGTGGCAGAGGAACCTTAGATATGAAGAGTGCCGTAGTGGCATGTTTGTTTGCTGTTCGTGAATATCTGCGAGATGGTGGGAAAGCAAAGATCGCAGTTATTGTAACGAGTGATGAAGAGCTTGATGGATTGTCAACGAAATGGTTGGCAAAGGAGATGGGTTATAAAGCTAAGCTCGCGATTCTTCCTGATGGAGGAGATGAAAATGAACTTGTTCTGAGACAGAAAGGATTTTGGCAAATTAAAGTTTCCGTCAAGGGAAAAACTTCACACGCTTCTATGCCATGGGATGGAATCAATCCTTTGGTAATAGGATTCCAGCTTTATGAAAAACTACTTCCAATTTTTCCATCTCCTACAAACAAAAGTCAATGGGAGACAAGTGTTGTGCTTACTAAGGTTGAAGGTGGAAAGACTCTCAATCAAATTCCTGATTCGGCAGTTTTTTATTTTGATATTCGTTATACAGATGAATCGGTACGAGAAAATATCATCGATGAAATAACTAAGTTTTTGGGAAAAAAAGCCGATGTTGAGACAATTTCTCAAAACGGTGTTCTCCTAATAGATCAGGAAAATTCATTAATTCTTAAACTTAAGTCGGTGATTGAAAAAGAGTTGGATAAAAAAGTTGTATTTATGAATGAATGTGAAACTAGTGATGCAATTTTCTTTGCAGAACAAGGAACACCAGTAATTCTTTTTCGTCCACGAGGTGGTGGAATGCATCAAGATGGGGAATGGATAGACATTCAATCACTCATTCGATTCCAATCTGTGATTCTTAACTTTTTAAAGGAGGTTTAACAGGCTCTTTGCTAATAACTCTGTAGTATTAAGTCCAACTTACATGTGAGTGGGGCATTTTTTAATCCAAAATACTTGTTTGACATATAAATTAGCTAGTGCTAGGCTTTATTGAAACTCAAGATAGCAGCTTAACAACAAAATAAAATGGAGGAATGACAATGAATAGACCATCACTATCACTATCACTATCACTAAGAGAATTAGCTACAAGACTCGTTGGCTTTAACACGATAAGTAGTAAATCATCAATCCCGATGGCTGATTTTATCTGTGAGTATTTGGAAGGATGCGGATTCATCATCGAGAGGTATCCCTATGTCAAAGAAGGGATTAAGAAGGTCAATATTATTGCAAGGAAGGGAGGTCAGGAATCGAGACTGGTGTATTCTGGTCATATGGATACTGTTCCGTGTGGCTCAGGATGGGACAGTAAAATTGGCGATCCGTTTTCGCTTGTCGAGGCTGATGTCCCTGGTGTGGGAAAGGTTATCCAGGGGCTGGGCATTGCAGATATGAAATTATTTCTTGCAATCGCAATGAAAGCAGGGGAATCAATTTCCGCCACAGAGCTTAAACATCCATTTGCTTTGTGCTTTACGAGTGATGAGGAGGTTGGATGTGTTGGGGCAAAAAAGCTTAGGGATGCGGTCAAACAACAAGGAAAGGTGATTGGCGAATATGTGGTTATAGGTGAGCCAACAATGTTCAAACCAATTTATGCTCATAAGGGTTACATTTTTCTGGAGATTATTGTTGGTGCATTTAAGGATAAACATGGGTTGTTGGGATGTAAAGATAATTCATGCCATAGCTCAAACCCAGATACAACGACAAATGTTGTTGAAAAAGTCTTGGGGCCAGTAATTGATGAACTTCGTCAATTTAAGATGAGCCTAGAAAAGGTTAGTGATTCTCGTTTTAATCCTCCATTTCCAACTATGAACATAGGGGGAAACATTCTTATTGGTAGGGTTCGAAAGGATGACAAGATGAGTGGTCCTGACAAAGTCGCAAAAAACATTATTCCACGTGGATTTATGATCGAAGGTGATATTCGATTAGTGCCAGGTCAAGATCCATTGGACATAATAGAAATCTTGGAATCCAATATTAATAATCGGATCAAGAACATAAAAACTACGGTGCCAGATGAGGAGTTTTATGTTAAAGTTGGCTATCGTAATTCTCCTTCCTATCCAATGGAAACTTCCAGAGAATCTTTAATTGTCAGGGCCACTGAGGATATAAGTGGAAATCCTGCCGAAACTGTTGCTTTTAATACTGAAGGTAATGTTTTTAATAAGATTGGCAGTGAAACAGTCATTTGGGGGCCGACCAATATTCTGCAAGCACATTCGGATAATGAGTATGTTCTTGCTGAATTATTTAAGGATGAAACTGTTGAAAAATACATACGTCTCATAAAGCGTATGTGCACTTAAACGGAAGGAGGTGTTATTATGATGAAGACAGTACGGGAAACTCTGGATTATGTCAGGCAATTCAGGGGAAGGATTATTGTTGTTAAAATAAGCAAATATGTTTTGGCTAATAAGGAGAGACTAGACAATGTCGTTAGTGACATAGTTTCCCTCAAGCATGCTGGAATTGATGTTATTGTGACATATTCAGATGCTACCTTCAAAAGTGACTCCTGGTCAAGCCTTGAGCCTGCCGTTTTTCTGAATATAGATAATATTTCAGCAATCATGGGTCAATTGGCAATGGGCATAACTCCAATAGTTTTTTTCGGTGAAACACCGTCATTATCGAGTGAAAAAGCGATAGCTAGCCTAGCTATAAAGTTTGGCGCGATAAAAATCGTTTATGTCACGAATTATGACGGCATATTCAAGGCCGGCAAGAGCTTGATTCATGAAATGGACTTGGAGCAGGCTAGGGAGATGTTGGCGTCCCCAAGGGCTGTCACGCGGGAAACGAGAGCACAGTTAGAAGTCGCGTGAATGGCCTGCGAACAGGGAATTCCAAGGATACATATTATTGGCTCCAGGGTGGGAAGCTTGTTGAAGGAAATTTTGACTTGCGATGGTTCTGGAACGATGATTTATGAAAGTATGTATCAGGAGATAAGAAAGGCTAAGAAATCAGATATTGCTGAGATATCTGAGATTATTAAAACCTCAGTAAAAGGAATGGCTATAACCCTAGATTTTATTGAGAAAAACATCATTAATTTCAGGGTGTTTGCAGTAGACCATCAAATTCATGGTTGTGTGATGGTTAAAAGCGGTGCTGGAGGGTCGGCAGATGAGATTGCCTATTTGGGAATATTAGGTGCATACGAAGATCCATTGATTTTTGAGCGTCTTATTAGAGACGCACTGAGTGTGCTTTCAGCTGAGGCGAAATGCATATTCATGGATCCGAAGAAAAATACCAATTTACTTGGTATATATCCATGGTTTAAGAAGTTAGGATTTTCAATGACTTCTATGCGCTGTGGTTCAGGTAGTGGCACCAACAAAGTTTGGGTGAAGGCGCTT
Source organism: Candidatus Moranbacteria bacterium UBA2282 (assembly GCA_002345745.1). Taxonomy (GTDB): domain Bacteria; phylum Patescibacteriota; class Minisyncoccia; order Moranbacterales; family UBA2206; genus UBA2282. The sequence goes on along the minus strand of DDWQ01000025.1, from coordinate 45,712 downwards.
GAATGATTACGCATCAAATTTTTTATTTAAGTCGAGGTTTGTTTTTTAAACCTCGACTTTTTTTATTTTCATTTCCTCTTTACAGGACAAGACTGCTTTTTGACTTAATTCTTTTCCTAGTATATGATGTAAAAAGAGGTGTGTAAGATGAGATACGCTATAAAGTCATGTTATTTAACAAAAAAATTAGAAACAACAGGAGGCGAGGATTATGGACATGAAGACTTTGACAGTGCTCTCTGGTAAAGAGTTGAGGGAAACTGCGATGGAAATTCTTGCCCTTGTGGGTGAGGTATTTCCTCCAAAGATTGCTGCGTATTACGAGAAAGAGTGGCTAATGGAGAACCTAAGCAACCCTGATTCTATTAACATTGTCGTAACCGATGAAAAGGGTGCTATTCGATCCTATTTATTGGCAATGCCTTTATCAAAAGCACGCAAAAAACTTTTGGAGAAAGGTGTTGAAGTTGAAGAAGATGCTAACGATGAAAAATATTATGTTGACACGCTTATTTCTAATGCACCAGGTAGAATTTTCATCAAAATGGTAAATCAAACGATGAAAATTGCGTGGAGCAGGGGGCAGAAAGCCATAAGTATGCATGCCCGTTTTCTTACAGGATTTGCCAACATCATCATGACATTATTCCCTGTGGAACTGGTGACAGTCCATGAAAATTTTATGGGCTACGGTGAGCCTTTCTGGTACCTGGAGGGTGATCTAAAAAATGTGAAGTGGCTACAGAAGTAAAGTCATGGTTCCTAATGGAATCATGACTTTTTTATTTTATCAATTGATGATATACTTGACTTAATTAAACTTTTGTAAAGATTTTACCGACTAAATATTTCTATCAGCTGAAAACATGTGCGGACACTGATGAGAATAATGGGCATTGCTGCTATTATCCCATTAAGAATTTGAGCTGGAAAAACAAGAATCATAAAGTATATCTGTATCTGTATCTATATAATCATTCTTAGTTAATTAGATGTGTAATTATGAAATTTCTCAGGTTCTAAATCTCTATACTCATGCCCCAGCATTTTTAGTTAGCTTATTACTTTCGTTTATTGTTTTAATGGTAGATAAAAAAAATCCTGTCAATAGAAATTTGTTCGTTTTTATTTTTTCTTTTTGCTTATGGATTGTTAATGATTTTTTTCAATTATTGGTTTCTCATTCCAGTATAAAACTCTTTCTTGGAAAAATTGCTATTTTAGAGAGTATAGCTTTATTATTTTTTCTATTTTTTTCCTATGCGCTTGTTGGAAAGGATTTATCCTTCAAGAAAAAAGCTCTCTTTTCAATCCCTTTTCTTCCAATCCTAGTCTTAATGTTCACGAAGTATAATGCCGTTCTTATTGATCAAAAAAGCTGCAATATCCAATTCGGAATTTTGTACTGGTATATATATGTGTTCCTTTTGTTCTATATGGTTTGGTCGGTAAGAGTTTTATTTGCCCGGTCTAAAAGTAATAGTGTGGATGATAAATTAAAAAAGCAATTTAGTGCAATAATGAAGGGTATAATATTTGGTATTTTGTGGTTTGTTCTGTTTATCGCATTGATGGAATGGGCAGCTACTAACGGTTACGCATGGGGGGATAGTGTGTTTATGTTCACACCTGTCGGAATGATTGTATTTATGGGTTTTCTGGCGTTTGCCATCACTCAATATCAATTTCTAAAAATCAAGATTATTGTTTCTCAGGTTTTAACATATCTGATTTGGATTGTTATCGGATCAATGTATTTTTTTGCTAGTTCTACGATAAATATAATTCTGATAACTTTTTCATTATTTCTAGCAATTATTTTTGGCTTAATATTAATTAAATCAGTCAAACAAGAAATAAAACAAAAAGACGAGTTAGTAAAGGCGAATAAAGAAATTAATGAAAGAAAGGATGAATTGCAATTGATGGCAGAAAAACTAGCACAAGCCAACGATCAGTTGCGAGTTTTGGATAACGCCAAGACGGAGTTTATTTCCATCGCCTCCCATCAATTGCGCACGCCTTTGACAGCAGTGAAAGGTTTCATTTCGATGTTATTGGAAGGTTCCTATGGCAAGTTACAGAAACAGCAAGAAGATGTTTTAAACAAAGTCTATATCAGCAACGAGCGATTGGTAAATCTAGTAGAAGATTTATTGAATGTCTCGCGTATGGAATCTGGTCGGATGGAATTTAAATTTGCTAATTGGGATATGGCAAAAATTTGCAAAGATGTCTATGATACTTTTGTTTTGAAAGCGAAAGAACATGATTTATATCTTGAATGTAACTTGCCAGAGCAAGCATTGCCGGAAGTTATGATTGATGGCGTAAAAGTGCGGGAAGTGGTTTCTAATCTATTGGACAATGCCATTAAGTATACGCTGGAAGGTCACGGTGGTGTGAAATTGAAGTTGGAACAACTGGGAGAAAATATTCGTGTGACAATTTCTGATACTGGCATCGGCATCCCACAAACAGAATTGCCCTATCTTTTCGCCAAATTCTCCCGCGGTAAAGACATTTCCCGCCTCAACACCGGAGGCACCGGACTTGGACTCTATGTTGGTAAGAGTATGATTGAATCTAATGGCGGTCGCATCTGGGCGGAATCAGACGGGCAAGACCTTGGTTCCCGCTTCATCATTGAAATTCCAGTGAAACAGTCGGAAGAATTGTTGAAGAAGTGGGCGTAGAGGGTTGGAAAATCCAAAATACAAATATCAAATGGCAAATGAAATTTAAGTTATAATTTGTTAAATTGATTAAAAATAATTTTAATCAAAAATAAAATGGCAGGAAATATATATCTAATAGGTGGTGGTGAAATAGATAGTGGGGAAACTAAAATTATTGATGATAATATAAAGCAATCAGTTAAAAAAGGATCTTCGTTTGTTTTCTTTCCGACTGCTGCCAAGGATGCGGATAGATATATATGCACGATAGAGTCTATCTTTGGAGATCACTTTAAAGTCATTGCTGTTACTCAAGAAAAGGGGAGGGCTTTTGCGGAGGACGCAATTAAAAGAGCGTCAGTTATTTATTTAGGAGGAGGTACGACGCAATTGCTGCTGGATCTTTTTAATAGATGGAAACTAGTTCCCTTGCTTCATGAGTCAAATGAGCGCGGGACTGTAATAATGGGAATGAGCGCGGGAGCTCAGGCACTTTGTGAACATTATATTCATGAGGAAGATAATTTATTTGAGTTACGGGATGGTTGGGGAATTGTCCCTGCCTGTTGCCTGGTTCATGCTACCGAGGATTCTTTTCATAAGTCTCAACAGCTATGCTCAGAATTTACACATAAAAGATCTAAATTAATTGGCATAGGCGAAGGGGCTTCATGGTGTATTGATGATATTAAGGAATATGCTATTGGGGAGGGTTCTATCTTTTTAATAAATTCAAATGAATAAAAAATATCAAACTACTTTAAAATTTTATAATGAAAAATCTGGTGAATATGCGGAAAAGTCCGGAATAGTTTTTCATAAATTCATTAATCTATTCATATCAAAAGTGAAGAATAAAAAAGTTCTTGATATCGGTTGTGGTCCAGGACACGATACTAATTATTTTTTTAGAAATGGTATAAATGTTATCGGAGTGGATGCTTCTGTTTCGATGATAGATTTAGCAAAAATAACATATGATAAAAAAATTGATTTTAGGGTGGATGATATTTTAGATCAATCCTTTTTTGATAGGTATATTATAAAAAATGTTTGGATTTCAGCAGTGTTGATGCATTTTATGAAAAAAGATCGAGAATATTTTTTAAGGATGCTGAACAAATCAATGGAAGAAAATGGAATTTTAGGAATGATATTGCCTAAAAAGACAACAGAAGACTCTAGGAAAAAAAACTGGCTTAAGTTTGGTGGAATTTTTGATACTTTTTCTAAAAAAGATATTATTGAAATGATTAAAAAAAGCAATTTTGAAATTATTGAATTAAAATGTTTTAATTTCCATAAACATCCTTGGTGGTTTGTGATATGTAAAAAATAAAAATATTTATTAAGTTGGTTAAGATTTGACATCCCGCAAACTGAATTGCACTACATCTTCGCTAAATCCTCCCGTGACCTGCCCGCAGTGCTTCAGCGTTGCAGGCGGGCAAAGACCCCAGAAGCAAAGTTGAAGCGACTTGCTACGGGGCAGACATTTCCCGCCTCAATACCGGAGGCACCGGACTTGGACTCTATGTTGGTAAGAGTATGATTGAATATTAGACTTGTCCTTGAATAATATTTTCGCTAAAAACTTCCAAATTTTGGTTACGACTTGTTAAAAATTTCTCACAAGACTAGGGTATTCCTCAAAATTTTTAACTGCGTCTCACCTAAAATTTAAAAGTTTCGCTTGAAAAATTATTTAAGGACAAGTCTAGCGGCGGTCGCATCTGGGCGGAATCCCTGCCTGCCGGCAGGCAGGGGACGGGCAAGACCTTGGTTCCCGCTTCATCATTGAAATTCCAGTGAAACAGTCGGAAGAATTGTTGAAGAAGTGGGCGTAGGCGGAAAATTCTAATTTCGAAATCTGAATTTTGAAATAATCTCAAAAACAAGGCTAATTTTTTTAATCCCAACTACTCGGGATAATTATCAAAAATAGCCCAGTAAAAAAAGTTTGCCAGAGCTATTTTTAATGGTTGACATAAACGGTCTTTTTCTGTTATGTTTTAGGCAGTTCGTTAAAAAGTACTGGACTTGTAATTGAATGATAGTTTACAGTGTTTCAATCAAATCGGCATTCGTGCCAAAGGGGGAAAAATGTATGCAATTTGGAATCTTACCAACAAGTGTCCGTGGGATTGTAAATTTTGTTGTGTTTCAGCAAAAAAGAGTACAATAACTGGGAAAGTGGTCAGCTTGGAGCAATCTGTTTTTAAAGAGCTCGATCTTGAAACAAAGCTGGAAATTTTAAGTCAATTGATTGTGAATGGAATTAAAATTGATTTTTCTGGTGGTGACCCACTCTATTTTGAAGATGATTATGTTGTGATTGGTAAGGCTATAGAAAAATTGCCAAAGTCTATGGTCAATGTAAGCACGACTGGCGCATCCTTTAATGATCGTAAGTTGGGTATACTTAGGAAAGTTGGAAAAGTTGAGATGACTCTCGACAATTTGGGTGGTAGTGATAATCCATATCGACCAAAGGGCTATAACGAATCTTCAATGCAAGCACTTAAGAAACTTGCATCTGCTGGTATCAGATGTTCGGCAGTCACTATTTTGTATCCATTTACGATGACAAAATATAATCTTCTGAGTCTGCATGGGTGGCTATGCAAAAATAATATCTCGCAATGGGATATTTTGAAATTCAGTACTGTAGGACGTGGAACTGGGCACAATAATCTTGTTGTCTCTAATGATGAATATCTGGAGATGATGCAATTTATTGAAAGTCTGGGCGGACCAATCCGCATTGCCTTTCAACATTCGCTCAGAGTTTTGGCTGGTAATTATACATGTCATGCCGCACATGAGTCAATTGGTATTCTGCCAGACGGCACTGCAGTATCATGTGCGTGGGCATTGGATCAAGATGGCAAGCCACTGGATGGGTTTTATCTTGGTAAATTGCCAGAGGATAATCTGGGTGATATTTTAAAGAAGGCTTTGGAATCGCTTGCTTATAAAAATAGACAGGCGACATGTAGGATTTTAGATTATCAAAATCGTGAAGGAAAATAAATATGAGTAATTCCATAAGAACAATACAGTGTCGCAGTTCGCTCACGAAAAGCAAATTGCCTGAAGTGGATTATTGCATAAATCCATATATAGGTTGTTTGCATAGGTGTGCATATTGCTATGCGCGATTTATGAAACGCTTCACGGGTCACACCGAAGATGATTGGGGTTATTTTCTTGATATTAAAGAAAATGCTGCCTGTATTCTAAAAAAGGAGCTGAAAAATAAAAAAATACAGGGGACTGTATTGCTGGGAAGTGTTACGGATGCCTATCAGCCGGCCGAGAAAAAATATGAGATAACGCGAGCGTGCCTAGAAATTTTAGCCGAGCACGATGTTTCAATTTCAATTTTGACCAAATCAAATCTCGTCACAAGGGATATTGATTTACTTTCAAGATTCTCGAATTGCGAAGTTGGGTTGACTGTAGAATTTTCAGATGATCAATTTTCATCTATTTTCGATCCCGCGGCATCGTCAATATCGGAAAGGATTAAAACACTTGAACAGTTAAGGGCAAATGGTATCCATACCTATGCTTTCATGGGACCAATCATGCCGGGGCTGACAAATATTGAGCAGATTATTCGCTTAATTTCCGGAAAGGTTGATTACCTGATGGCAGAAAGTTTGAATATGCGATGTGGTAATAAGCAGGAAATTCTTGGAGTAATAAAGTGGAATTTCCCCGAATTGCTTGAATCTTACCAAAATGGCTTCTCGAGTGACTACTGGAAAATGGTTAAGCGAAGCACTGAAGTGCTGTGTGCTAATTATGGCATTCCACTTAAAGGATTTTATGATCATTAATATTTAACAGGCAGGCCATTCCCAATTGGGAGTGGCCTGAATTTCACTAAAATTTTTATAAATAAAATGGATAAAAAAATAATAGATTTTATATTAAAAGCTAAAAAATCAACCTATGCTGGCGTTGAAAATGACAGTAAAAAGATTTTAAGCGATGGAAGCAAAGAATTTACCTATGCCGAGGATATCTATTTATACCGTGATCGTTATTTTGGATCTGATCCTTTCGCTGGGCAAGAAGTTATTTTTTCTAATAAAAAAGCCATTTGGGTTATGAATTATCGCGGGTATATTTTAGACAAAACAATCAGTGAAAAAGTAATATATAATTTTTTGAAACAGGCACTGCTGGAAGTTTCTGAAACAGCACCATTTCGCGGTCCAGCTAAGTTCAGCGTTGGTAATTATAAATACACATCTGAATTTTTAGGAGATTCAGAATCTTTTTCTGGTGTTGAAAATATCTATTTCGAAGACAATAAGCTGTATGAACTTTATTTTCATGGAGGGTCGATTAAATAGATCAGCTGAATTTATTCGTATGGCATGTTATTTTCACCCACTTAAAATTAAAAAGTTTTTCTTGAAAAATTATTTAAGGACAAGTCTAGCGGCGGTCGCATCTGGGCGGAATCCCTGCCTGCCGGCAGGCAGGGGACGGGCAAGACCTTGGTTCCCGCTTCATCATTGAAATTCCAGTGAAACAGTCGGAAGAATTGTTGAAGAAGTGGGCGTAGGCGGAAAATTCTAATTTTGAAATCTGAATTTTGAAATAACAAGGTGAAAATGCTTGATTTCTTGGCTATTTTGTGCTAGAATAGATACATGGAAACATTAAAAAAATAAGCCTCTTTTGGGACATCGATCAATCCAAATTAGATCCAGAGAAACACGGTGGTTTTGTCGTTAGGCGTATTTTGGAAAAGGGCGATGTTGATGACATCAAATGGGCAGTCCAATTTTATGGGCGAGATTTCGTGTCTAATGTTTTTCAGAAAAATTTTGAAAAGTTTGATGCCAAGTCCAATAATTTTTGGTGTTTTTATTTTAATCTTAATGCATCGCAATGTATCCAGAAACAATCAATAAAAGAACACAGTCCGTTTTGGCAAAGATAAAAACAGACGAGCGTGATATTGCTGCTATGAAAATAGACACTATTTCTGCACGAGGAAGTAAAAAAGATTTTGTGGATATCTATTTTTTAATGCAGAAATATTCTTTAACACAATTAATCTCTTTTTTTGAAGAAAAATACAAAAATATTAAATATAACAAAATGCATATACTGAAAAGTTTAGTATATTTTGCTGATGCTGATAGTGATCCAGACCCATTGATGCTGGTTGATTTTGATTGGGGGAAAATAAAACTTTTTATAGAACATGAGACTAAAAAGATAATATGATCATTTTTTATTGTAAATAAATGAAAAAATACATTTCATCTGTCGTTAAAATTGGAAATCTAAAGCTTGGCGGAGATAATCCGGTGCGAATTCAATCAATGTGCAACACGGATACGCGCGATGTGAAAGCAACAGTGAAACAAATTTTGGCATTAGAGAAAAAAGGCTGTGAAATTATTCGCGTGGCTGTTTTGGATATGGAGGCGGCCAAGGCGATTGGAAAAATTAAAGCCAAAATTCATATTCCCTTGGTAGCGGATATTCATTTTGATTATAAATTGGCGCTAGAAGCAATTGCACAGGGCGTGGATAAAGTACGCATTAATCCCGGCAATATCGGCTCTGAAGAAAAAATTAAAGCAGTGGTTGATGCCTGTAAAAAGAAAAAAATTCCGATTCGTATTGGCGTTAATGCTGGTTCGATTGAACAAGATCTTTTGAATAAATATGGTGCTACGCCCAAAGCAGCAGTGGAATCAGCCTTGCGACACATCAAAATTTTAGAGAAATTTAATTTTAAAGATATTTTAGTAGCGATAAAATTTAGTAATGTTCCGCAAATGGTTGAGGCCTATGAAATGCTCGCTAAAAAAGTTGACTATCCATTACACTTGGGCGTAACTGAGGCCGGCACTGTTTTTAATGGTTCAATCAGAAGTGCTATTGGCATTGGAATATTGCTACATAAAAAAATTGGTGCAACTTTTCGTGTCTCACTGACTGCTGATCCACTAGAAGAGATTGATACTTGTTGGGCAATTTTGCAATCATTGGGATTGCGAAGACGCGGACCAGAAATGATTTCTTGTCCGACTTGCGGACGCACGCAAATCAATTTGATTGAGTTGGCCAATGCAGTGGAAAAAGAATTAGCAAAAATTAAAACCCCAATTAAAGTTGCAGTGATGGGTTGCGTAGTGAATGGTCCTGGGGAAGCACGTGAAGCTGATATTGGAGTGGCGGGTGGCAATGGTATGGGTGCGATTTTTGCTAAAGGCAAAGTCATAAAAAGCGTTAAAGAGAAAGACATTCTCCCAACTTTGTTAAAAGAAATTAGAAAGCTAGAAAGAGAGTTGAAATAGATTTTGCCTGCCTACCGGTAGGCAGGCAACTGAAATTTCAGAATTTCGGCCGGCAAGCCATTTTGTGGCGGTGAGACATTAGACAGTTACTTGGAGAAAAAAGGCTAATATTAGCCTTAATTTTCTCTTGCCAAAGCCGGATTTTTCTGCTAAAATTATAGACAAACACAATAATTAATCAAAATATTTAAATAAAAATGGAAAATAATTCTTCTTCCAGTCAAATTCAAGGTGAGCGCTATTATGGCGTTGGTGGTTTCGTGTTGGAAGTAATTAAGATTTTTATTCTCGCTTTTATAATTATTGTTCCGATACGAGTTTTCTTGTTTCAGCCATTTTTCGTGCAAGGCGTTTCAATGGAACCTAATTTTGAAAATAATCAGTATTTAATCGTGAATGAGTTTGGGTATAAAAAAACAAAAGTTGGCGTAGGTGAGAATGTATTTTTTACTGTTGATTCATTTAAAAATCTTGGCAGACAAGAAGTGGTTGTTTTTCGTTATCCAAAAAATCCAACGCAATTTTTTATTAAGCGTACTATCGGTTTGCCGGGAGAAAAAGTGGAAATTAAAGATGGAAAGGTAATGATTTTTAATGATGAAAATCCAAATGGCTTTCTATTAGATGAAAGTGCATATCTTTCTGAAAGCACAAGGACTCTGGGTAATGTTAGTAAAAAATTGAAAGATGATGAATATTTTGTGATGGGCGATAATCGAATGTTTAGTTCTGATTCGCGCTCATGGGGCGCTGTGCCAGAAGTTGATATTGTTGGTAGGGCACTTTTCAGAGCTTGGCCGTTGGATAAAATTTCAATTTTTTAGTTTTTCAAATATTAAAAATTATAAAACTCTAATACTATTATGACTAAAATCATCAAGAAAGCACTGATTAAGAAAACAACTGTAAAATCAGTTAAATCTAAAACTAAAAAGCAAACGAAAATAATAAAAAAAGAATTAGAACCAATTGTTTTGCAATCGCCAAGAGGTATGAAAGATGTTTTGCCAGTAGATCAATCCTATTGGGAACAGGTGCGCCGAGTGACGGAAAAATTAGCGCGAGATTATGGTTTTTCTCGAATTGATACACCCGCTGTTGAATTTAGCAATCTTTTCAATCGTAGTATTGGCGAGGGAACTGATATCGTAGAAAAAGAGTTATATAGCTTTACAACTAAAGGTGGCGATAAGGTGGCATTGCGACCAGAAATGACCGTTGGTGTTGTGCGTGCATATATTCAGCATGGAATGAATGTTCTGCCAAAGCCAGTGAAGTTGTTTTCTACAGGAACTGCATATCGCTATGATCGACCGCAAACAGGTCGCTATCGTGAATTTTCGCAAGTAAATTATGAATCTTTTGGAGAGCAAGACCCGATTCTAGATGCACAAATGATTCAAGTGGCAGCTCGAGTAGTACAAACTCTTGGAATTAAATCAATTCAAATTCAAGTCAATTCAATCGGTTGTCCTGTTTGTCGCAAGGAATACAAGAGTTTATTGATTAATTATTTGGAATCAAAATCTAGCAAACTTTGTATTGATTGCAAAAGAAGAAAAGATGTAAATCCTTTGCGTGCTTTGGATTGCAAAGAAGACAAATGTTCTCAAGTGTCTGCTGGAGCACCGCAATCAATCGATCATCTGTGTGAGGAATGTCGTGTACATTTCAAAAATCTATTGGAATATCTGGATGAATTGGATTTGCCATATATAATCAATCCGAGACTTGTTCGTGGTTTAGACTATTATACTAAAACTGTTTTTGAAATTTGGTCAGGCTCAGAAGATGGTCGCAAGAGTTCTTTGGGTGGCGGTGGCAGATATGATGAACTCGTGAAGGCAATCGGTGGAGAAGCTACGCCAGCAATCGGTTTTGGTTTAGGAATTGAAAGACTTATTATTGAAATGAAAAGAGTTCAAGCAAAACCATATCGAGTACCGAAACCAAAAGTTTTTCTAGCACAGCTGGGTGATTTGGCTAAGAAAAAAAGTTTGAAACTTTTTTCTGAGTTAGAAAAGAGTGGAGTGCTTGTGGCAGAGAGTTTTGGTCGTGGAAGTTTGAAATCACAATTGCGTGTAGCCAACAGACTAGGCGTTGAAATGACTTTGATTCTTGGACAAAAAGAAGCTTTGGATAAGACAGTTATAATCAAAAATATGGTTAGCGGAGAGCAGGAAACTGTTAGTATGGAAAAATTGGTTGATTTAGTGAAAAAGAAATTAAAAACTGATAATGTTGTGGTCTATCAAGATCACACCAATGGTTAATTGCATATTTGGCAGAATTGATATATACTATTAACTCGCACTAAGAAAGTGTAAATTTAGAAAGGAGGATGTATTATGATTGAAGTAAAAAAGAAAGACCGAGAAACATCTGAAAGTTTAATCAGACGTTTTTCTCGTCGAGTTCAACAGAGCGGTGTGCTAGTAAAAGCTAGAAAAACTAGATTCAGAATTGAGGAAAAAAGCAAAACTGAACTTAGACAAGGGGCTATGTATCGTTCTAAAGTGAAAAAAGTTGTTGAACGTTTGAAAAAAATGGGTAAATTCGATGATGAAAATTTCAAACAGGCCAAAAAGAAAATGGCTAAATAACAAAATGCAAATTTTTGCGAATGTCTAATCAAATTTATTCGAATACATTCGTTTTAAAATTTGCGACAATTAGTATGTTTAAACAAAAAATATCTGAAGATTTGAAAACTGCGATGAAAGCTGGTGAAACAGAAAAGCGTGATGTTTTGCGTATGCTGGACGCTATGCTTAAAAATGTTGAGATTGAAAAGATGAAGCGTGAGACTGGTCTAACTGAAGAGGAGTCGATGGAAGTTGTCTCTCGTGCTGTAAAGCAACGAAAAGATGCTATCACTCAATATGAAGCAGGCGGACGACCGGAATTAGCTGAAAAAGAAAAAAAAGAAGTCGAAATTTTGATGGCATATTTGCCAGCACAAATGAGTGAAGAAAAAGTGCGTGAAGCTGTCGCAGAAATCATTGCTGCCTCTGGAGTCACCAGCAAAGCCGACATCGGCAAGGTGATGGGACAAGCAATGGGCAAACTCAAAGGTCAAGCCGATGGCAATCTCGTCAAAAAAATTGTGGAAGAATCATTGACATAGAAAACTTCAAACAGAAAAAATCCCAGAGCAATCTGGGATTTTTTTCGATTCGTGCTATACTAGATTTACCCTTGAATAATCTAATTAATATATGCTTAGAAAAATTTCAAAACTTATTCTGGCGAGCGGTTTTTTGGTGGTTACCTTGGTGGCTGTATTTATATTGTTTATCTTTTTGCAAAAATAATCAGACATTCAATTATGGAAATAGATATCGAAGTTAATAATATTACGCAAAGTCCTGTGAAGGAAGATTTTTTTGCGATGGTGGCACAAAAGACGATTGAGACTACTGGCTATGATTTTTTACAAGCAAAAAAAATTTCTATTAGTGTTGCATTGGTTTCTGAAAAAGAAATGCAAAAACTCAATCGTGAGCACCGACAAAAGGACAGCGTAACGGATATTTTGTCTTTTTGTGAGTATGAAAATGTCAAAGAGATTGAAAGTTCAAATGAAACGGAGCTATTTTTGGGCGAGTTGATTTTGTGCTATGATGATATTAGTAAATATGCTTTGGAAAAAAATATTGATTTGAAAGAAGAATTAATTAATGTGGCTTCGCATGGGGTGTTGCATCTTTTGGGGTTTGAACACGGCGAAAAAATGTTTGGGATTCAAAAACAAGTAATAGGTTTAATAAAAAATATATGAAAAGGATGCAAGATTTTTATGCAAGCTTGAAGCACGCAGTCAGAGGGCTTAGCTATGCATTACGCTATGAGAAGAATTTTCAAAATGAAGTTATTTTTGCTTGCCTAGTTGTCGGGGCAATGCTCTATTATCACGTTACAGAAAGTGAGAAGATTGTTTTATTTCTAGTTATTATGGGCGTTTTAGTGATGGAACTTTTGAACACTGTAATGGAACGAATTGCCGATATTCTAAAACCCAGAGTTCATCCGTATGTGCGTGTGATTAAAGACTTAATGGCCGCCAGTGTTTTGGTTTCATCAGTGCTAGCTGTGATTATCGGCTTGATAATTTTTATTCCATATATTATTAGATGACAGCACATATGAGGCTGATTGCGGTTTGGATGATTTTGTAATATAATAAAGTGGTATTCAAGTAATAATTTTGCTAGAAATTTTTAAAGGTTGGCTAGCTATAATAATTTTTTTAATTAAACTAAAAATCGAATATAGATAATGGCAAGTCGAGATATTATTGTTGGGATTGACATAGGCTCAAGCAGTGTGCGAACCGTGATTACACGAGTTTTTCCAGAGGAGGAAAAACCGAGAATAATCGGGGTTGGTTTTGCGAACTCTACTGGCGTACGCAAAGGGGTAATTACTGATTTGGAAGAAGCAACAAGATCTATTAATGAATCAGTTGAGCAGGCAGAGCGAACTTCTGGTGTAGCAGTTAGTCACGCATTGGTCAGTATTGGTGGCAATCATATTACTTCGCAACATTCCAAAGGCGTCGTGGCAGTTGGACGGGCTGATGGTGAAGTAGCGGAAGACGATATTGAACGAGTGATTAATGCAGCGCAAGCTATTTCTATTCCAGCTAATAAAGAAATAATTCATATCATCCCAGAAAATTATACATTGGATGATAGTAAAAATATTAAAGATCCGTTACATATGAATGGCGTGCGTTTGGAAGTGGATGCTATGATTGTGGAAGGTTCAACGCCTTTTATAAGAAACTTGACCAAATGTTTTGACCAAGCAGGAATTGAAATTTCTGATTTTGTTCTAGCACCTCTCGCTGCCGCCAAAGCAACTTTGACAAAAAGACAAAGAGAATTGGGTGTTGTGTTGGTTGATATTGGTGGTGGCACAACTTCACTAGCAGTTTTTGAAGAGAATAATTTGATACATACAAATATTTTGCCAATTGGTGGCAATCATATTACTAATGATATTGCAATTGGTTTACGCACTTCTATTGATGTTGCCGAAAGAGTCAAGCTTGAATATGGCAATGCTCTGCCAAGAGAAATTGGAAAAAAAGAAGAAATAAATTTAGCTGAAATAGATGCAAACGAAGAGGGAATTGTTTCGCGTTATCATGTAGCTGAAATTATTGAGGCACGTTTAGAAGAAATTCTCACGCTTGCGAATAAAGAGTTGCGAGCTATCGGACGAGAAAAACTTTTGCCCGCAGGTGTTGTCTTGACTGGTGGCACTGCGAAAATTCCCGGCATTGTTGATTTGGCAAAAAGCACTTTGGGCTTGCCAGCACAAACTGGTTTTCCAATGCAATTGGGCGGACTGATTGATAAAGTAGATGAACCAACTTTTGTGACAGTGATTGGATTGATTTTATGGGGATTGGAAAATGAAAACAGAAGTGGTGGCTCGACACTAGGAACTAAACTGACAGGTACGATTTCAAATGGCTTTGGAAACTCAATTGGGGGTGTAAAAAAATGGTTGGATAAATTTTTGCCATAAAAACTTGTTTGCTATAAAATAAAGATTTACCCGACACGCTTTTGCTTTTTAGTACAAACAGACTATAATATAAAAAAATCGCAACAAAATGAGTCGAGGTTGATAAGGAACATTGCGGGCGGGTTAAAAATAAACAAAAAAACTCTTTCCTTGACACATAATAATTATATGTGCTAAATTTAATTACTAACAAAAGGATAGTTTGAGTTTCATACATTGTGCAGAAAAGTCATTATTAACTCTCATTTTTATATAAAACATATGGCAGAAATAAAACCACCGGTAGAAACATTTGCGCGTATTAAGGTTGTTGGCGTTGGAGGCTCTGGCGGTAATGCAATTGAAAGAATGATCGATGCCAAAATCAAAGGCGTTGAGTTTGTGGCAATTAATACTGATTCACAAGCTTTGCATCATAACAAAGCCATAGAAAAAGTTCATATTGGCAAGAATTTAACCAAAGGACTTGGCGCAGGAATGAATCCAGATATTGGACGACAAGCAGCGGAAGAAACTCGTGATGAAATTCAAGATGTCTTAAAAGGTGCTGATATGGTTTTTGTAACTTGTGGTTTGGGTGGTGGCACAGGCTCTGGTGCAGCACCCGTGGTCGCTGAAATTGCTAAAGAACTTGGAGCTTTGACGGTGGCAGTAGTAACACGACCATTCACTTTTGAAGGAGCACAACGAAGATCAATCGCGGAAGAAGCTCTGGAGAATTTACGTGAGCGCGTGGATACTTTGATAACCATTCCAAATGACAAACTATTGCAAATTATCGATAAGAAAACAACCTTGATTAATTCTTTCAAAATTGTGGATGATGTCTTGCGTCAAGGGGTGCAAGGAATTTCTGATCTGATTACGAAACCAGGAATTGTTAATGTCGATTTCGCGGATGTGCGAGCGATTATGTCTAATAGTGGATCAGCTTTGATGGGAATTGGAGTTGGCACAGGTGAAAACAGAGCAGCGGACGCTGCTAAAGCAGCTATTAATAGTCCACTGCTTGAACTTTCTATTGATGGAGCACAGGGTGTGCTATTTAATGTTAGTGGTGCATCTGATTTAACGATGCTTGAAATTAATGAAGCAGCTAATATTATTACTGAATCAATTGATCCAAACGCAAAAGTAATTTTTGGAGCTGTGGTAGATGAAACAATCAAAAAAGGTGAAATTCAAATTACAGTTGTTGCAACTGGTTTCGATTCTGATAAAGTAAATGAATCTCCAGTAGAGAAAATGTCACGTATGACAAATTTGCAACTTAAATCAAATATTCAAAATACTTCGAATGTTTCTAATATAATGGAAGAGCGAAAGGATGAAGAAATGCCAAGGATAACATTTCAAGATGCGTTTGAATCAAAAATGATTATTGAAGAAAAAGTTCAACCCAAGCCAGTACGACAATCTTTTTCTGCGACAGAGAAATCTTTAGACGATGACAATGATGATGAATTAGAAATTCCAGCTTTCATTCGTCGGAAGATGGGGAAATAAACTAGTCGATACGCCTCTGCCTGCCGGTAGGCAGGAATCTATGAACAGTCCCGAATGTCGGGACTGTTTTTTTGTTTGGAGTTATCCACACCCCCATCTATCGTTGTAGCAAAAAAGTGGTATAATAAAAATAGACTTGTTGTGTAATGAGTTTAATTGTTAAAAATAAAAAAATTCTTTCAATTGTGATGTGTCATAATTTAAAGAATAAAATAAAAATGGGAAAGATAAAAAAAATAATTAATCCAATTCTATTGAGTATAATGATGTTTTTATGTTTGGCTATTGTTGCACAAGCAGAGGAAATGCCGGCACTTGAAGTTGATAAAAATGTTGTTGTTGTGGAAGATCAAAATCCGGTCATTCCAACTCTAGAAAATTCAATAGAACAAAAGAATGCAGATGAAATTGTAGCGGAAAAAAATGTTGGGAAAGTAAATATTCCCCAACCGCAAGATGACTATGCTTCTTTAGTAAAAATTGTTCTCATAAGTGCATTTATAATGGCGTTGCTAGTTTTGTTAGCTGGCAAATTATATAACAAAATACGTAAAAAAAGGAATTAAAAAATTAATTTTAAATAAGATGAGATTGGAATTAAAAAAACAAATTTCGAAAATAGCAGTGGTTGTTTTTATGGCTAGTAGCTTGTATGTTGGTTCTTTTAATCTAGCACTGGCTTTGGGGGAAACAGTGACTGATGGAATTTATGATGGGTGCTCTACTACAAGCGTGTGGAATTGTGCAGAGATTCAACCGGGAGGCACTCCACAACAAAAGAATTGTCCAAACATTAATTCCGGTCTGTATATTGAAGCTAAAATTAAAGAACCAGTTGATTGTATAAGAGAGGGCAACTGCATTAACTGGGGCAAAAAATGTGCTGTTAGTTGTTCTGATCCTACTGTATGTGGCAGTTGTGAATGTCGATGTTCTAGCATTGGAGATTTGAAATGTGAGGATAAATGGCTCGAAAGTGGCATCGCGAAGGCCGCATCTTGTACAATACCAACGGGGTTAATTGTGAATAATCTTCCTTCTAATGGAAAAAATGTAAAATGTGTTCCGACAGTTAGTATTATTACACCTACTAATAATGCTACTTTTCTAGCGGGAGTGGCAGTGGCTTTTAACGGGTCAGCGAAAGACCCAATAGGAGAAACTATTACAGCATATAGTTGGCATATTAGAACGATCGCGAACAATAATGCTGGAATATTTACTCAAGATATAATTAGAAATACTGAAGATTTTTCTATTAGCACTATACCAGCCGACAGTTATTATGCATTTTTTAGTGCTAAAAATGCAAATGGAATATGGTCAGATTGGGTGCGGATAAGATTCACCATAAATCCTTCGACTTTAGTTAATGGTGCTTGCTCCGCTGTTCATTTTAATTGCACTGCAGGATCTTTGGGAACTACTACGGAATATGCTGATTCGTATCAGTGGTGGTGTAATGGCTTAAATGGTGGAAGCAACATACTTTGTACTGAGTTTAAACCAACTCTCACATTTTCAGCTAACCCAACATCACTTCCAAGTGAAGGGGGAAATTCTACGCTGACGTGGACAACAACTAATGCATTATCTTGCCGTTCAAGTGCTAATTGGTCTGATGGTGCAATTGCGAGAGATCCTAATGACACACAGACATCTTTCTATTTAGCAACTACTACGCTTGATTTGACTTGCTGGAATGGAATTAATTTTACAGGTACTTCTGTAACTAAATCTGTTACAATTGAGGTGGCAGATTCACCAGAAGTCTGCGTGCGAGGATGCCTTGAGGGTACTACGACTGAATGTTTAAATCCTTGTGGGGATGAAAATCATACTTGTACTATGCAGTATGAAAACTGCGACCAAGTGGCAAACTTTCCATTGAGCTGTGGACTTCCTGCTTGTCCTGTCACTCCAGCAGAGCCACATTGGCGTGAGGTGAGTCCGAATTAGAAATAATTATTCCAATACGCCTGCCTGCCGGTAGGCAGGAAACTACGAACAGTCCCAGATTTTGGGGCTGTTTTTTTTGTTAAGGAAGTTATCCACAGTTAGAGATTTGACAGTGATGGTTAAGGTGGTATAATATCAGTATAATAAAATTAAAATAATAAAATTATGGAAAAACTAACATCCAAACAAAAGATGATGCTTGATGCTATTCGCGAGATGATTGAACAAAATAAGGGCAACCCGACTAGCTATAAGTTACACAAGCATCTTGAGGCACGTGGAATTGACGCAGGTAGCCTAAAAAGTACAATGCAGGTGATTGAGGCTTTGGAGAAAAAGGATCTTGTTAAACGAGATGCTGACAAGAAACTATTTTTAGTGGAAAATGACAACTACGCCAATTTTGAAAACATTTTTTCTATGCCGATGTATGGCTTGGCTTCTTGCGGAGAAGCATTGGCCTATGCCGATGGCAATGTAGATGGTTATTTGCAAATTTCTAGAAGTCTTTTTCGCCAAGAAAATCCAGCTAAACTTTTTGCAGTCAAAGCCTTGGGCGATTCGATGAATAAAGAGGGAATTGGTGATAATGATTATGTTGTGTTTGAAAAAACTGAGGGTGGTGACTATGAAGGAAAAATTGTGGTGGCAGTGATTAACGGGATGGCAACTATCAAACGCTACAAAAAACTTCCCCACGGCATCATCGGTCTTTTCCCACAATCAACCAATAAAATTCATCAGCCGATTTATTTAGATGAATCTGACTCAATCCTAATCGCTGGTATTTTCAAAAAAGTTTTGCCCGTAGCGTATGTGAGTCTATAAAAAAGAAAATAAAAAGTTGTTAAAAAAATAATAAATCTAACTGTGGATAACTTTGGAAATATCGAAAAAATCTAGGAAAATTCGCCACTTGGCGAATTTTTCGATTGTGGTATAATAGTAATAAGTTACACTATATATAGTATTTAAATGGTTTGTAGTTCGTAGTCGGACTAAAAACTAAAAACTAATTTTATGAATTGTCCTTTCTGTAACAATGCCGAAACAAAAGTTGTTGATTCGCGTGATACTAATGAGGGTAAAATAACTCGTCGTCGGAGAGAGTGTGGCAAATGTGGATCAAGATTTTCAACCTATGAAGAAATTGAATTGTTACGCCTAAATGTTGTGAAAAAAAATGGAGAAAAAACTGATTATGATAAATCCAAGATTGAAATTGGTATTAGGCGAGCATTGATCAAAAGACCGATTACAGAAGAGAAAATAATTAAGTTGTTGGGAGACATTGAATATTCCATTCAAACATTAGAAAAGTCGGAAGTAACAACTAAAGAAATTGGTAAGATTGTTTTGAAAAAATTAAAGGAACTAGATGAAGTGGCATATGTGAGATTTGCCAGTGTGTATAAATCATTTGGCAGTGTAGAAAGTTTTAAAAAAGAGCTGGATATGTTGGATAATAACTAAATTTAATTCAAAAAACCGTATGGTAAAAAGCAAAAACAAAAATCCTGCCCGCAATGTTACGCTGTTAGCTAAGAATGGGGGAAAAAATAGTTCCAAAAAACTATCAAAGGAAAGTACTAGCCAAACACAACATAGCGTTGCAGGCGGGGAGGGAAAGATCGTTCGACCGGGGAAAGTCGGAAACAAAAAAGTAACAACAAAATCTGCTCGTGCAGGAAAGGTTGTGGCGAAAAAAGTTATTAGCAAAAAGGTGGTTGCTAAAAAGGTTGTTGCTAAAAGTGTAGCTGGAGTGACGAAAGTAATTAAACGTAGCGGAAAAATTGCTACGCTTGATCCAAAGAAAATTGCTAAAGCTGTAGAAAAAGCTTTCGTAAGTACGGGTGAAGGAAGCAAAGCTGATGCGCAAAAGGTTGCCACCAAAGTCGTGCAACTTTTGAATAAAAATTATAAAAAAGGTTATGTTGCCGAAATTGAAGAAATTCAAGATCTAACTGAGCGAGTTCTAATGATTCTTGATTTTGAAAAAACAGCTAAGGCGTATATTCTATATCGTGAACAACATCGAAAAATTCGTGAAACAGAAGAATCTTTGCAAGAAGCTGTTGACCTCGTTGATAAATATATTCAAGAAATAGATTGGAAAGTTAAGGAAAATGCCAATATGGCCTATTCCTTGCAAGGACTGAATAACTATATTGCCTCAATTGTCAGTGCAACCTATTGGATGAATCGAGTTTATACCAAAGAAATTCGTGAAGCGCACGAAGGCGGAGATTTTCACATTCATGATTTACAATTAGTGGCTGCTTATTGTTGTGGTTGGGACTTGCAAGATTTGCTTCGTCGCGGATTCACGGGTGTGCCCGGAAAAGTTGCCTGCAAACCCGCAAAGCATCTTGGTTCAATTCTTGGACAAATGGTGAATTTTATTTACACATTGCAAGGTGAGGTCGCAGGTGCACAAGCTTTCTCAAATTTCGATACGCTACTTGCTCCATTTGTGCGATATGATAAATTGAGTTATGCCAAAGTGAAACAAGAAATCCAATCGTTTGTATTTAATATGAATGTTTCCACGCGGGTTGGATTTCAAACGCCATTTTCTAATATTACAATGGATATTATGGCACCAAAAACGCTCAGGCAGGAAGCAGTGATGATTGGTGGAATTCCACAAAAAGAAAAGTATGGTGAATTTCAAGAAGAAATGAATATGATTAATCGTGCTTTTGCTGAAGTAATGACAGAGGGTGATGCGGATGGACGAATTTTCACTTTTCCAATTCCAACTTATAACATTGATAAAAATTTTAATTGGGAAGATACGCGTTTTGATGCAATTTGGGAAATGACAGCTAAATATGGTATTCCATATTTTGCTAACTTTATTAATTCTGATATGGATCCTGATGATGCTCGTTCAATGTGTTGTCGTCTGCGTTTGGATAATCGAGAGTTGCATAAACGCGGAGGTGGGCTGTTTGGTGCTAATCCATTGACTGGCTCAATCGGAGTAGTGACTATCAATATGCCACGCTTAGGACACACTTCAAAAAATAAAAAAGAATTTTTTCAACAACTGGATCATTTGATGGATTTAGCTAAAGACAGTTTGGAAACAAAAAGAAAATTAGTTGAGAGTCTAACAGAAAAAGGGCTCTATCCATATACTAAGGTTTATCTAGATGCGATTAAGATGCGAAGAAATGAATATTGGGCAAATCATTTTTCCACCATTGGACTTATTGGAATGAATGAGGCATTGCTGAATTTGATTGGTAAAGACATTACAACTAAAGAAGGACAAAAATTTGCTGAAGACACCTTGGTACATATGCGGGATCGGATGGTGAAATATCAAACCGAAACTGGTAATATGTATAATTTGGAAGCAAGTCCAGGAGAAGGGACAGGAACACGTCTAGCACTGCTAGATAAGAAGAGATATTCAGATATGTCTTTTGCAAATAGTGCGAAAGCGCAAGAAAATGGTGCATCTCCATACTATACCAACTCATCTCAATTGCCAGTATCTTTCACGGAAGACATTTTTGAAGCTCTGGATTTGCAGGATAACATTCAAACAAAATATACGGGTGGAACAGTCTTGCATGGATTTCTAGGAGAGAGGATAATGGATATTGAGACAACAAAAAATTTGGTACGGAAAATTGCAGAGAATTATGCCTTACCATATTTCACTCTGACACCAACATTCAGTATTTGCCCGGCACATGGCTACTTGAATGGGGAGCATGCTGTTTGCCCTAAATGTGTAGCAGAACAAAAAACAGATGTATTTCTTATAGCTGGAGATGATGAAATTAAAAAATGTTGTTAAAAAATAAATATTTTATATAGCCCAATCTGTCGGCCGACAGAAAATAATTATTAAACAAAAAATAAAATGAAAAAGCTTATATGCCATGATTGTAAAAAGGAATTGGGGAAAGGAGATGAATTTGTTTTGTATGAGGTTGTCTCAGACAAATTTATCAAATGTAAGGAATGTTATGAAAAAGATCCAGTTTTGAAAAATTTCCAAAAAGCAGAAGTATATTCTCGCGTAGTGGGATATATTCGTCCAGTGCAACAATGGAACAAAGGAAAGCAAGCTGAATTTGGTGATAGAACTGAATTTGATGTTAACTGTAAACCAAAGAAAACAGCTGAAAAGAAAACTACAAAAAAGAAGTAGTTATTATTAAAGAAAAGATAGCGGGGCGACATTTGTCATAAAAACAGGTGTCGCCCTAGATTTTAAAGAACCTACGAAAGTACGAATTTTTACAAAAGTACGAAAGTACAAAAATTTTGTAATTTTGTAATTATTTGTAATTTTGTAGGAGTATGATATTAGCTGGTTTCCAAAAATTAACACTCCTGGATTATCCAGGGAAAATTGCAACAACAGTTTTTACGCTGGGTTGCAGTTTTCGCTGTCCATTTTGTCATAATCCAGAATTAGTTGATTTGCGTTTGGCACATAATGAAGAATCAGAAAAAGAATTCTTTGCTTTTCTGGCTAAAAGGAAGGGGAAATTGGAAGGAGTTTGTATCACAGGCGGAGAGCCAACAATCCAGCCAGACATTATTAAGTTTATAAAAAAAATAAAAAAAGCTGGTTTTTTGGTGAAACTAGATTCTAACGGCACGCGACCAGATGTTTTGAAAAAAATAATCGATGCCAATTTGGTGGATTACATTGCGATGGATATCAAAAGTCAGCTGGCAAATTATGATAAAGTTACTGGCTCAAAAGTTCCCGCCTCGACTCGCGGAGACGACCGTTCGCCGACGCGAGGCTGGGATAAAGATAGAATAAAATTAAGTGTGGATTTGATTATGCACAGCAAAATTCCCTATGAATTTCGTACGACGGTGGTGCCGGGACTCCACAGCGAAAAAGATTTTGCGGAAATTGCGAAATGGATCAAAGGTGCGAAGGCATATTATTTGCAAGAATATCGCGAAGAACAAAAAATTCTCGATCCTAACTTGAAAAAAATAACCAAAGGACAAAAAATAGATTTAGAAAAAATTCAGAAAAAAATTGCCAAAAATTTTGGAAAAATGGGAATACGCAGATAGCTACAAACATACAAATCTTTACAAAAGTACGAAAGTACAAAAATTTTGTAATTTTGTAATTATTTGTAATTTTGTAGGAGTATGAGAATTTATGTAAAAGTCTCACCACGCTCTTCCCGAAATAAAGTGACGAAAACGGCGGAAGGGGAATATAAAGTGCATCTGACCGCTCCGCCAGTTGACGGCGAGGCGAATAGTATGCTAATAAAGATATTAGCGGAGCATTTTGGTGTTCTCAAAAGTTCTTTACGTATTATTGGCGGAAAATCTGCTAAAATTAAAATCGTCGAAGTTGAAGATTAAATTTTTCAAAATGAGGTGTCATTATGACAGAGGCGGTTAATCATGTAATGCCAATACATTGTTCAAATTGTGGCAAGGTTGGTGACGATTGCAAATGTGTGCCATGGTGCACTGTTTGTGGAAAAGAAAAATCATTATGTCTAAAAAATGGTACATGCGTGTCATGGTGTTATGAATGTAAGCGACCTGAAACTCAGTGTGTATGTTCTTTGGGGCCACGCGTCTATCAGGCATAAGACATTGAGTATGGGCTAGCGGAGAAGTTTCTCCACTAGCCTTTTTTTATTTGTTATAATTAAGCTATGAACAAATCCAAAATATTTTTTTTACTATCCTTGAGTTTTATTGGCGGGATTTTTGGCACATCTTTTTACTATCCGCGAATTATCAATAATTTTTATATATTTGCAAGTTTAATTTTAGCATTGATTTTGTTATTTGTTTTCTATAAAAATAAAAAAGTTTATTTGGCAGTCGCGGCAATTCTATTTTTTCTATTTGGAGTGTGGCTGACAAATATAAAATTAGAAAAAATAAATAAGCTCGACACAACTAAAAAGCAATTTGCAGGTGAAATCATAATTACCAAAGAGCCAGCACTGAAAGGTCGCATGCAAACTATTATTGCACAAACGGAGAATGGTGAAAAATTTCTAATTTCCACGAGTGCATATGTTACTTATAATTATGGTGACAAATTAAATGTGAGTTGTGAATTGGAGATGCCAAAAAATATAGATGGTTTTGATTATCGGATGTATCTAGCCAAAGATAATATTTTTTATTTATGCAAAAATCCCAAAATAAAGTTTTTGGAAAATAATCAGGGGAGCGAAACATACACGGCTATTTTGAAAATAAAAAATAAATTACAGGAAAAAATAATTGCATTTTTGCCGGCGCCACAATCAGGACTTCTGATTGGACTTATTCTTGGCGGGGATGATAATCTGTCAAAAGAAATGCAGGACAGCTTTTCTGCGACTGGGTTGACGCACATTATTGCTGTATCAGGCTATAATGTGACCATTGTAGCGGAATATTTGATGCTGTTGGGAATTTTTTTGGGACTGTGGCGTCGTCAGGCCTTTTGGTTTGCCATTGTGGGCATTTTTCTGTTTGTGGTTATGACTGGCTTTCCGGCGAGTGCAGTGCGTGCAGGAGTGATGGGAGGTCTAATTTTGTGGGCGATGAATCAGGGTCGTCTGGCGAATGCACAAAATTCAATTATTTTTTCTGCAGGCGTGATGTTGCTTTGGAATCCGTTTCTTTTGCGTTGGGATGTGGGCTTTCAACTGTCATTCTTGGCGACGTTGGGAATTGTCTATTTCTATCCAAGTATCGAAAAATATGCAATCAAAAAGCAAGGCATCTCCTTTTTTAATGAAATTCTATTTTTGACATTGTCAGCACAAATTTTTGTCTTGCCAATTATTCTAACTAATTTTCAAAAACTTTCTGTCATTTCGCCTTTGGCAAATCTGGCAGTGCTGCCGATTATTCCATTAACAATGCTGTTAGGTTTTTTGATGGTGCTGGTCTCTTTCATTTTGCCACCGCTGGCTATCATTCTGGCGTGGCTGACATTTCTGCCACTCAAATATGAAACGACAATCATTGAATGGATGGCTAATCTTAAATTCTCTTCAGTGGAAGTTTTGAATTTTTCCTGGATGTGGGTAGTGGGATGGTATATAATTTTAATAGGGTTTTTGTTTTTTTCAAAACGGACTAGGCAGAAACATAATGACCCAAATTTTTTGATGGGGAATATTTCGGAAAGTGAAAAAATATAAATATGTAAAATCTTGCATATGCGTGATTTTACATAAATTAGTTTAATGAGAAATAGAAAAATAACATACATTTCAATAATAATTTTATTTATCATCAGCTTGATTTTAGCTGGGATTATTTGGCACGGCAAAAATCAGGAATTGAAAATTATTTTTCTGGATGTCGGGCAAGGTGATGCCACGCTGATTATGCAGGGCTCGAAGCAGATTTTGATTGATGGCGGACCAAGCGGGCAAATATTAATGGAAAAACTTGGACGCTATGTTCCATTTTGGGATCGGGAAATTGAAATGGTGATTGCTACTCATCCCGATCAAGATCATATTGAAGGCTTGCTAGCTGTGATGAAAAATTATCGAGTAGATGCATTACTAGAAACAACAGTGCAAAGCGAATCGCAATTATATCAAAAATATGAAGAACTAATTACGCAAAAACAAATTCAAAAAGTTTCTGCTAGTGTGGGGATGAGAATAAAACTAGATCAGGCTGAAATGGAAATTTTGAGTCCAAGCAGTGTTGTGCCAACTAGCATTGTGAAAGACACAAATGCATATAGCATTCTAATTAAATTGGTTTTTGGACAGGAGTCCTTTTTGTTTGCAGGCGACTTGCCAGATTCAGAAGAGAGAAAATTATTGCAAAATAATAGTAATTTAGAGGCTACTATTTTGAAAGTTGCACATCACGGATCAAAATATGCCAGCACGAATGAATTTCTGGAAAAAGTGCATCCGCGTTCGGCTATAATTTCTGTCGGTAAAAATAATCGCTTTGGTCATCCCACAACAGAAACTCTAGATAGATTGCAGGCGAATAAAATAAATATTTTTCGCACAGATGAAATCGGGGATATATTGTATGAATGTCAAAAACCATCCACCGTGGCGAATCAATGTCAGTTAATAGCCAACTAATTTACTTCCATACGACCATATAAGGAAGGATTTTATAATATTAAGTTTTATGTATTAGTGTTATTGCCAACTAAAAT
The DNA here is from genome assembly GCA_002345745.1 of Candidatus Moranbacteria bacterium UBA2282. Taxonomy (GTDB): domain Bacteria; phylum Patescibacteriota; class Minisyncoccia; order Moranbacterales; family UBA2206; genus UBA2282. The sequence continues at coordinate 19,538 of DDWQ01000025.1, read as the reverse complement.
ATCTTGTGATAAACTAAATTCTAGTAAATAAATAATAAATTTTTATAAAAATTATGGAAAATCATCCAAGCAAAGAAAGAACGCTGGTAATCATTAAGCCAGATGGAATTCAAAGATCACTTGTCGGCGAAATTGTTAGACGCTATGAACGCACAGGATTGAAATTGATTGCTATGAAAATGTTGGTTGCAACTGAGGAAATGGCAATTAAACATTATTATGAAGTTGGTGGAGATGCATGGTTGGAAGAAGTTGGTCGAAAAGCCAGAGCTTCGTATGAGAAAAAAGGATTGCAATCTCCATATGTTGATAACATGGCAAATGGTCGTGCAGTAATGGAATCAAATGCAAAATATCTAAGCGCTGGTCCGGTTGTGGCAATGGTTTGGCAAGGAAATCAAGCTTGTGCTTTGGTAAGAAAAATTACTGGAGGTACTGAACCATTAACTGCTGATGTTGGGTCTATTCGTAGCGACTACACTCTAGACACATTTGCTTTGGCTGATGTAGATCAAAGAAGTGTACGAAATCTTTTGCATGCTTCTGGAAATTCAGAAGAAGCAGAAAAAGAAATTCCAATTTGGTTTGCTGGAAATGAAATCTTGGAATACAAACACATTCAAGATGCAATTTTGTATGATGTAAATATGGATGGAATTTTAGAATAAAATTTACCTGTATATTTGTAAAAGCAGTCCTACTAAGTGAGACTGCTTTTATTTATTCCGAATGGTACAGGTTTTTTTAACTTTAGTCTTGTGATATTATTAATATATGCAGAAAACATTTAAAAAAATATTTCTAATAATTATCTTGTCGATTTCAATCGGTATTTTTATGGTGCGCAATGAATCACTGTTAATGAGGAACAATCCGTTTTCTGAATACAAGTGCTATATCCCTGTGACCTATGCGGTTGGCACAGTTGACCCGCGTTTTGGCGTGTCGCAAGAAAAATTTGTGAGTCTGATGCAAGAAGCTGAGCAAAAATGGGAAACGGCTTTGGGGCGGGATGTTTTTCAAATGGAAAATGATGGTCGCGTGAAAGTGAATTTAGTTTATGACGAAAGACAATTGACAACGGAAAATTTGAAAAATATTATGTTGGATGTTGATAATAATAAGGAAAAAGCCGATCAGCTTGTTGCTAATTATGAATCTTTGCGTGCACAGTTGGAGGAAAAAAATAAAATTTTTGAAACTCAAACATCTCGCTATAATCAAGATATAAAAGATTATACAAATGCACTTGAAAAATATCAAAGCGATCTTAAGGAATATGAAAAAGAAGTTGCATATTGGAACTCCCAAGGCGGTGCTCCGAAAGAAGTTTTTATTGAATTGACTGAGCAGAAAAAAGACCTTGATGCGCAAGTGAAAGATTTGAAAAAACAAGAGAGCGCTTTGAATGCCTTGCGAACCGTACTAGAGAAAAAACAGCAAGAACTCAATGACATGGTTGCGCAAGTGAATGGAACTATTGGCGCTGTCAATCAAACGGCAACAAAAGCAAATAGTGAGATTGCCGACTATAACGAAACCCAAGCAGCGCGCGGTGAGTTTGAAACGGGACTGTATATGAACGACAACGGGCAAGAGTCGATTGATATTTTTCAATTTTTTGATGACGAAGATTTGTTAGCAGTGCTCATCCACGAAATGGGGCACGCACTCGGCTTGGCGCACGCGGAAAATCCCACCGCCATTATGTATCCCAAACTCATCAACCAAAGCGCCGAAATCACTCCCGACGACATTGCATTTTTTCAAACAACTTGCGTGAGATAGATTTTGTAGGGGTGAAACCCCTACAAAACAAATGATTGACTTTTGCCAATAAAAACTGCTAGGATGCTAGTAAGTTTTTGTTGTTTCCAAATTGAATAGAATAGAAGTTGCCATGGGGCAAAGTGAAATATGAAAATTATATTATGGGAGAGATAGAATGAAAAAGCTTGTGCAATCTGTAATCGCGACTATGTTGATAGACAGAGGCGCCTTCATGACGGGGGCATTTAAACTCAAATTGCATGAAACAAAGCCGGATGCACCGCTATCACCGATTTATATCAATTTCAGGAATAAGGACAATCCAAAACCAGGACCATTACAAGATAGAGATTATGATTTGATGGCTCTTTGTTTGTTGGATATGATCAAAGAATCTAGCATTGAATATGATGGAATGGCTGGAATTCCACGGGCAGGTGTGCCGTTTATTGATGGTATTCGGCGAGTTGTATGTGCAGATCGTGCAGATTCTGATTGGGGATTTCGCATAATCCCGTTGGATAAAATGGAGACAGCTGAAGGGCGGTGCATAATTCCGAAAGCTGGTTTCAAATATCGGCCAGGTGAGCGAGTCATTGTAATTGATGACTTGGTAACGGAAGCGCACACTAAATTGGAAGCCATTCGTGCCATTGAAGCCGGAGGCGCAATCGTAGTTGGACTGTTCGTTATGCTTGACCGTGAGCAGGGAGGTCGGAAAATTATTGAAGATGCTGGATATAAACTTTTTTCTGCATTCACGATAACCGAACTTCTGCAATATTATCTTGAGGCTGAAAAAATAACGCGAGAAAAATATGATGAAATCATCGCGTATATTTCAACCAATTAAATGAAGTTGCCATGGGGCAAAAGTTAGTATTGAAATTATACAAAAGAGGAATAGCTCATGGAGAAAAAACATGCTCATGTAGATTTGGCCTTGGCTCAAAGGGAGCAGAAGACACTTTTATGCCCTGGACCGTGCCCGCATATGTTTGACAATCGTCAAGTAAATCAGGATGTATATGGCTTGCATACAAAAGGAGAGATATTTGAATATTATGACACTCTTCTCAGCCTAACTCCTATGGGATCTGATTCTGAGATGCGAAAGGTGTATGCTGGGCTTTTGACTGGTGCTGAAAAATACACCAAGATGATGCTTCAGATTTGGGTCGAAGTGTGCGGACTCCGTACCTTTAAAGATCAAGACGGCGTTTATCAAGAATGGGGTCCGCCAGGTGATTTTATGATGATGCGGATAGTTGATTATGTTCGTAAACTTGAAAAGAAACTTAACACCCGCATTGTTTATCAACATGATTGTAAGCGAGGTGATGTGGCGGGAACCCAAACGGGGTATATGGGAAGATTCCTTGATGACCTTTGGGACAAGCTCGGAATTAAGTTTTCATTTTTGCCGTATGATACGATGAATGTCACCCCATATATGGGCAGTGATGTTGCTTTGCTGCGAGAAAACAAGCATAAAAATTCAATTCCTCCACGCGGTTTAAATCTTATGCGGGAAAAAGGCAAGGGTATTGTTGTAGTGTGTAAAACCTCCAATGATTCCGGTCCTGAATACCAGCAAGAAATGATTGCAAGTCGGGGAATGACCTTGGAGGATTGCGTAGCCTATGATGTAAACAGTTGGACTGAGGAATATGATCTCAACTATGAGGGTCTTTCACCTTTTGGTCTGGTTGTCGGATCAACCCATGTATCTACTGGCAGAATGCGTTCGCTTTGCCCTGAAGCAACTCTTTGGGTGCCAGGATTTGGTAATCAGGGTGGAAAATTTGAAAATATCATGCTTGAACTGATCCGCGAAGGAAAATGGAATGGTCAGGGTGCAATTTTCGGCTCTGAGACAGCCATGATGTATGGGTATCAAGAGAAATTTGGCGGCACTGGTCGTGTTGCTGATGCGGAAGAATGTGCGATCAAAGGTGTGGAAAATTTTCAGAAAAAAGAGTATGAGGCATATCAACAACCCGAGGTTTTGGATGCGGGGATAAAATATCCCTTTTAATGTCCACTACTCTTGTTACTTCTAAAACTTTGAGGCCAGCTCGCGCAATGGAGGCACGCGAGCTGGCCTCTTTTTTTATCTAAATTTTAAAACACAAAACAAAAACCCTTTCATTACTGAAGGGTTTTTTAAAGTTGAGAAAATAATAATCTAAAATATTATTTTGTCTTAGACAAAGTTTTGATGCATCTGGTGCAAACTTTCAATCTTTCGCCATCAATTTTTTTTGTTTGCAAATTGATGCCAAATTTTCGAAGAGTCGCAACATTAGAATGACTACGTTTATTTCCTTTACCAGCACCGCGTTCACAAACTTCACATACTCTACTCATTTCTTTTAAAATTATTGGGTTGATTACTAACAAGGTTTATAGTATCATAGAGAAGTTAACTTGTAAAGAACTAAATATGTTAAATGAAATTGTCCTGATAGTCTTCTATGTGCTAATCCTGCTATATGCCGTAATTATCCACGAAGTTGCGCATGGCGTGATGGCTTTGTGGTTGGGAGACGCGACAGCTAAATATGCTGGTAGATTGAACCTCAATCCCTTGAAACACATTGATCCAGTAGGCTCAATTGTGGCACCACTACTGATGCTTTTGACCTCTGGCTTTCGCTTCGCTTTTGGTTGGGCGAAACCCGTGCCGTATAATCCATATAATTTAAAGAACCAAAAATGGGGACCGGCGGCTGTCGCTTTGGCTGGGCCAGGATCAAATATCCTCATAGCCATAATTTTTGCCATCATAGCCAGAATGATTTCCATTCCTGTGGCCGCGAAATTGGATATTATTGCTAATTTTAATGATTGGGGCAATGTTTCAACTGTAATTGCCGGTTCAGTTGGTTCCATCTTTTTTGAAATATTTGTCATAATCATCTTCTGGAATGTGTTGTTAGCTTTTTTCAATCTAATTCCGATTCCACCGCTAGATGGCTCAAAATTGTTGTTCGCAATTTTTCCGATTAAAATTGAAACGATGGCGATGCTTGAACAGTTTGGTTTTATTTTTCTCTTGTTTTTCATAATTTTCTTCTCTGGTCCACTGGGTGTATTTTTGAATTTTATGTTGCAGTTATTTTTGGGAATAGCTTTATAGGGCCTTGCTGTTGATCCCGCACTAATTTTGCACTGGCTTTTAGCCTTAGCACGAAGTGCTGTGCAAAATTAGTGCGGGATTGACACAAAACACAATATCCTCTATGATTATTTTACTAGTCAATCTAGTCCCGCTGGCATCCGTTATCGCGGAAATAAATGCTGGTAGGTTTTATTTAATTTAAAAATTAGTTTAGGTTTTAGTTAGACGTTCTGCTAACTCTGCCTTGAAAGACAAAATGCCAACAATCAATCAATTGAAAAGAAAAGCGAGATCATCTAAAGTGAAGAAGACTAAGTCTCCTGCTTTTAGAAATGTTTTTAACACCCTACAAAATAAACCAATCGAGACAGTGAGTCCTTTCAAACGAGGGGTTTGCTTGAAGGTTAGTACAACCACTCCAAAGAAACCGAATTCAGCATTACGAAAAATTGCCAGAGTGAAATTGACTAACGGAATGGAAGTAACTGCCTATATTCCCGGTATCGGACATAACTTGCAAGAGCATTCCATCGTGATGATTCGCGGAGGACGAGTGAAAGATCTTCCAGGTGTGCGATATCACATTGTGCGTGGCGTTCTTGATGCTGCTGGAGTTGCGAACAGAAAACAAGGTCGCAGCAAATATGGCGCTAAGGTAGAAAAAGCTAAGGAATAGAATTAAATTTTAAATTACAAATTTTAAATTTTAAATAAATCCGCCGCGGCGGATTAAAAATTTAAAATTCTAAATTATTATTATATGCCAAGAAGAAAAAGAATTTTTAAGAAAAATATCAAACCGGATGCTAAATTCGGAAATTTGCTAGTGGGAAAATTTGTCGGTTATATTATGAAAGAAGGCAAACGAACTACAGCGGAAAGAATCATGTATGATTCATTTGAAATTATTCATGAACGAACCAAAAAAGGTGGATTGAATACTTTCGAACAAGCTATCAAAAATGTTTCTCCACTTGTGGAACTTAAATCGCGACGAGTTGGTGGTGCAAACTATCAAGTTCCAATTCCTGTTTCAGGTGAGCGAAGAACGACTCTAGCTATGCGTTGGATAAACATCGCTGCTAGCTCAAAAAAAGGAAAGTGTATGGCTGAAAAATTAGCTGATGAGCTTATTGATGCTTCAAACAAAACTGGCGCATCAATGAAGAAAAGAGATGATGTGCATAGAATGGCTGATGCTAATAAAGCATTTGCTCATTTCGCTTAAAAAATAATCATATAAGACCAATAAGATATATTGGCCATATTTAAATTAAAAATCAAATGGCAAGAGAACATTCAATGGATCACCTAAGAAATATTGGGATTATTGCCCATATCGATGCTGGAAAAACAACCACCACTGAGCGGGTGTTGTTTTATACTGGAATTACTCACAAAATTGGTGAAGTGCATGAAGGTGAAGCGACAATGGACTGGATGGAACAAGAACGAGAACGCGGGATCACAATTACTTCTGCGGCTACAACTTGTTATTGGAAAGACAATCAAATCAATATTATTGATACTCCCGGTCACGTAGACTTCACTGTTGAAGTTGAAAGATCACTTCGCGTGCTTGACGGCGGTGTGGTTGTTTTTGATGGTAAAGAAGGTGTTGAACCGCAATCAGAAACAGTTTGGCGACAAGCAGACAAATATGATGTGCCAAGAATTTGTTTTATTAATAAAATTGACAAAGAAGGTGCTGATTTTTATTATTCTTTTGATACTATTGGAGAAAGATTAACACCAAATGCTGTGGCTATTCAAATTCCAATTGGTGAGCGTGGCGATTTTGCTGGCGTGGTCAATTTGATGAATATGAAAGGTTATACTTTCGATGGTCAGATGGGAGAAATTGTAATCGAAGGTGAAGTTCCAGCCGAACTTCTACCAAAAGCTCAGGAATGGCGAGAAAAGATGATTGAGAGAATTGCCGAAACTGATGACGCACTAACTGAAAAATATTTACAAGGTGAAGATATTTCGGAACAAGAATTGAAGACAGCATTGCGGAAAGCGGTGATTGCTAATAAAATTTATCCAGTTCTAACTGGTACAGCTTTGCGTAACAAAGGTGTGCAATTAGTTTTGGATGCTGTGATTGACTATCTGCCAAGCCCATTAGATGTGCCAGCTATCAAGGCGACTGAAGTTAATGATATGACCAAAGAAATGGAAGTGTTGCCAAAAGACGACGCGCCGTTCACGGCTTTGGCTTTCAAAGTAGCAACTGACCCGTTTGTTGGACAGGTGACTTTCTTCCGTGTGTATTCTGGAACAGTGAAAGCTGGTTCATATGTTTTAAATTCAAGTAAAGGTGAGAAAGAAAGAATTGGACGAATCTTGCGGATGCATTCCAACCATCGTGAAGAAATTGAAGAATTGCAAGCTGGTGGAATTGGAGCGCTTGTGGGAATGAAAAACACGACTACAGGCGATACTTTGTGCGATGTTGATCATCCAGTGCTTTTGGAATCAATTACTTTCCCAGAACCAGTTATTTCCATTGCCATTGAACCAAAAACGAAAGCTGATCAAGAAAAAATGGGTTTTGCTCTTCGCAAATTGGCGGAAGAAGATCCAACTTTCAAAGTCAGAAGTGATGAGGAGACTGGACAGACGATCATTGCTGGAATGGGTGAGTTACATTTGGATATTATTGTTGATCGTATGAAACGAGAATTTAAAGTTGAAGCCAATATCGGCCAACCGCAAGTAGCATATCGAGAAACAATCAAGACCAGTGCACAGGCGGAAGGAAAATATATCAAACAATCTGGAGGTCGTGGACAATATGGTCATTGCTGGATTAAGCTTGAACCACAAGAACCAGGGGTTGGATTTGAATTTGTTTCTGAAATTAAAGGTGGTGCCATCCCACAAGAATTCATCGCTCCAATTGGTAAGGGTGCTAAGGATGCAATGGATAGTGGTGTTTTGGCTGGCTACCCGATGGTTGACATCAAAGCAACTGTTTATGACGGATCATTCCATGATGTCGACTCCTCTGAAGCTGCATTTCGCATTGCTGGATCAATGGCGTTCAAGGAAGCTGCTAGACGTGCAACTCCGATTATTTTGGAACCAATTATGAAGGTTATCGCTATCACCCCAGAAAAATTTATGGGGGATGTCGTTGGTGACCTCAACTCCAAGCGGGGTATCATTCGAGAAATGAATGATCGCGGAACTGGAATCTCTAGTGTAAAAATTATTGACGCTGAAGTGCCACTTTCTTCTATGTTTGGTTATGCTACACAACTTCGTTCAATGACCCAAGGTCGGGCGAACTACTCAATGGAATTCTCACATTACGCTGAAGTTCCAAAGAATGTGGCGGAAGAAATTGTGACAGGGAAAAAGAAATAATAAAATCTTTCAGAATAAAAAACGACTCGCGTTAGCTGGTCGTTTTTGTTTATGGAAGTTATCCACAGGTGGAGACTTGACAGTGATATTTAGAGTGATAGAATATCATTATGAAGATGCTGCAGCACTTCAACTAAATATTTAATAACTTGCGCTTGAGGCGCGAGTCCAAAAAAATGGAACAAACACAAAATGCACAAAATAATGTGCCAGCCCAAGACAAAGTTTTCTCGCATATGGTCAAGGCGGGAGGCAAAACCTATTTCTTCGATGTGAAGAAAGCCAGCAATGGAACCAATTATTTGACCATTGCGGAATCTTACCAAAAACCAACCGGTGAAAAAGTCATCAACCGTCTGCTGATTTTCAAAGATCATCTGCCAGCTTTCGTTGGCGCCCTGGAAGAAACGAAACAATATCTTCAATAATCGAAACCCCAGCGGACTGTTTGCACAATGCAAGCAGTCCGCTTATGATTGAGGCTGAAATTGATTGCGAAAAAGATAAACAAAAAACTTCTGACTATTTTGCCGGCGTCGGGAAAATGTTCCAGATTCCTAAGAAGCTACAAATGATATTTTAAAATTATAAATAAAAACAATGAACGAGCCCGCGTACAAAAATCTTTTGACTTATAAATATGCTGTTTTGATTTATGATTTAAACAAGGAATTTATTACGCGTTTTGTTTCTGGTATGGAAAATATGCGACAGCGGCAACAAATGGATCAAGCGGCACGGTCATCCAAACAATGCATTGTCGAAGGAGCAATGCAAGGCACGAGTCTGAAGGGTTATATTAAGATGCTAGGAGTTTCAAGGGGGAGTTGGGAAGAGTTGCTTGAAGATTATAAGGATATTGCTAGACTTGGAAAAATTGAGATTTGGGACAAAGAAATTTTGAGGAGGGAAATGAGGTTGAGGAGGTTTAGGATCTTTGTAAAAGATACTGACCCTCTCCCGCCTACACCTCCTCTACCTCCTAGTCTCGAACTGTCAGTCAACACAATGATCGACCTCATCACCCGAACAAATTTTCTGCTAGATCAACAAAAAAGATCGCTAGAAGAAAAATTTTTGAAAGAAGGCGGCTACACAGAAAACCTATACAAAAAACGCAGGGAAGTTAGAGGATTTTGATGATTAGGATAAAAAATTGCCCAAGGCGGTGAAGAAATTGAAAAATAAAAACTGATGATGTTTGTGTGTGGTATAATAAAAGCATAAAAAATCTTAAAAATAGTAGATTAATTTGTCTATTTAAATAATATGAAATTTGGGTATATGTCAGGTTTTCGCGCGGACTTGGTTTCGGAAATTGAATTTGCGAAAAAATATTTCGATTTTACAGAAATTACGATTCAACCAGTGCTGTTGCAATTAATTGATGATATTTTTCCTGACTTAAAAAAATCCCTAGCTGGATTTGAAGTGGTAGGGCATGTTCATTGGGAAATTCTTGCGCAGGATGAAATAATAAAAAACATTGCAGTACTGAAAGACCTAGGCGCCAGAAAAGTCACCATCCATCCATTCCAAAATTTGAGCGTCGAGGAAAATATTAAGATTTTCACAGCAATTGATATTTTTATGCAAAAAAATGAAATGCAGTTGTTGATTGAAAATGTTTCCAGCACCCCTTTCAATCTTGCAACTGACATTGAAAAATTGGTGAAAAAAATACCCAACGCAAAAATTACCCTTGATATTGGACATGCCAACATCAATAATGAACTGGATAAATTCATTGCCAATTTTAAATCAAGAATTGGACACATTCATCTGCATGATAATGTGGGAAAAGCTGATCACTTGTTTTTCAGTGATAGAAACAAGCTCGAAGCTGTGATTGCTACAATAAAAACATTGGGATATGACGATACAATATTGCTTGAAACCTTTTCAATTATGCAAGATGATAAAAATGCCTCACAAGAGTTTGCTGAAATAAAAGAGTTGCACTTAGGGCAATTAAAAATGATAAATTAGAATATTTTTTGGCAAATAACTCTTTGAATGATATAATTTATTTATAAAATAAAAACTAAACCCCAACACCAATCAAGGATTTTAGAATATACATAAAGAAAATTGAACTTCAAACAATAACAAATAATTTAAAACTCTCACGCAAATTATAAGGCAACTATCCTTAATTGGTGTGGGGGTAAAAACAAAAATTATGCTAGATAAAAAACTCAAAGAAGCCATGGAATTATTAGGCGGAAAAGCTGTCGTGCGGGACGGGGAACAGCTCTATATCATCATGAATTTACGGGAATTTAAACGCGTAAAACAAGAAGGCATTGAGGGCTTGACAAAGCAAGAATTGATTGATAAGATTAATAACGATATAGCAAGTTGGAAATTTGCTCAAGAAGAAAAGCAAGCTGAGATGATTGACTTGGAAGAAATTAGTGAAATTGACAATTCGGAGATGATTTATGAAAAATCCTAAGTTAGTTATCCACAGGACAAATACTTGTCAAAATTGGAGAAGTGTTATAGAATAAACTCTGTTAAATAAAATAATAATTTAATTCGTATTTATTTGCGAATCCGGTTTTATATCCCGGATTTCAGTTGTTGACTGATCCGCCTTTGGCGGAAAATTCGTAAATAAAAAACGAGTATAAACTAAAAATATGGCAACAGCACAATTCGAACGAACTAAACCCCATGTTAACGTTGGTACAATCGGACATGTTGACCACGGCAAAACTACTTTAACTGCTGCTATTTTGCATGTATTAGCATTTAAAGGACAAGCTAAGGAAAAAGGAATTGACGAAATTGACAAGGCTCCGGAAGAGAAAGAACGTGGAATTACTATCGCGACAGCTCATTGTGAATATGAAACAGAAAAGAGACATTATGCACATGTTGATTGTCCAGGACATGCTGATTATATTAAAAATATGATCACAGGTGCTGCACAGATGGATGGTGCTATTATTGTAGTAGCTGCAACCGATGGTCCTATGCCACAAACTCGAGAACACATTCTTTTGGCAAAACAAGTAGGTGTGCCAGAAATCGTAGTATTCTTGAATAAAGTTGATATGGTGGATGACGAAGAATTAGTAGAGCTAGTAGAAGCTGAAGTTCGAGAATTGCTTACAAAATATGAATTTGATGGAGACAACGCTAAAGTTATCCGTGGATCAGCTTTGAAAGCATTGGAAGCGAAATCAGCTGATGATGAAGCTGCTAAACCAATTTGGGATTTGATGGCTGCAATTGATGAAAAAATTCCAGACCCAGTTCGTGAAATGGATAAACCATTACTAATGCCAATTGAAGATATTTTCTCAATTGAAGGTCGTGGAACAGTAGTAACTGGCAGAATCGAAAGAGGTGTTGTTAATATCAATGAAGAAGTTGAAATTGTAGGACTTCGACCAACTGCTAAGACTGTAGTAACGGGAATTGAAATGTTTAATAAATCCCTAGCACGAGGAGAAGCTGGAGATAATGCTGGACTTTTGCTTCGAGGAATTAAAAAAGAAGATATCGAACGTGGTCAAGTTCTGGCTAAACCAGGATCAATTACTCCACATACTGAGTTTGAAGGAGAAGTTTATATTCTAACTAAAGAAGAAGGTGGACGACATACTCCATTCTTTAAGGGCTATAAACCACAATTCTATGTTAGAACAACTGATGTAACTGGCGAAGTAATTCTACCAGAAGGAACTGAAATGGTGATGCCGGGAGACACTATCAATCTTACAGTTAGATTAGGTGCTCCTGTCGCTATGGAAGATGGAATGAGATTCGCAATTCGTGAAGGTGGCCGAACAGTAGGAGCCGGAGTTGTTACAAAAATCATAAAATAAGTCTGTTTTTTGGATCGCTTATGCGAATAACTTGACCTGCCTGCATTGCTATGCTACTATAGGTAAAGTACTAAGAAAGCTAAATTTCGCTAGTATTTAAAGGCTAATAGTATTATATAATAGCAAAGCATTGCAGGCAGGCATAAGCGATCTTATAGAGTAACATTTATAAATACAATAGTTTTCATTAAAAAAAGATGATAAAAAAGGAAGAAGAAGCAAAATCTAGAATCAGAATAAAGATCAAAGCGTATGATCATAAGATAATTGATCAATCAGCAAGACAAATTGTTGAAACCGCAGAACGATCAGGAGCGACTATCACAGGTCCAGTTCCATTGCCAACTGAAATCAGGAAATTTACCGTAAACAAATCAACGTTTGTTCACAAAGATGCTCGAGATCAGTATGAAATGCGAATGCATAAGAGGATTATTGATATTTGGAATCCGACTCCGAAAACCATTGATAGTTTAACAAATTTAGACTTACCAGCAGGCGTAGATATTGAGATAAAAATGTAGTCCCTACAAAATNNAAAGATAAAATTTTACTAGTTCAAGTCCCAATGCAGACAGGGGATACTAGACTAGCCAGAATCGGGTATTTCATAATCCCGCCTCAGGCTGGGTTATGAATAACCGATTTTTTTATTTTGCAATTTTCGTATTTTACTAATAATGGGCTAGCGACAAAGAAAATTAATTTGAAAAGAGATATGAAATTTATTTTAGGAAAAAAACTAGGAATGACAACCATCTTCAATGATGCACGAGAAGCACTAAATGTGACTTTGGTTGAATGTTCTACAAAAGTTTCACTATTACGCAACGAAGAGCGAGATGGATATGTTGCTGTTCAAGTTGAAATGGCAAAAACAAAAAATAAAGCTTTTCGAAAAGAATTTAAGGTTGATGCCTCTGAAATGAAAATTGGTGATGAAATTGGTGTTGATTCTTTTGAAATAGGTGATAAGGTTAGTATTAGCGGTCTTGGGAAAGCAAAAGGCTTTCAAGGAGGCGTGAAACGATATGGATTTGGTGGAGGTAATGCCTCTCACGGAGGGAAACATAACTTGCGACAACCTGGATCAATCGGAGCTAGTTATCCGGAACATGTTATTAAAGGAAAGAGAATGGCCGGAAGAATGGGTGGCAAAAGAGTTACAAGTGAAAAAGTTAAGGTTGTTTTTATAGATAAAGAAAGAAATATGTTAGTGCTGAAGGGACCTGTCCCTGGTGCTGCAGGAACTATGGTTGAAATTTATCAACGCTAGTTCCCCAGACAGAGAGAAACTTGTTTTGAACACATCAGATTAATAATTAGTGAAATCAGCATGTTAGTTAAGCTATACAATACAGAAGGAAAGGAAGTAAAAGAGATTAATGTCTCTGATGCAGTTTTTGGATTACCTGAAAATGATGATTTAGTTCATCAGGTTTTTGTTTCTATTTCTGCTAATCAAAGACAAGTTTTAGCTCATACTAAGACTCGTGCAGAAAGATCTGGTTCTGGTATAAAACCATGGAAACAAAAGGGTACAGGACGAGCTCGAGTGGGATCCTTGCGAACTCCAACATGGAGAGGTGGAGGTGTTGCTTTTGGTCCAAATAAAGAAAGAAATTTCAAGAAAAAGATAAATAAGAAAATGAACTCCAAGGCTATTGCAACTGTGCTTAGCGGAAAGATGCGTGATGGTGAAATTGTTGTGTTGGATAAATTGGTATTAAAAGAAAAGAAAACTAATGAAATGGTACAAATTTTGAAGAATCTTAGTATTAAAGGACGAATATTGATTGGATTTTCACCAGAAGAGAGAGACTTCAGATTGTATAGTCGAAACATCGAAAAAGTCAATAATATTTTAATCGAAAAATTGAATGTGCTGGATATGTTGAATAATAAGAATCTACTTATGACACAAGATTCCATTGAATATTTAGAAAAGAAATATATGCCTATTGATAATCAAGTTGAGGTTGAGGCAGTAGAAAAGGTAAAAACCGCTAAAGCATAACAAATTACTAAAACGAAATGAAACAGGCAAGAAAAAAATTTAAGCTTAAGAAAAAATCTGCGAAAGTAATACAAAAAAATATTGCTTACAGGATTTTAATTGAGCCAATTATTACTGAAGCGGCAACTATTGCTGTGGAATTGAATAAGTATGTTTTTAAAGTAGCAACTGATGCGACTAAAACTCAGATTAAGGTTGCTATTGAAGAATTGTATAAAGTGAAAGTTAAGGCAGTTAATACTTTGAATACGCACAGAAAGCCAGTAAGTTATGGCAGAACCCCCGGATTTAAAGCTGCAAGTAAGAAAGCGGTTGTGACTTTGAAGGCTGGTGATTCAATAGAATTATTTAAAGGAGCATAAAAAAGAGTTGGTAGTTAGTGGTTGGTAGTTTGTAGAAAAACTATTAAGCTAAAAACTACAAACTACAAACTAAGAACTAAATAAGCATATGGCAATTAAAGTATATAAAAAGAATAATGCTGGACGAAGAAATATGTCGATTGTAAAATCGGCTGATGTTTCGAAGAAAAAACCGGAGAAATCTTTACTGGCTCCAATGAAAAGCAAAGCTGGACGATCACATGGAAAAATTTCTGTTCGTCATCAAGGAGGTGGAGCAAAAAGAAGATATCGAATCGTTGATTTCAGGCAGGATAAACTGGGTATTCCTGGAAAAATTTTCGCAATTGAGCGAGATCCAAATAGATCATCTTTTATTGCATTAGTGCATTATGCTGACGGAGAGAAAAGATATATTTTGGCTTCAGAAGGAATGAAAGCAGGTATGGAAATTTTGACTGCAGAAGCAGCTCCAGTTAAATTAGGTAATCGAGCACAAGTTAAAAATATACCTACAGGTACAGTTATTTGTAATTTGGAATTATTTCCAGGCAAGGGTGGTCAGATTGTGCGAGGAGCTGGTGCTAGTGCAACCTTAACAGCTGTTGATGAAAATACAGCACAAATAAAAATGCCATCCGGAGAAATCAGGTTGGTAAGTAACAAATGTTATGCTACGATTGGACAAGTAAGTAATTTTGAACATAATGCTATTCGCATTGGTAAGGCTGGAAGAAAGAGACATATGGGCGTTAGACCGGGAGTCAGAGGTAGTGCAATGAATCCAGTTGATCATCCGCATGGAGGAGGCGAAGGTCGTCAAGGAATTGGACTGAAGCATCCGAAAACTCCATGGGGTAAACCAGCACTTGGAAAGAAAACTAGAAGAATTAAGAGATATAGCAATAAATTTATAATCAAGAGGAGACAAAAGAGGAAATAATAAGAAAGTTAGTAGTTGGTAGTTAGTAGTTGGTAATAATTCTACAAACTAAAAACCAAGAACTAAAAACTAATCAATATGACAAGAAGTCTAAAAAAAGGTCTCTACATAGATGACCGATTAATAAAGAAAATTCAAAACCGGTCGGCTGATGATAAGTCTGTTATGAATATCTGGGCTAGAGCGAGTGTTATCTCTCCTGAAATGATTGGAATTACCTTTGGTGTCCACAACGGACGAAAGCATATTCCAGTACTAGTGACAGAGGAAATGGTTGGACATAAATTTGGAGAATTTTCTCCAACAAGAACGTTCACAAGGCACGGTGGAAAAATGCAGAAAGAAATGGAACAGGCAGCTAAGCAAAAAGAGCTGGATGCATCTAAAGCTGCAAAAGCAAGTACAAGTACTAAAAAATAAGGATATTTTAAGATAAATTACCATGAAAGTATCAGCAAAATTAAAAAGTTTAAGAATGCCAAACCGAAAGGTTAAATTAGTAGCCGACCTAATAAAAGGTATGGATATTAAGGACGCATTGAATCAACTTGATAGTACGGTTAAAAAAACTAGTCCGTTTATGATAACCTTGCTTAATAGCGCTGTTGCTAATGGTGAACATAATTTTGGTATTGATAAGGATAATATGTACATTTTTGATGTAGTTGTGAAAGAAGGTATCACGCTGAAGAGGTGGATGCCAAAAGCTTATGGGCGAGCAACCCCAATTCGAAGAAGATCTTCACATATTGAAATAGTTATCGAAGAAAGAGTTGAAGGTAAGAATAGAAAAACCAAGGAACAATTAGAAAAAGAAAAGAAAGACAGACTAGATGCTAGAAAGAAATTAGAAAAAGAATCAGTAGAAAAACAAGAAAAAGAAGAAAAAGATACTGCCAAAGTAACTGAAAAAACTGATTTGAAGCCAAAGGATGGAAAGGCAGAAAGTAAAGCTTCTGATAAAGGATGGGCAAAGAAAATGTTTAATAGGAAAGCAGGTATGTAATTTAAATAGTTTATACTAAAAGTTAACAAAGATTATGGGAAAAAAAGTAAACCCAGTTGGACTCCGAATAGGAATTACGAATACATGGAAGTCACGATGGTTTGGAGGAAAAAAAGAATATAATAGCAATCTTAGACAAGATATTGAGATTAGAACAGCCTTGTCTACGAAATGGAAGGCAGCTGCAATTTCTGAAGTTGAGATTGAACGATCAGCGGCTATGGTTAAAGTTATTGTAAAAACAGCTAGACCAGGAATTTTGATTGGGCGAGGTGGTAGTGGAGTGGAGGATATCCAGAACTACGTTAAAACCAATTTTTTTAAAAATAAAAAAACCAGTTTAAAGATTGAGATTCAGGAAGTGAAAAATTTCGAAGAAAGTGCAGCACTTATTGCACAAAACATTGCTGAACAATTAGAGAAACGAGTCGCTTTCAGAAGAGCAATGAAATCAATGCTAGATCAGGTTACGAAAAATAGTTTAATTAAAGGAGTTAAAATAGAGATGTCCGGAAGACTTGGAGGAGCAGAAATGGCAAGAAGAGAATGGTCAGCCAAGGGAACATTACCACTTCACACGCTTCGCGCAAATATAGATTTTGCCAGAGCGACCGCATATACAACTTATGGAACATTGGGTGTGAAGGTTTGGTTGTATAAAGGCGAAGTTTTTAATGATGAAAAAGGTAAATAATAAACGAAGAAAATAGATAGAATACGCTTATGTTAATGCCAAAAAAAGTAAAACATAGAAAAGTTCAAAGAGGCGGAAGAATCCGTGGTAATTCAAATCGGGGAACTTCAATAAGTTTTGGAAGTTTTGGATTGAAAACACTAGAGGCTGGACTTATTTCTGCTCGTCAAATTGAATCAGCTCGAAGAGCAATGACTCGATATGTCCAACGTGGTGGAAAGATTTGGATTAGAATTTTCCCTGATAAATCAATGACTAAAAAAGGCTCTGAGGTTCCAATGGGTAAGGGAAAGGGAACAGTAGATCATTTTGTAGCTGTTGTGAGACCAGGAAGAGTTATGTTTGAAATGGATGGTGTGAAAAGAGAGGTGGCTAAGAAAGCAATGTCACTGGCAGCATATAAATTAGGGGTTAAGACAAAATTTGTTGCTAAAGAAGAATAATTAAAATATTAGCAGATCAAACACATTTTTCAAATATTAGTAAATTGCATATATGAAAATAAAGGAAATTAGAGAAAAGAATATAGAGGAATTAAAGAAGCTTTTGAGCGAGAAAAGAGAACTTGCGCGAGGGTTGAGATTTGATATTGCAGCAAAACAAGTTAAGAATGTCAGAGAAATAAGAGCAAGCAAGCGAGATGTTGCAAAGATTTTAACTATTCTTAAAGAAAATAAGTAGTTTTTAAAAAAAATGGAAAAAAAATTAGACACGACTAAAGTAATTATTAGAAAAAAAGGCATCGTCATTAGTGATAAAATGGCCAAGACTGTTGTTGTTTCTGTAGAAAGTCTAAAAACTCATGCTAAATATAAGAAGAAATATAAATCTACTAAGAAATATAAAGCACATGACGCCGATGGTAAATATAAAGTAGGTGATGCAATTGAAATAATTCCATGCAGACCAATGAGTAAAGATAAAAGATATAAAGTAGTTTAAATATATGATACAAGCAGAGTCAAAATTGAAATTAGCTGATAATAGTGGGGCAAAAATTATCAAATGCTTTAAGGTTCTAGGTGGATCTAAGAGAAGATATGCTCAAATTGGCGATATAATCGTGGCCTCTGTTAAATCTGCTGAACCACGCGGAATCGTTAAGAAGGGTGATAAGGTGCGAGCAGTTATTGTTAGACAAGTGAAAGCTCTTCGCAGAAAAGATGGCACATATATCAGATTTGATGAGAATGCGGCAGTTATTCTGGATGGCAAAGAGCCAAAAGGAACTCGAATTTTCGGTCCAGTGGCTAGAGAGCTTAGGGAAAAAGGATTTAGTAAGATAATTTCTTTAGCACCAGAAGTACTGTAATCTCTATGAATGTACTAAAGAGAATAATTGAAAATCACAAAATTATATGAAGATAAAGAAAAACGATCAAGTTAAAATATTAGCTGGCAAGGACCGTGGAAAAACTGGTAAGGTTTTGCGAGTTCTTTCTGCTGAAGAAAAAATTATCATTGAAGGGTTGAATATTGTAAAAAAGCATGTCAAAGCAAGAAAAGAAGGTGAGAGTGGACAACGAATTGAAATTCCTGGAAAATTGAATATCTCCAATGCAATGCTTGTTTGTCCTAAATGTGGAAAAGCAACTAGGGTTGGATATAAAATTGCTGGAAAAAATAAATTAAGAATTTGTAAACAATGTAAAGCTGAAGTATAAGAAATATATGTATAAATCAATTAAAGTAAAATATAATACAGAGGTTATTTCTGAAATGAAAAAACAATTCGGTTTTAAAAGTGCTTTGCAAGTACCAAAAATTGAAAAGGTTGTTATTAATTCCGGTATTGGAAAATTTATTAAAGATTCATCTTTAGTTGATGATGTGAAAAATGCTATAACTGTGATTGCTAGTCAGAAGCCAGTTATGGTCAAAGCAAAAAAATCAATTGCCGGATTTAAAATCAGAGAAGGACAAGA
Source organism: Candidatus Moranbacteria bacterium UBA2282 (assembly GCA_002345745.1). GTDB lineage: Bacteria > Patescibacteriota > Minisyncoccia > Moranbacterales > UBA2206 > UBA2282. The sequence goes on along the minus strand of DDWQ01000025.1, from coordinate 504 downwards.
GGTTGGAATCAGAGTGACATTACGTGGAAAAAGAAAGTGGGATTTCATTGAAAAATTGGTTAACTCAGCTATTCCTCGAGTGAGGGATTTCCGAGGTATCAAGGAATCAGCAGTGGACAGTAATGGCAACTTCAATTTTGGAATAAAAGAACACACGATTTTTCCAGAGATTATGCCTGAAAATGTAAAGAATGTGGTTGGATTTCAAGTTAACATTACGACAACAGCAAAAAATCAAGAAGAAGGATTAGCACTGTTTAGACTATTGGGGTTTCCGTTGGTAAAGAAAATTTAAATTTAATACAGGACAAAAAATAATATGGCAAAAAAATCTGTTGAAGCTAGAGCTCGAAAAACACCAAAATTTTCAACACGTGTTGTAAGACGATGTTGGAGATGCGGAAGAAAGCATGGATATATGCGAGCATTTGATATTTGTAGAATATGCTTTAGAGAATTAGCAAGTACAGGTCAAATTCCAGGAGTGAAAAAATCTAGTTGGTA
>DDWQ01000011.1 GCA_002345745.1 Candidatus Moranbacteria bacterium UBA2282 | reverse complement strand
TAATGATGAAAGATGGATTTGAGAAGGTGGATAAAAAAATGGATGCCAATCTATTGAAATCTAACAGAAAAACTGACGAAGAAATTGAAAAGCTGGCAGTTATGGTTAAAAATGGCTTTGATGGCATGGATGAAAAAAATAAGGAAATAAAAGAGAAATTAACTGTGCTTGAGCGAGGGCAAGAGGATATCAAACTTCGTCAAGATAATTCAGCGTATCGTTTTGAGTTGCAAGAACAAGAAAAAACATTGGAAAAGCATGACACTAGAATTGGTGTTCTTGAGAAAAAAGTTCTTGTGGCTGGATAGTTTGTTCCCAGTGTAATTTAAAGAAAAAAGCAATAACCTTGCTTTTTTTATTTTTCCTTGATTGTTCTTCAATTCTAGGCTAAGATGGATATTATATGGATCAGAAAAATGTTAGAAATTTTGCTATAATCGCACATATCGATCACGGGAAATCCACCTTGTCTGATCGTTTTTTGGAATTGACCAAAACAGTAGAAAAACGCGATATGAAAGCACAGCTGTTGGATCAGATGGATTTGGAGCGGGAACGCGGTATTACTATCAAATTACAACCAGTTCGGATGAATTACCTGCCTACCGGACAGGCAGGTGAAGTCAATGGTGAAAAATACGTTTTGAATCTGATTGACACGCCAGGACACGTTGATTTTGGCTATGAGGTTTCACGCTCACTGGCAGCGGTGGAAGGTGCAGTTCTTTTGGTGGATGCTACCAAAGGCGTGCAAGCACAAACTTTGTCTAATTTATACCTAGCAATTGAACAAGGTTTAGAAATTATTCCCGTAGTTAATAAAGTGGACTTACCTAACGCGGATGCACCAAAAGTAAAAAAAGAAATTATCCATGTTCTCGGTTGCAAAGAAGAAGATATCTTTGAAGTTTCAGGCAAGACTGGCTTGGGTGTAGACAATCTCTTGGGAGAAATCGTAAATAAAATTCCTTCTCCACAAGGCGATGCGGAAAAACCTTTGCGTGCTCTAATTTTTGATTCCAAATATGATACATATAAAGGCGTGGTCGCTTACATTCGAGTACTCGACGGTCGTGTGAAAAGAGATGATAAGGTAACAATGATGGCTGGCGGGGCAGACAGCAATGTGGTGGAAGTTGGATATTTTAAACCGGATTTTCAAAAATTTGATGAATTAGTGGCAGGCGATATTGGCTATTTGGCGACAGGTTTTAAGAGCGTTGAATTTTGTCGCGTGGGTGACACAATCACCAATACGCAAATGTACGAGAAGGATCAACGTATGAAAACTAATTTAATCACGCCGTTACCCGGTTACAAAAAAGTGACGCCAATGGTCTATGCTTCTTTCTATCCAACGGAAGGTGACGATTATAATTTTATGCGTGACGCTTTGGATAAGTTGAAATTAAATGACGCAGCTTTTGAATTTGAACCAGAGTCAAGTCAAGCCTTGGGTCGTGGTTTTCGTTGCGGATTTTTAGGGATGTTGCATTTGGAAATTATTCAATCGCGAATGGAGCGCGAATTTGAAATTAGTCCGACGATCACCACTCCGAGTGTTGTTTATGAAATTGAAGTAAAAGGAAAAGCTGAACGGACAAAAATTTATTCCGCCACAGAAATGCCAGATCCATCAATGCTGGAAAAAATTTATGAACCATATGCTAAGTTAGACATTATTTCGCCAGCAGTTCATCTTGGCTCAATTATGGAGGTGATGCGTAATACGCGTGCACAATATTTGAATACGGAATATATTGATAGCGAACGGATCATTCTATCATTTGATTGTCCGTTGACAGACGTAATTACAAATTTGCATGATGATTTAAAAAGTGCCTCGTCGGGCTATGCTTCAATGAACTATGAGATACGTGACTATCGTCCAAATGATTTGGTCAAGATGGATATTTTGGTTGCGGGAGAAAAATTTGATGCTTTCTCTAGAATTGTTCCGCGAGAAAATGCGATCACTGAAGGTAAGACAGTTGTAGAAAAATTGAAAGACTCTATTCCAAAACAGAATTTTTTGATTGCACTGCAAGCGACTATCGGTGGCAAGGTGATTGCTAGAGAAAGCATTCAGGCTTTTCGCAAGGATGTGACGAGCGGACTATATGGCGGAGACATCACTCGAAAAAGAAAACTTTTGGAGAAGCAGAAAAAAGGCAAGAAAAAAATGAGAACCATGGGCCGGGTAAATATTCCCTCCGATGCTTTTTTGGCAGTTTTGAAGAAATAGGGCTATGATTAGGCAAAATAGCACCTGTGGATAAGTTGATTTGCCTAGGTATTGCTTTTTTATGCGAAAAGTGCTATAGTAACCAAATGGAGATACAAAAACAAAAATACAATAGAATATAGAGAGGATACTATTCTAGTTATTGTTTTTGTTAAAAAGGAATAGTTCCTTGAAAAAAGATGTGCAAAACTGTTAGCTTAGTTTTGTTTTTTTATTACTTCAAAAGAGTGGAGGTAGAGAGATGGGAGCAAAAACAATGATGACTAAAAGATACGCACTTTTTACCTTACGGAAGTCAGATATTTTCAAGTGGATTCCTAAGAAGGAGGTTCCACAATTAGTTGCTGAATATTGTGATTTCTGGAATAACTGCAACATACAATTACAACAGGGAAATAACTGTCAAACAAATAACTAAACTAGGAGGCAGGACATTGAGCCGCATCTTAAATTTACCACGTGTAACCGTTGGCCATTGATTGAAGTATATAACTACTTCATCACTTGCCAGCGGTTTTGTTTTTGCAAGAGGTCTAATATAAAAAATGAATAATTTATCTTGGGGAATTTTAATATTTTTTGCACTGATTAACCTCACGGCTTTTTTGATTATGCTGTGGGATAAAATGCAGTCGCGAAAAAAGAACGCTGAGAGAATTTCGGAAGGGATGCTATTTTTTATGGCGACCGCTTTTGGCAGTCTGGGTGTTTATGCAGGTATGTTTGCTTTTCATCACAAAACTCGCAAATGGTATTTCAGTGTCGGAATCCCGCTACTTATGTTGCAAAATAGTGTTTTTGCCTACACAATATATGATTATCTGACAAAGAGGTAGTCACTGTGGTATAATGAATGTAGTGGATGATAAAAAATAAAATAGACCTCTTGCGTAATAAGTTGCGTAACGAAATTTTCAGATTTTGCGGCATAATTTTTCAAACAATTTTTGCGGTTTAGCTGTCGCTAAGCCAAGAAAATTTTTGGGAAATTTGACCAAAATGTGAAAATTGCAGTAGTAAGTTATTGTGCAAGAGGTCTAATGAATAAGATAGATGAATAAAAGCAAATTAGTATTTTTAGACACTGAGACAACTGGTATCGGAGCTGGCGACCGCTTGTGTCAAGTTGCATATTCTTTTGCAGGCAAAGAGGCAGAAGCTCTTTTCAAACCGCCAGTACCGATTGAAATTGAGGCAATGTCAGTGACGCATATTACAAATAAAATGGTTGCGGATAAGGAGTCATTTTCCGAGTCGCAATTTAAGTCAGACTTAGCCACAATTCTTGCAGGGGATAATATTTTAGTAGCACACAATGCCCAATTCGATGTGGAAATGTTGCGACGCGAAGGTGTTGAAACAAAAAAAAGCATTGATACACTGAAAATCGCCCAGCAAATGGATGTGGATGGTGACATTCCAAAGTATAAATTACAATATTTACGCTACTATTTTGATCTGGATGTTGCTGATGCTAGCGCGCATGATGCACTGGGTGATGTGCGAGTGTTGGAACGGCTGTTTGAGCGTTATTTTCAGGAAATGTTACTTGATTTGGGTTCGGAAGAGAAAGTGTTACAAGAGATGATTGAAATTTCCGCACGACCAGTTCTAATTAAAAAATTTAATTTTGGAAAATATATCGGAGAACAGGTGAGCGAAGTGGCGAAAAAAGATGCTGGCTACCTAACATGGTTGTTTAATCAGAAGATTATGGCACGTGAGAACGGTTTGGAAAATGATGAGAATTGGATCTATACTTTGGATAAATATCTGAATCCGAACAGATTATTTTAAAAATTTTTAAATGATAATTTTTTAACTTAATAAAAGTTATGAGTACACAAGAAAATTTATTAGCGGCTTTTGCTGGGGAATCTCAAGCTAACAGAAGATATTTGGCTTTTGCTAAAAAAGCTGAAAGTGAAAACAAAAAAGGTTTGGCACAGCTTTTTCGTGTGGCAGCTGAAGGTGAGACAATTCATGCCTTGAGTCATTTTCAAACGGCTGGTGAAGTCAAAGATTCTATGGAAAATATACAGACAGCTATTGCTGGCGAAACACATGAGTTTAGTGAAATGTATCCAAATTTTATGGAGGAAGCTACAACAGAGAACAACAATAACGCTCTTCTTAGCTTTACGCGAGCTAATGAAATTGAAAAGGAACATGCTAAATTTTTTCAAGAAGCTTTGGAAAAAAATGGTGATATTGCAGAGCAGGAATACTATGTTTGTGAAATTTGCGGACATATTGAACTTGGTAGTGCACCAGAAAAATGTTCGGTCTGTGGAGCGCCAAAGGAAAAATTTAAGCACGTGGCGTAGTTGTCTTGTGGGTTAAAATTTGTTAGTATAACTATGTGATGCCTAAACTTTAAATTTATTTTTGTATGAGTATAAAAAAAAGAAATAAGACGATGTATAGGATTTGGGTTTTCATTTCTATCTTGGCTGTTTTGGCGATGATTGGCTTTACAATTGCTCCCGCTTTGTTGTATATGCAATAAATCTCATTGCGTAATAAATTTGAAATAGCTATGAATTATAAACAAGGTGTTAGTTCAATATTGATAAAAATTGGCTTGATCGTTGGTGTTGCGATTTTGGGATTAGTTGTGGCATCGATTTATCGTGAAACAAAACAAAAGCAACAAAAACAGGAAATTATAAATGCTCTTGTGGCTGAGAAGGATCAAATTAGCCGAGATAATTCCATAATGCAGGAAAAGCTAGCATACTATAGTAGTCAGGAATATGCAGAAAAGAAAAGTAAAGAATTAAATATGCAGAAGCCAGATGAACATTTGATTGTGGTGCGACCAAATATGGCTAAGGAAATTTCAACTGAGAATCCAATTAAATCTGATGAGGTAGAAATAAAAACAGTAGTGCCGAATTATAAAAAATGGTGGGACTATTTGTTTAAATATTAATTTTAGTTAAAATAGCATGGAGCAAAAGACAATTGAAAAAAATGTCAAAATAAAAACTATCGCTATTGCCTGCATTGCGATGTTTTTGACGTATATCATAACAATAGCAGTTTTATTTTATATCGTGGGTGTGCATAATTCTGTAATAGATAAAACAGTCAGAATATTGCGTTTTCCCGTAGCCGTTATTGGTTTTGGTAATGTAGTGACAGCTAATGAACTAGGAGATAATCTTGTTTCAGTTAGAAAATTTTATGAAGGTCAAGATTTTTCAGATATTGGTTTTCGAGTTGACTTCAAAACAGCGGATGGACAGAAAAGATTGAAAATTAAAGAGAAGGAATTATTAAATAAATTAATTGAGAATAAAATAATTCAAAAATTAGCTGCTGATCGCAACATAGTTATTACCAAAACAATGGTTTCGCAGAGTGTTGATCGAGAAATTGCTCAATTTGATAATGGTGATAATGTTTCGCAAAAACTTTTTGATTTATATGGGTGGGATATGAATGACTTTAAAGAAAAGTTGGTGAAGTCTGATATGTATCGCGAAGAGTTAGAAAAGAATATGCGAGCGAGTGACATTGATTTTACAAAAGCAAAAGATAAGATAACTCAGGCGCAAAATGAATTGAAAACAGGCGCTAATTTCATAGATGTTGCGAAAAAATATTCGGAAGGTGATAGTGCTTTGGTTGGCGGAGATCTAGGCTGGTTTACGGCTGACCAAATGATGCCAGAAATTTCAGTAGCAGTTTTTATTATGAAAGCAGGTGATCAAAGTGATGTAATTGAAAGTTCAATTGGTTTCCATATTATTCAAATTAATGATAAGAGGACGGAGGACGGAGTGGATAAGGTTAAAATTAGTCAAATAATTGTCCGTAAAAAAGATTTTGCTGACTGGTTGTTGGAACAGGAAAAGGATATGCATATTTTTATTCCACTTAAAGATTATCGATGGAATCAAGAGGCGGCAACAGTTGAATTTGTCAGCTCAGAAATGCAAGATTTTGAAAAAAATTTAGGCACTAATTCCGCTGGTGATATTTCTGTTGTATTTTAATTTAGATAGACCTCACGTGTAATTAATTTTTTTAATGTATTTCAGCTAGTTTCAGTTGTCTAATAATATAATAGTTAGATTGAGGCTGGATGAGATAAAAAATATATGTCAAAAGCAGTAGTAAATGAAGAACTTTGCATTGGATGCGGAACTTGTGAGTCTCTTTGTCCAACAGTATTCAAAATAGAGGATGGAAAATCCAAGGTTGTTTCTGAAGAATGTGGCGACTGCGATTGCCAAGAGGCGGCTGATAGTTGTCCAGTGAGCGCTATTTCTGTTGAATAGTGATAAAAAACTCTAGTTATATCCTAAAAAAAGACTCAGTCAATTTAGACTCGAGTCTTTTTTTTGTCTAATTTGTTTTTGCTTGAAAAAAATGTTATAGTAACAAAAGATTCATCTAAAATAATATTTTATCAATGTTTTTGAAGCTACAGCCCCTATTACAAAGTATTTTTTTCCTCTTTGGTCTAGAGGCTATTTTATTAAAGCAAAATATGGTTGGTTGGATAATGCTATTTTTGCTTGTAGTTTCTGCCTACGGTGCAAAAAAGATTGGCGGTAAATGGTTTTTCTCTGTTTTGCCGATCTTCTTTACACTTTCTTCCGCAATGTTATTATATTTAATAACGATGCCGTTGCAAGAACATATTTTTATTGTATTGGCAACAATTATGTATTACCTTGCACTTTTAGGTGCATATCGTTTGGGAATTTATGACTGCGATCAAACAGCCAAGGGAATGAATATGATGGCGATGGCAACTACTGTCTTTTTTACTTATGCAGGTGCTTATGGGTTGTATCTTAATTTTTTTGTACCAGTGTACTATCTAATGATTGTGTATTTAGGAGTAACATTATTAGTCAGTTATCAATATTTTTTAATAATTAAAAAGGATAATAGAAAAATAGTTTTGATTTATAGTTTTTTGTTGGCACTAGTTATGTCTGAGCTTGTTTGGACGATGACTTTTTGGCCTTTTGGGTATTTGACTACTGGAGTAATTGCCCTTATACTATACTATGTTCTTTGGGATTTGATACAAAGTCATTTACTTAATCTTTTAAGTAAAAAAAAGGTGGTTGCTAATATGATTTTCTTTTCTGTTCTGATAGGATTTGTTTTGCTTAGTGCAAAATGGCTGCCAGTAGTTTAAGTAGTTTTTAGTTTTTGGTTGGTAGTTTGTAGAAATTTATAAATTTATAAAATATATTATATGACAAAAAAAATTACAAAAAAAGTTATTTTTATTCTAATTCTGATGATTTTTGGCGGACTGGGCGGCATAATAGCTGATCGTTATTTTTTCCCATATCTAAGTGCTACCAAGATTTTTTCCAGATATGAGTTTTTGAAAAAAGGATCAGAGAATACAACAATAATCAACAAAACAGAGCAAGTGGTTATTAAAGAGGAAACTTCCATTAGTAAAATTACCAGCCAAATATCATCTGCAATTGTGAATATTATTTCCTATCCAAATAGCGATCAAAAAAATGTACTTAATAAATCTGGCAATGTTTCAAAAAATGGAACAGGCACTATTGTAACAGGAGATGGAATAATTATGACATATGCTTCCGCTATCAATTTGGAAGATTCGAAATATGAAATTATGACGTATGATGGCAATGTATATGCAGCAACGTTGCTTGGTGTGGATAGCTATAGTAATCTAGCTTTTTTGAAAGTTGAAGCGAGTAATCTTGCGGTTGTTTCATTTGCTGATTCGGATAGTATTAAGGCTGGTGAGAAGGTGGTGGCTGTGGCTAATAGTTTTGGCTCATACTCCAATCGCTATTCTGCAGGACTTATTGGATATTTTAATGCTGGATATAATCTGTCTAAATCGGTTTTGGCATCATCGGAAAAACTAGAGGGAATATATGAAGCGGATTTTAATTTTCAAAAATATTTTATTGGTGGGCCAGTGGTTGATTATAACGGACAAGTTGTTGGCATTACGGGTGTTGTTGAACGAGACAATGTGCAAAGTTTTTTCTTGATTCCATCTAATAAAGTTAAAGTGGTGATTGACCGGGCGATTAAAAAAGAACTAGAATTAAATCCAGTTCTCGGCATCTATTATGTTCCGCTTTCAAAAACCTATGCTATTGAAAACAATCTAAGCGTTGAGGCTGGTGCTTTGATTTATTCTACTTTTGGCCAACAAGGCTTGGCAATTATTGCAAATTCTCCAGCACAAAAAGCCGGATTAAAATTAGGGGATATTATTACAGCAGTAGGAGACCAATCGATAACTTTAGAAAAGTCATTTCCTGATTTATTATATACACATAAAAAAGGTGAGCAAATTAAGTTAGTTGTTTTGCGAGATGGACAAACGCTTGATATTTTGGTACAATTATAATAGAAAAAAATAAACATACATAAAAAACACTTTAGTCGATGTGTTTTTTTGTTTGCATACATTTTATTGACAATAGTTAGGTTGTATGATAAGTTACGATATTATGAATATACTAGTAATTAATTAATTTCTCACTTGGTTAAATAAATTTCAATTAACGGGAATTTGATTAACAGAGTAAATAAATATATGAATAAACAAATCGCTGTTATAGCGAAAAAAATCACAATCGCATCTTTGATCTTGATGGGGTTATTTGCCACCGGTTTTGCGTTGGCAAGTGTTGATGTAGATGTAAATAATACTAATAATGTAACTGCGATAGCTACTGTGAGTCAGTCGCAAGACCAAAGTCAGTCGCAAGCCCAAGCAGGGTCATCTCAGATCCAATCTCAGGCTCAAGCTCAATCTCAAGCTCAATCCGCTTCAGCAACAGCTACCGCCAGTCAAAGCTCAAAGGTTAGCGTTGATATCGACAATGATGAATGGGACAATGATAATCACGATAAAGACAATAATTATGGAAATCGGGATAGTCACGGACGATTAATTATAGTTGGTAAGAATACATTACCAGCAACTGGCAGTGGAGCAGTAGGTCTGATTGCACTTGCAATGCTTTCAATCGCAGGAGCAGTAATTGCTACAAAAAAATTAGCAACTCGCGTAAAATAGTCGTATTATACAGTAATTTTTGAATTTCAATACTATGTCGATTATGTCTGACAATATGAAATTTCAACTAAAGAAGGTTGCAATTATAGGCAGCCTTTCTTTAGCTTTGTTTTTCGGATCATTCTATTTAGTTAATTTTATAGATATTCATCCAGCGCCAAAAAATGCGTCTCTCATTAAATCCGCTCAAACTCCGATTAATAATGATTTGGAGCTCAAAAAAAGAGCTGGCAACAGTAGTTTTGGCTTGGCTACATATGAAGGTTGGGCCAAAATAAATAATCTTTCTGGCAAAGATGTTTATGACGCCGACCCAGACGGTGATGGCTTGCCTAATTATCTAGAATATATCTATGGCACGGATCCAAATAACGCTGATTCGGATGGCGATGGTTTTTCTGATAGCAGTGAAATAGCCAATGGATATGACCCAGCTTCCAAGGATGAATCTAAGGTTACTGTTACAATTAAAATTGACAAGATTGGCGTGGATGCACCTATGGTGTGGTCGAAAACCGATAACGATGTCAATATGCTTTCTGATTTGGAAAATGGTTTGAGTCACTTTGTGAAAACGGCAGCCCCTGGGCAAATGGGTAATATGATAATTTCTGGACATTCCAGTAACTATATTTGGGCTAAAGGAAACTATAATCATATTTTTAAAGACTTAAATAATTTAGAAGTTGGTGATATCATTTCCATCAGAATAGTTCAAAAAAATGGCCGCATAATCGATTATCAATATAAGATAAATGATAAATTCATCACCGCACCAAATGATGAAAAAATATTTGCCAATACGCCAAATCCTTCATTAACCTTGTCTACTTGTTGGCCACTCGGAACTAATTTGAGAAGAGTTATTGTTAAGGCTGAACTTGTGAAATAATAATTAGGCAATTTCTTTAGTTATTCAAAAAAATTTGTTATAAAAATCCGCTTGTTTGAGCGGATTTTTTCATGGTAGCCCTTTGTTTTAGTGGGCTTGACAAAGATGTGATTAGTTGCTAGACTGCACAGTTCTGAATATTCTATCTTTAAATCGGTACTCATCTCACGCGGAAGTATTCCAGATATGAGCTCCGTTAAAATGTAGAAGGCCAGTTCGTTTACAATCGAAGAGCCTAAATAGGGTGGGATTTCTCTCACTTAAAATTCAAAAAAGAAGGGAGGAAGGAACCATGAAAAAGATGACTTTAATAATAATGGCAACATTGTATCTACTGCTTTTAACTGCGGGTTTCGGGACTGCTGATGTGACTGTTGGTGTGACAAACACCAACACTACCACCGCCATAGCCAATCCACAGCAAACGCAAAGACAAGTTCAGGCTATGCTGAACAGTGGTAATAGTCGCAGTAGTAGTTCGCTAGAAAACAGCGGTAACAGCAACAGTAACAGTAGCGCCAATAACTCGCTGAAGGACAGCGGGAACAGTAATGTCAGGATGGATACCCCGAGGCCACTTTTAGCGGCACCGAGTTTCATCACTGGAATTGTTCCAGGAACGGTTGAGAATAACCGGGAATGGAAATTGTTTTGCCCGAGCGTCGGATCTTTTTCGTCAGAAAAAATTCACAGAATGAAAGGAAGTTCTGGCTGGTTCAGTGGCAATGATGTTACTGTGACGGAAATCGAGGAATCAAGAAGCTCTGCTGTGTCGTTGACTTGCCAGATGGTCTGGCCGGCAACATTCGACGGAGTTGGGGCTGAAGTTGTGGTTAGTGGTGACACTAATTCGACTCAGGCTGCGGCCGTTGGATTAGCTATGGCTGAATGTGTCGACAGGGGTTTCCCTGCGATAGCAATGGTTGTGGTGGATAAGTTTGAGGGTGAGACCAAAGGAAGGTCGATAGGGCTTTCAGGCGCAGCGTCAACTATTGCAGACACATCCGGCGTGGCTTTTGTGGGGGGTGGCATGCTGGGAACTAACAGTACACGGATTAATGACTACAAGATGGTCAGAGCAATGTGTCTGACTTCTCTGACGCTGATGCAAGTTGAAGAGAAGAAAGTTGTAGTTGAAGAAAAAAAGACCTGCGATGAATCTGAATTTTTGAAGATCATCAAACAGGCTGAGGAAAAAATAGCAACCTGTTTCAGATATTGCTATGACAATATGTTGCAGCGGTTTATAGCTGCTGATGGCAATATGAACGCCTATGCCTGCACTAAGCAGGTTAAGTATCTGGATGCTGCCATTAAGCATTATCAGATGGCGGAGCTGAACTACATTCATGGCCATGACATCAGGGAACATACTGGCTCGATTGCCAATTCCAATGATGTAATCGCCAAAGTCGAATTTGGTCTGGCCAGTGCAATCTATGCGCGAGATGGATCAATTGCGAGCTTTTGGAAGGCACCAGATGTAGTTGTCCACGAAGACAAGAAGAATCATACGGACAAGCCAGTGAGGCTTACTTCGGATGAAAAGAAAAAGGTGTTGGAGCTCAGGCGCACGCTTGAGAGATATTCCACGGATCTTACGCTCTAAAAACATTTACGCTGATTTCGCAAGGAGTTAGCTTGCAACGGAGGATATTATGAAAAAGAATTTGTTGTTTATGTTTTTATTCATTGCATTTATGTCACTTATGCCAATCAAGGCACATGCCTGGGGTTCGGCTAAGGACGAAAGAATTCAGCCACCAGCAAAGACAGAAATTGTGGCTGAAGCGGTACCGTCGCCTTCAATTGGCGAGGTAAAAAGTACGGTAAATAAGTTACTTGTGTCGTCTCAGAAGAAAATTGAGACCGCAATTGGCAAAAAGGATTCAGAAACTGCCAGATCGATCAACGCCATTAATGCGGCAGTTGCTACTGCCAAGAATGAGATCGTCGCTAGTCAAACAGCTAGCGCAACAGCAGTGACAACTGCCGTCGATACTGCCAAGAGCGAGATTATGACTGGTCAAGCCACTGTCAAAGATGCCACTAGTCGCAATACATCGATTTTGATTGTCAGTATTCTACTGATAATCGTATCTATCGGATCTGTGGTAGCTCTCGTTGTGTATGTTAAAAAGGGAACTGATGCAACTAAAGACGTGGCCGCAGATGTTCAATGGGCAGTTAATACTATCAGAGAGGAAGTTTTAAAGGTTCCAAGGATCACAGCTGCGTTAGTAAAGAAGCTTGATCCAATGGTCATCGATCTCACTGATGTCGCCGGTCATCATGTGATATATACGCCACCAATCGTTGATGGTATGTATGTTACATTGCATGTCCCAAGCTCTGTTAGTTCGCCTGCTCCTAATCTAAATCAGATTATACGAACAGGGACAACAGATAAATCATCAGTACGAAGATCGACCAGAGGGATTTTGGCTGAATATTTCAAGAACATTGAACCTGGCACTCCTGCTCCGACTACTGAGCAGGGCATTCAACAAATAGCACTCATCACTCATCTATTGAAACTGTCTTATGGGCAGACTACTGGTGAGTTGATGGAAATAGAAGCAGTATAGGGCGAAGTATTGGGAAGTTCGAGTCGCTGTGACTCGAACTTCCCACCAGTTTTCCAAAGTCATTGTGCAAATGCATATGACTCATCAGAATTCTCAATCGAGTTTCTGAACCTCTACTGATCTGCAAATGCAGGCAGTGAAAATGGATTCTCAATCGAGTTCCAAAATTAAAATCTAACTTTGAAAAAAATCCTTTCTTCACGAAAGGTGATACATATATAAAAGGCGGTGTTCTCAAATGAGACGCCGCCTTTAAACTTTTCTAATTTTTTTTAAAATTATAGGCACAGTTCGAATCTATGTATTTGACAAAAAAGACGATATCTAGTAGACTTATCAGTCAATTAATTATGTTATTAACTCTTATTTTATTACCACAATGGACATCAAGGAAATTATAAAAAACAAGAATTTTTGGATTATTTCGCTGGCTCTTGCTATCATCATTTTTTTTATTGCGATTAACTCCAATAAATCATATCAATCCAATATGGATGTTTTGCTTTTGCCAAAGAGTGAAATGTCCGTCCGCAATATTGAACAAATAATCGCTAATGCCAAACAAATTCCACTTTCACTTTCTTTCTATAATAAGCTAATTGAAATTAATTCTGATATCGAGGACGAAGCTTCAGAATTGCCTGACGCTAAGCGAAAGGATTTTTGGAATTCAAAAATCCAAACAACTCAGATTGGAAATAGCGGTGTTGTTCGATTAACAACTTTTGCTTCAGACCAAATGCAAGCAGAAATTCTTAGTCGCCAATCAGCAAGCAGTCTAGTGGTTGTTATGAGCAGGTATTATAATATTAAAACTGATTTGGATATGCGGATAATTGATGGACCGATTGCCAGCCAGACTACAAAAACAAATATTTTCTTGTGGATTTTTTTGAGCTTGATTCTCGGTTTAATTTTGGGATTGATTGTTAGTCTTTTGACGGAGTTGATTGTAGGTAAAATTGAAAATAAAAAAGATGATCGTCAGATTGGGTTTGGGACACAGCCAGCAAGGTTGACTAATTTTTCATTCCCAATATTTGGAACGGACAATAAAAAAATATTGCCAGTGGAATCAGAAAGTATTTTTAATTTTAATATTAAAAAAGAGCGGGAAATTGTGGAGCCAGTCGTTATTGAAGAATCCTTTGCAGTTGCTGAAAAGAAAGCAACCGCACCTGCTAACTTGCCGATTGCTGAAGAAGAAGTCTCGTTTGATTTCAAATCACAACCAGAAGAAGAAATGCAGTTTGTTGAAAAAATTGTTTCTGATGCTGTTTCAAAGGATAATGCACGAGAAGCCACACCCGAAGAGGTTAAAGCACGATTAAATAAGCTCTTGAGTGGAGATATTTTAAAATAAAAACATTAAATACTGAATCATAAAAACCGTCCCGATGCACATCGGGGCGGTTTTTTTGTCAAAAAAGTGGAATTGGGGTAAAATAGGAAAGTAATCTAGTAATCACATTTAGAAATATAAAATATGGAAATTATAGAAACAACACTCAAAGATGCTTATCTCATCAAACCCCAAGTGTTCCAAGACGAGCGGGGATTTTTTATGGAGACTTATTCAGAAAAAGATTTCAAGACGGCTGGAATTGATGCGAATTTTGTGCAAGATAATCACGCGATGTCAGTGACCAAAGGAGTGTTACGCGGATTGCATTTTCAGTTGCCTGGCTACACTCAAGCCAAGTTAGTGCGCGTGACTAAAGGGGCGGTCTATGATGTAATCGTGGATTTGCGGAAAGATTCGCAGACGTATGGCAAATGGGAGGCTTTTGAATTGACGGCCAAAAACTTTTGGATGCTGTTTGTTCCACGCGGGTTTGCACACGGCTATTGTACATTAGAAGATTATACCGAATTTCAGTATAAATGCGACAACTTCTATGCACCAACTCAAGATAGCGGTCTACGTTGGAATGATCCAGATTTGAAAATCTATTGGCCAATTGAAAATCCAATTTTGTCAGAAAAAGATCAGAAGCAACAATTTTTTAAAGATTTTAATTCACCATTTTAATTATAAAGTCCATCAAGTCATAAAGTCCATCAAGCAAAATGCTTTAGAGACTTTACAGACTTGCAGCTTTACAGACTATTTTTATGAAACTATTAGTCACAGGTGGTGCAGGGTTTATTGGTTCAAATTTTATTCATTACATTTTGAAAAAATATCCAGATTATCAAATTGTTAATTTGGATCTTCTGACCTATGCGGGCAATTTGGAAAGCCTAAAAACATTGGAAGAAAATTCCAGATATAGATTTGTGAAAGGGGATATTTGCGATGCTGAATTGGTGAACGAGTTAGTCAAGGAAGTTGACATTATCGTTCATTTTGCTGCTGAATCGCACGTAGACCGCTCCATTTTGGACTCAGATGAGTTTGTACGCACAAATGTGATAGGTACGCACACCTTGCTCGAAGCAGCCAAGAAGGCAGGAAATTTGCGCTTCCATCATGTTTCTACAGATGAGGTTTTCGGGTCGCTGGGGCCTCAAGACGCACCTTTCAATGAGACGACGCCGTATGATCCCAGAAGTCCATATAGTGCCTCCAAGGCATCTTCTGATCATTTTGTACGGGCCTATTTTCACACCTATGGATTGCCAATTACAATTTCTAATTGTTCTAATAATTATGGTCCCTATCATTTTCCAGAAAAACTAATTCCATTGGTAATTACTAATCTAATAGAAGGTAAAAAAATTCCAGTCTATGGCGACGGTTTGCAAGTGCGCGACTGGCTACATGTAGATGATCATTGCCGTGCCATTGATGCAATTATTCACAAAGGAAAAATCGGAGAGACATATTGCATTGGAGGAAACGGCGAAAAAACCAATATGGAAATTGTTAAAACAATTTTAACCTTGCTTGGCAAAGGAGAAGAAATGATTGAATATGTAGAAGACCGCAAAGGGCACGACAAACGCTATGCGATTGATTTTTCAAAAATTAAAAATGAACTGAGTTTCGAACCACAAGTGACTTTTGAAGAAGGCATTGCTCAGACGTTAGCTTGGTTTCAAAACAATGAATCGTGGTGGAAAAATATCAAGAGTGGGGATTATCAAAATTATTATAAAAAACAATATGGTGAATAAAAAAATTAGTCTTCCGAAGGCTCAACCTTCGGAGAAGAAAAAAGTTTTAATAATCGGTGCGCGGGGAATGTTGGGTCAAGAACTAGTAATAGCTTTTAAAAAAGACACAGCCTATGAAGTTGTGGCGTGGGATCGAGATGACATTGACATCACTTCTGAAAAGCAAGTAATTGCTAAAGTGACAAAACTTAAACCAGCTATTATTATCAATGCTACGGGTTATAACGCCGTGGATAAATGCGAAGAAGATAAAAAAGAATATGAGTTGGCGAAAAAACTAAATGGCAAAGCACCGGGGTATCTTGCCAAAGTGGCAAAGAAAATCAAGGCTGTTTTTGTGAATTATTCTTCTGATTATGTTTTTGACGGCGAGCCTGAAATTCCTGAGCCAACTGGATGCACACATTCTTGCGGTTCTTGCAGTCTGCATACTGATTTCGTGCCCGCCTCGACTCGCGGAGACGACCGCTCGTCGATGCGAGGCTGGCCACAAATTGGCTTTGATGAAGAGGCAAAAACTAATCCGATTTCTAACTATGGCAAGTCTAAAGTGCTGGGTGAAAAAGAAGTGCAGAAAAATACTAAGAATTTTTATATTATTCGACCATCTAAAATTTTTGGAAAACCAGCTCAGGCAGAAAATGCCAAACGCAGTTTTTTTGATGTGATGCTGGAAGCAGGTAAAAAGAATAAAATGGTAAAGGCGGTGGATGAAGAAACGAGTTGTTTCACTTATGCACCTGATTTGGCGAAGAAAACTAAGGAAATTGTTGAAGCCGAGAAGCCATTTGGCATCTATCATATTGTAAATGGCGACCCTTGCACTTGGTACGAAGCTGTTCTAGAATTATATCAGCAGGCGAAATTGAAGACGAAAGTCATTCCTGTGGATGGAGCGGAATTTCCCCGTCCGGCTAAGCGACCATATTATTCAGTGTTACTTAACACCAAACTCAATCCGTTGCGAAGTTATAAAGATGCCTTGAAAGAATATTTGAAAAAATCATAAATCAAAATATTTAAAAATAAATTGTATGATCTAAGTTTATTAAATTACTTTATTACTTTCACTGAGAGTTTCCAAGGTTAAGCCTTTACGGAGTTTAAGCGATGCAAAGGCTTAACCTTTGAGGAGTTTAAAAATAATAAGCTAAAATATAATTGATATGAAAAATTTAAAAAAACAGGATCCAAAAATTTATAATGCGATTAAAAATGAAATCAAAAGACAAGAAGAAGGTCTAGAACTTATTCCATCAGAAATTGCCGCATCAATTCCAGTGATGGAAGCCTTGGGATCTGTTTTGACTAATAAATATAGCGAGGGTTATCCATATAAAAGATATTATGGAGGACAAGAAAACACGGATATTGTGGAAAGCATTGCGATTGAAAGAGCGAAAAAATTATTTGGTGTTCCGCACGCTAATGTGCAACCCTATTCTGGCAGTCCAGCTAATTTGGCAGTTTATGTTGCTGTCTGCAAACCAGGGGACACTGTGATGGGATTGAATCTTTTGGATGGCGGTCACCTAACTCATGGTTGGAAAGCTAGCGCGACTAGTATGTTCTATAATACAATCCCATATCACGTGAAACCAGATGGACGACTTGATTTAGAGGAAATTGAAAGATTAGCATTGAAACACAAACCAAAATTGATTTGGGTCGGTGCCACTGCATATGCTCGAGAATTTCCTTTTGAAAAAATAGCTAAAATAGCTGACAAAGTTGGCGCATATTTAGCTGCGGATATCGCTCATATCGCTGGACTAGTAATAGCTGGAGTGCATAAGAGTCCTGCAAAATATGCACATATTATTACGACAACAACTCACAAAACACTTCGCGGACCGAGAGGTGGAATGATAATGGTTACTACTAAGGGATTGAAAAAAGATCCGGAATTGGCGCAAAAAATTGATCGTGCCATTTTTCCTAATCTTCAAGGCGGACCGCATAATCATCAGACAGCCGCAATCGCGGTAGCCTTGGGTGAAGCGATGAAACCTTCGTTTAAAAAATATGGACAGCAAGTTGTTAAAAATGCCAAAGCTCTGGCCGCTGAGTTGATGAAATCAGGTATAAAATTAGTAAGTAATGGCACAGATAATCACCTGATGCTTATTGACTGCGGTAAGGGCAGAGGAGTGCTTTTGCAAGATGCCATGGGAATGGCGGGAATGACAGTTAATAAAAATACTATACCGCTAGATCCCTCGACTCCTTTTTATCCAAGCGGAGTTAGACTGGGAACTCCATCACTTACTGTGCGAGGTATGAAAGAAAAAGAGATGAAAAAAATAGCTGGATGGATTGCGGAAGTAATGGAAGAAATCAAAACCTTTGAATTTCCAGAAGACAAAGAAGAAAGAATAGCGGCTTTGAAAAAATTTAAAGCATACATTGGAAAAAATAAAAAATTAAAAAGCATAAAAAGTGAAATTAAAAATTTGTGCAAAAAATTTCCATTGTATAAAGATTTAAATTGGTAAAAATAATTTTATGAAGGGGATTATACTTTCCGGTGGAACAGCCACTCGACTTTTTCCACTAACAGCCACCACAAGCAAGCAACTATTGCCGGTCTATAATCGGCAGATGATTTTCTATCCTTTGAATACACTAATTAAGGCTGGTATCAAAGATATTTTAATGATTGTTTCGCCGGAACACAGCGGACAATATTTGAATTTGTTGGGCTCGACGATGAAAAAATTTGGTATTAATATTTATTTTGAAGTGCAAAAAGTTCCGCGCGGATTGGCCGATGCCTTTATTCTGGGAGAATCTTTTATCGGTCAGGACAATGTTACAATGATTTTGGGTGATAATATTTTTGAAGATGATTTTTCGGAGGAAATTAAAAATTTCAAATCAGGCGGGCATGTCTTCGCGAAAAAAGTGCAGGATCCAGAAAGATTTGGGGTGGTTAAGTTCGATGAAAATAATAAAGCAGTAGAAGTTATTGAAAAACCAAGCGAATGGATTAGTGATTACGCCGTAACGGGATTGTATATCTATGATAATCGCGTGGTGAAAGTGGCAAAAAGTGCTGTGCCATCAGAGCGAGGCGAGATTGAAATAACCTCTTTGCAAAATTATTATTTGCAATTAGGTGAATTGCAAGTAACAACAGTTTCTGGCGAATGGCTGGATGCTGGAACATTCGATTCATTATTGGAGGCAAGTAACATTGTGAAGAACAAGGAAATCTATAAAAATTTTGATCCAATTATTGATACTGCCATTGCTGAATTTAATGAAGAATTAAAAATTATAGCTAAAAAAAGATTAAATTAATTTAACTATTCATTTTTTTATTTTTAAATTTATCTCATTATGAAAATCAAAAAAGCTGTAATTGCAGTTGCTGGTTCGGGCACAAGATTGTTGCCAGCCACAAAATCAATGCCCAAAGAAATGTTGCCAATCGTAGACAAACCAATCATTCAGTTGGTTGTTGAAGAATTGGTTGAGGCTGGTATTGAAGATATTATTTTTGTAACTCGTTGGGACAAGAAACCATTGGAGGATCATTTTGATCATAGTGTTGCCTTGGAAAATGATCTGAGAAAAAATGGCAAAAATGAGGCAGCTGATAGTATTTCTAAAATTGCTGAAATGGCAAATTTTATACACGTGCGTCAAAAGGGTCCATATGGTAATGGAACGCCAATTCTATCAGCAGCCAGCCTTGTTAATGATGAGCCATTTGTTTTTTGTTTCGGAGATGACCTTGTCAAATCAAAAACATCTTTCACAAAACAAATGGTGGAGGACTATGAAAAGAATGGTAATTTGATTTTGGGCGTGCAAGAGGTGGATAAAAAAGATGTTGTTAGATATGGAATAGTTAAATTAAAAGAAGGAACAAACCAGATGGAAGATATTATTGAAAAACCCTCCGTTGAAGAAGCACCTTCTCGCTTGGCTGGATTTGGAAGATATATTTTG
The DNA here is from genome assembly GCA_002345745.1 of Candidatus Moranbacteria bacterium UBA2282. Classification (GTDB taxonomy): domain Bacteria; phylum Patescibacteriota; class Minisyncoccia; order Moranbacterales; family UBA2206; genus UBA2282. The sequence continues at coordinate 145,883 of DDWQ01000011.1, read as the reverse complement.
AATCAAGAAATTATTGATATTCTAAGAACCACGAGTCTTGGTAAGGGCAATGAGCTTTGGATTACCGATGCCATCAAAGAATATATCCGAAGAGGTGGCGTTTTTGTCGCTAAAGAAATTAAAGATGGACAATGGTTTACGACAGGTGATCCAGCAAATTATTTGAAAACCATCTTGGCCTATGCTTCAGATAGAGAAGATTTGAAGGACACACTAGATGAATTTATTCAATCTAAGAAATAAATGAAAATTGCAATTTCTGCAGCTGACCTTGATCACGAGCGCATTGATGGAACTCGCGTCTATATTTTTAACTTGCTAAAACACTTTGGCAAGCTAGATTTACAGAGCGAGTTTTTAATTTATCACAAAAGTAAATTTAATCCGGAACTCACTCCGCCGGAATTTTCAAATTATAAAATTATTCAAAAGTCTTTTCCAATCCTGTGGACGCAAATTAGATTTGCATGGGAAGTGTGGAAAGAAAAACCAACTGTTTTGTGGATGCCGATGGCGGCTCTGCCATATCTACGTCGAAAAAATTTGAAAACAGTGGTGACTATTCATGACTTGGCTTTTAAATATTTTCCACAATATTTTCCTCCAAAAGATTTACGCAAACTAAATTTATTTGCGGACTACTCAATTAGGCAGGCAGACAAAATTATTGCCATTTCACAGGCGACCAAGCATGACATCATAAAATTTTATCCGGAAATTGACGCCAATAAAATCCAGGTCATCTATCATGGCTTTAGTCCAGATGTTTTTTCTCAAGCACGTGATCATGGCAAAGAGCAAGAATTGAAAAATAAACTTGGAATAGTAGGAGAGTATATTTTGTATTCTGGTGCGTTACAGCCGAGAAAAAATATTGAAAAATTGATTGAGGCATTTGACTTATTAAAAAGCCGGAAGCAAAAGGAGCTAAGCTCCCAAGCTTGGGAGCTTAGCTCCTTTTGCGCTCTCAAATTGGTTTTAGCGGGAGAAAAGGCATGGCTCGCGGAATCTATAGAAAAAAAGGCTAGAAATAGCGTCTATTCTAAAGACATCATAATGCCTGGCAGGCTCAAATTTTGCGATGTAGGGTGTTTGTTTCGGGGGGCTAGTGTATTTGTCTATCCTTCACTTTATGAGGGCTTTGGCATCACAATCCTAGAGGCATATGCCGCTGGTGTGCCTTTGATAACAGCGGATAATTCTTCTTTGCGAGAAATTGGTGGAGAAGGTGCACTATATTTTGATGCACAGAATACAGCACAACTCAGTACACAAATAGAACAAGTTTTGATTTCTAAAGATCTGCAAATTGAGTTGATTGCAAAAGGGCGTGAGCAATTAAAAGAATTCTCTTGGGAAAAATGCGCGCAAGAGACTCTGGAATATTTGAAGAACTAGGAGTCTATTATTCTTCTTGAAACACTTTAAGTAGAAAATAAAAAATTACGAAGACAATGATTAAAATAAATAAACTTAAAAATATTGGCAGTTTAATCAAGCTGTTGAAAATTAATAGACCAAATATGAAAAATAGCAACCCAGCTATTTTTTTGTTTACTTTACCAATGTTTTCTATTTGAGTGCTAATTCTCAACTGATGAATTAAAAAAACATTAACAAGTAATATTAATGCAATTGCATAAAGCCCCATCCGCGCTGATACTATTCCCGCAATCAAACCATCAGCAATCAAAGCGAAGACGAAAAAAATCATCCACAGAAATAGAAAATCATGGAGAAGTTTATAGGCGATCATAGTCTTATCTTGATTATTGAGTTGGAGTAATTTTTGCAACATACTTATTTGTAATTTTATTATAAATATTACGTAGAAATACCATTAGATTTGTGCGGTTTATGTCTTTTTTGAAAGAAACATTTAAGTCTGCAATTGTAGTATCATTATTTAATTTCATAATGAATTCATAATTGACGCCAATAAGATTCTGAAGATTATCAATTCCGATTTCACAAGAGTATGAACCAAAGAAAGATTTTTTAATAGCACATTGGCTGGTGGTTTCTAGACTTTTTTCTGAAACGAGAATGGGAGAGCGATTAGACCATGAGTCGACGATATTTTGAGATGGCAGAAATTGTTTTTTTAAATTATTAACGATGAAATATTTGCCACTCTCGATGGTTTTGAAAATTGTGCCATTTGGATGATCACGTCTGATTGTGAACAGGGCTGTTTTTTCGTAGAGTGCTATTTCATCAGAACCGGCAGGAATTACATCATCCCAGCTATAGCCCTTCTCAATAAAAGTTTCGGGGTTGTTGATAGGAAAATATTTACCACTGCTAATGATATAAATTGAATCACCAAAGGAGACGAGTGATCCATCACTAAAACCAACAACATCATCAGCTAGAGCGTATTGGGTAAAAAATGTTTGATCTTTTTGGATAGCTTGCACTGCCTTGTATTGACTAAGGAAAGCATATTCACTTGTAAATTTTTTTAATTGGGAATTTTGCAGGATATAATAATCACTATCAATCTTGAAGAGCGAAGATTCTGGATAGACTGTAGCGTCTTCAACTAATTGTCCTGCGGGATTATATTGCAATTCTTCAGTCGTAACCTCAACGAAAGCATTGAGCGGATAACCAAATGCAGAGACAGTGGATGTTTCGAATTTACGAAGTTCTCCTTTGGAAACTATGTAATAGGCAGATTTGTTTTTTAGTAGCGTGCCATCTTTGAATCCAAGTGATCCGCCTTCGGGGTAGAGAAACGCTTGGTGCGATTTTCTGATTGTGATTTCACCCGTGGTTATTTTTTGTGATTGATTGTCTTGAGGAAATTTGATAACGGCTTTGGAAAAAGTTCCCACAGGCACCGTATCAAAATATAATGCACTTCCAGCAACTATATTGCCGTTTGTAGGTGAGTCCGTACCTTGATATTGAAGTAAATCAAGAGTGTTTTTGTTTGAATCTAGATTAGTAAGAGATGAATAAAAATTTTGTGAATCAAATATTACACGCAAGGCCATAATGATAGCAAGCAAAAAGGCCACAACATAGAGCATGGTCTGTAGCTTTTTATAAAGCATATATTTTTTTTCTGGAAGTTGAACTTCTTGAGTTAAATCAAACCACATATTTTTGCTAATCGGTTAATAAATAAATTTTACCATAAATTGTGACGTCTTGCACAGAAGGCAATTCAATTGGAGCGGTAAACATTTCTTGTTTTTCTCCGGTTTTTATAGCTAAAATTTCTGTAGCAATAGAGTAATTTTTGATAGGAGCCAGTTTTTCAAGAATTCCGTTGGAGCGATAAAAATCTAGTTTAGTATCGGGAATAATGAAATAAATCGCGCTGAATTTGTTGCGGTCAATTTGAGCTAGATCTTTCGGATTAAAAAAATACACTGCCTGTTTGTTAAATAGAAAATTCATCGGACCGGTCATCATCGACCAGCCATCTCCCGTAGCATCGCGATCCACCAGAATCAAATCGGAGTCTTGGAAATTTCCACTGATGGCTTTGATTTGCGGCAGCAGATTTTTGTCAGGTGAAACTGTCAGAAATGGCACGGAAACAATTAGATTGGTAACAAGTAGCATGGAGATAGCAATGTAAAAATAAATTCTTTTGAAAAAACCTCTGCCTGCCGGCAGGCAGGAATCGAAAAACCAAATACTATAGAGAATGCTGATGGGAATAATCGAAAAAACAAAACGGCGCAACATCCAGGGATGATCGGCGGAAATACTAGGATGAACAAGATAAACAAGGGTTGGCAAGACAATCAGAAACGGAACAAGAATTTCAAATTTTTTGTGTTTCCATAAATAGACAAAACCAATGAAACCGAAAAGAAGGAAATTGAAAAGAGCGTAGACAGAAAAAACTTTAAGCACATAGAAAGACGTTGCTAGAAATGGTACGGAATCAGTTTGTGAATAATCCTTAAGTCCGGAACCAAGGGAGATAAATGGACTGAGGATGCTTTTCAACATTGAGAAATATGATGGACTATCGATTGTTAAATGAAAAATATGCAGTAAAAGAAAACAGCCAATAAATAACAGTGCTTTTTTCCCAATAACAACAAACAGGAGATATTTCCAATCTTTGTATTTGATAATAAGCATCGCAAAAATAATCGCTAGAAATCCGAGTGCTTCTACACGGGTAAAAAACAGCAATAGAAAAGCTGTGAGAGAGGAAAGTAAATAAAAACGCGATCTATTTTTAGTGAAGAGTACGAATTCATAAATTCCAAACCAAGTTAGCATCAACGCGAGATTTTCACTGAGGGTGAATTTGAAAAACCAAGAAAAAACAAAGGAAGTCAACACTAGAGCAACCGCGGCAATTGCGGAAGAAGCTCGCAGATAATATCTAGTAACTAAATAAAAAGAAAAAATAAATATGAAAAACGTAATGCTATTGGCAACAATAAAACCATTTAGTCCAAATAAAGAATAAAAAATCGCCAGCCAAGAAATATAGCCGAGTGGAAATTGGGTTGACATATTTCCGGATGCCGTATAGTTGAAGCCAGGAAAATTTAAGGCTTTGCCAGGACCATAAATTTTGAAAAATTCTTCTGAAACGGGAGAAGAAAAAGAAATGTGATGGTTTTGTGACAATCGAATTGCTGCTTCACTGAGTGATCCTTGGTCCCGTCCAGAAAAGATGCTAGGTGTGGTGTAGGTGGAAAAAATAAAAATTGCTGTCAGGGTGAGAAATAACATCAAAAAGAAACGCGGATTAATTTCAATTTTGGTTTTATTGAAATTGATTAAATATACCAACGTTATTACACCAAGGACTATATAACTGACAAGAAAGATATTATAAAAAATACCCAAAAGAGACAATGCCAAACCAAGCCATCCCAATCCTATCCAAAACAGGGCAAAGATTGTGAATAGTTGGTATCTATTTAAAGTTATCTCTGGTATTTGTAGTTTCATAGTTACTTAATTATATAGCCTAAATAGGCTTTTGCCAAATGGATATTTATGGGGTAAAATTGGTATAAGTTCATAAAGCTTATGAATTTTTGACTTAATATATATAATCCTTATGAAAATTCTTGTTATTGCTCCTACGCCATTTTTTTCTGATCGCGGAACACATATTCGGATTTTGGAAGAAGCACTGGCTTTGGAAAAGCTGGGCAATCAAATTACAATTGCCACCTATCATATTGGTAAAGATATTTCAGCTGAAATTGAAACCAAAATTGATGTGCGGAGAATCCGTCGCTTGCTTTTTTGGTATAAAAAATTGGAAGCTGGTCCGGATTGGCAAAAAATCATTTTGGATCTGATGCTTATTAAAAAAGTTCTTTTTTTGGCACGTACACAAAAGCCAGACATTATTCACGGTCATTTGCATGAAGGAGTTTTGATCGGCTTCCTTGTACAGAAAATTCTTTTTTGGAGAAAAATAAAATTAGTAGCTGATTTTCATGGCAGTTTGACTGGTGAGATGGTTTCTCATGGTTATCTAAAAAAAGGCTTGAAATGGTTTTTTCAGATAGTTGAAAGATTCATCAATAGTCTGGGAGATTGGGCGGTGGTCAGTTCTTGGGAAAATTTAGCAACCATAAAAGATGCCAGAAAAAACAAGGAAAGCGTCGAAGTGATACTGGACGGAACTAATCTAGATAGTTTTAATTTAAAGCAGGACAAAAATGAACTTCGAAAAGAGCTGGAAATTCCAGCTGATAAATTTGTTGTGGTCTATTCGGGAGGATTGGTGCCAAACAAAGGCATCGACTATCTTTTTCGAGCGATTGAATTGACAGTGAAACAAAATTCGAACATTTTCTTTTTGATTGGTGGCTTTCCAGATCATTATGCTGTCCAGTTTGTGCGGGAGAATAAGTTGGAAAAATTTGTACGAGTGGTGAGCCCACTAAATTATTTCGACTTGCCAGCTTTTAATTGTGTAGCTGACGTGGCGATTGATCCGAAGAATTCCGATACTAATCAAGCCAGCGGTAAAATGTTGAATTATATGTCCGCGGGATTGCCAGTGGTGTGTTTTGATAAAGCTAACAATCGCAATTATCTGGGCGAGGGTGGCTATTTCTGCGCGCCGTCAGCCGAAGGAATTACGGAGGGTATTTTGTATTTAGCACAAAATCCACAGGAGGCACGTGTGAAAGGTGAAAATAATAAAAAACGCGCCGCCTCATTTAGTTGGAAAAATTCGGCGCAAAAGATTGATGAAATTTATAGGAAAGTTAACTAAGTCTAAAAGTCTGTAAAGTCTATCAAGTCCAAAAGTCCGTCAAGCCCGTAAAGCTTTCGACTTTATAGACTTTAAGGACTTTCAACTTTATGACTTTAAAGACTACATTATTATGAATCTATATTTGATAAAATTAGGCAAGGCAATCGCGGCGGTGCAAAGAGATGGAATTATTGTTGGCGGAAGAAGATCATTGAGTTATTTGAGGACTTTTTTTAAAACTGCTTTAAGTTTCAAATCAGGAGATGTTTTGTTTATTACTGGAGGAGTTGGTGATAGTGCGGACTATCGTTCGCACAGAGTTGCGGAGGAATTAAATTTACATGGTATTAATGCAGAAGTCACAATGCAAGATAATCCATTTCTTCCATTATTTGCAAATAAGTTTAGCGTGTTTGTTTTTCATCGAACACTTGTAACTTCAAGCGTAAAAAAGTTAATCAAAAATATAAAAAAACAAAATAAAGAAATTATTTTTGAAACTGATGATTTGGTTTTTGACACAAAATATATGCATGCAACGGGTAGCTATGAAAAAATGAGTTATTTTGAAAAAAAACAATATGCTAAAGGTGTGGGTGAAGAAATATTAAGAGACGAATATATTAAGGTTTGTTCAACTTCGACAAAATATCTTGCGAATATCTTAGCGGGTTATAATAAAAAAGTTTTTATCGTTAAGAATAAAATTTCTGATCATGATTTGGAAGTTACAGAAAAAATTATTTGCAATAATAAAAATTTAAAGAATAGTTTTATTAGAATCGGATATTTCAGTGGAACTATGAGTCATAATCGTGATTTTGCCACAATCGCCGATGCATTATTGGAAATCATGGAAAAATATCCGCAAACAAAATTAATTTTGGCTGGTCCGCTAGAAGTTGAAAATAAATTAAATAAATTCAAGGATAGAATCGAACAATCTCCATTTGTGCCAAGGGATAAACATTTCGAAAATATTTCTAACGTTGATATAAATTTAGCGCCGCTTGAAATTGGTGATCCATATTGTGAATCAAAATCAGAGCTTAAATTTTTTGAGGCCGGAATTATGAATGTTCCAACCGTAGCTAGTGCGACACAAGTCTTTTGTGAAGCGATTTCCGATGGTGTTGATGGCTTTGTGGCGAATGGCACCACGGAATGGGTGGAGAAATTAGAAAAATTAATTGTCGATAAGGAATTTCGTGTTAGAATGGGAAAGCAAGCTCGAGTTACTGTTTTAAAAAAATATACCAATAAAAATAGCCATAACGAAGAATATTATAATTATTTAAGATCTAAATTATAAAAAATATGAAAATATTAGTCACAGGAGGAGCAGGTTTCATTGGGTCAGCTGTTACCAAAAAATTATTAGAAAGAGGCGATAGCGTGGTTTGCGTGGATAGTTTCAATGATTATTATTCGCCGAAAGTGAAGGAGGCAAACGTGGCACAATTTGCACAAAATCCAAATTACAAATTATATCGTGGCGACATTGCTGACTATGACTTTATGAAAAATATTTTTGCGATGGAAAAGTTTGAGCGTGTTTTTCATCCAGCCGCACGTGCTGGTGTGCGACCTAGCATTGCTGATCCATTCATCTATGCCGACACCAACTATATCGGCACATTGAATTTGCTAGATTTATCAAAAGACTTCGGGATTGAAAATTTCGTCTTGACCAGTTCATCTTCAGTCTATGGTGAAAACAAAAAAGTTCCATTTTCCGAAACTGATAATGTTGATTTTCCCATCTCACCCTATGCAGCGACCAAAAAAGCCACCGAACTGATGGCGCACGCCTATCACTATCTGCACAAATTGAATGTCAACATCGTGCGACCATTCACTGTCTATGGACCAGGTGGACGACCAGATATGTTTCCGTTTTTGTGCACCAAGTGGATTGACGAAGGCACAGAAGTGAAAAGATTTGGCGACGGCTCAACCAGACGTGACTATACCTATATTGATGATATTGTGGACGGCGTCATTTCTGCTATTGATCGAATTTTTGGTTATGAAATTTTTAATCTCGGAAATTCTGATACGATTGATCTCAATAGCTTCATCGCAGTGGTGGAAAAATGTCTTGGCAAAAAAGCCAACATCAAAGAATACCCAATGTTTTCTGGTGATGTTCCAATAACTTATGCCGACATTACAAAAGCTAGAAAAATGCTGGACTATAATCCTAAAACCAAAATTGAAGATGGGATGAAGAATTTTGTAGAGTGGTATCAGAAAAATAAACAAAATTATTAGAAAGTCCATCAAGCCCATAAAGTTCATAAAGTCAAAAGAATGGCAATAGAAAAATTTGAAGATATTATCGCTTGGCAAAAGGCGCGCGTACTCACGCTGGATGTTTATAGGGCTTTTAAATTAAGTAGGGACTTTTCCTTTAGAGATCAAATTCAAAGAGCTGCGGTTTCAATAATGAATAACATTGCAGAGGGATATGAACGTAAAGGTGACAAAGAACTTGGAAGATTTTTATTCATAGCAAAGGGATCTTGTGGTGAAGTTCGCTCAATGCTTTACTTAGCTTCAGATTTAGACTATATTGATAAAATAAGTTTCGAAACTATGTACGGGAAATCATTAGAAATTTCTAAGATGCTTTCGGGTTTCATCAAGCAATTGAAATAATAATTTAATTAGTAAGGCTTTAAGGACTTTATAGACTTTATAGGCTTTATAGACTAGACGCTATGCGTCATCACGAAAATTATAAAGAGCTAATCTGGATGTTAGCAAAGACTGATTTCAAGCTACGCTATCATGGTAGTTTTTTGGGTTATTTGTGGGCATTGCTTAAACCGCTTTTAACTTTTGCGATTTTGAATTTTGTTTTCTCATCTGTTTTCAATCCAAGAACGGGAGGTGTGGACACCTATTCTTTGCAACTTCTTGTGGCTCTGATGATGTTCTATTTTTTTGCCGAAGGCACTAATGCTGGTATGAATTCATTATTGAGCAAGTCGCAATTAGTGACGAAAATTTATGTCCCGCGTTGGACTATCATTTTAGCGTCAACTATCAATGCCACGATGATATTTTTGATGAATCTGGTAGTGATTATTTTCTTTTTTGCGGTTAAGGGTTTTATGCCAAGTCTTCCAGCCATTGGAATGTTCCTGCTGTTTTCAATCTTCATCTATATTATCGTCCTATCTTTTGCTCTAATAACCGCACCGCTCTATGTGAAATTTCGCGACCTCTCAATGATTTGGGAGGTGCTTTTGATGATTATTATGTATGGCTCACCAATCATCTATCCCTTGTCAACTTTGCCAGCCAAATATCACACTCTAATTCTGCTTAATCCTTTGGCCTTCATCATCCATTTCACCAAAGAATCACTCATCAATAATCATTTCGCCAGCTTTAATCAGTATGCTGTTTTTGTTTCGATTGTCTTCGGAGCTTTCGGCTTCAGCATCTGGTCCTACCGCAAATTAGCACCACGCATTGCGGAAGATATCTAGGATCGAAGCAAGAAATAATTTTGTAGGGGTTTCACCCCTACAAAATTACTAATTTATTAAATAGCAATAAAAAAATGAATCTGCAAAATGAAAAACAATTAGAAAAAAAGATTGGCAAAAATGATCAAAATTCTTATGAAGAAATAAGTGAAAAAAGAACTTCAAAATTAGGATATATTCTCTTAATTGTGATGGTAACTTTTGTGATTGGTGTCGGGGAGACAATTTTTTCTGATTTGGCGAGAATTCCTGAAAAACCGATTGCTCCATCTGGATGTGTTATGAATTCCATACATAATCCCAAAAACCTGACAAAATATTCGATCTGCCAAAATTCATTCAATGATGTCGATAGAAAATTTGGATTAGATGAGAAGTATGATGGCATAAAGCCGCAATTGCAGGAAATAGTTTTATTAAATACTGGCATAGAATCGAATAAAAGCGAGGTTAGGGGCTTGGAAAACAGTATCCAAAAGTTAATCAAAGAATATGATCTGAGTTTGCAAGAGAAAATGGCTGGTGAAAAGGCAATAGCGAACAAGGAGAATATCAAAAATGAAATCACAAGCACGAGAGCCAAAGCTAGCGCCATTCAAGAAGAAACCAAATCCTTGGAAAGCAAAAAAAGTATTTTTATTTCCCAAATAAGTGATTCTATTAAATCAATTGAGCAGAGTCACAAAGAAGCAACAGATTATTTTTTAAATAAAGTTGCTTGGCTTAAATTTAAGGTATTTTTGCTTACATTAGTATTTGTTCTGCCATTTTTCGCATTCTCCGTGTTTTTCTATTTTAAATTGAAAAGAAAGAATAGTCCCTATACGATAATTCTAACCGCAACAACGACAGCATTTGCTATACTGTTTTTGCAGGTGGTTGGCGTTTTTCTTTATGATATCCTGCCGAAAGAATGGTTGGAGAGGATTTTTAAATTCTTTATGGAAGTGCCATTTTTGCGGTATGTAATTTATTATGGTTCCGTGATTATCGTAATTGTGATTTTTGGTGGAATTGTCTATTATATCCAAAAGAAAGTTTTTAGTTCTGCAAAAATTGCAATCAGAAGACTGAAGGATAAAAAATGTCCCAAATGCTCTTTTTCTTTAGATTCGCAACACACCTTTTGTCCTAATTGCGGACTTCAGTTAAAAGAAAGATGCAAACATTGTGGGGAGTTTAAAATAAAATATTTATCGCATTGTCCAAATTGTGGGAAGGATGAAGTTGAAAAGATCAATGATTGAGATATGTCTTCAGGGAGTAGAACTTAAATAGTGGAATAATGTAGGGGTTTCACCCCTACAGATATAAAAAACTAAAACAAAAAAGATGGGAAACTTTTCTTTTGAATTTGTAAATGGCGAATATTATCACGTGTTTAATCGTGGAGTGGAGAAGCGAGATATTTTTTTGGATAAATATGATTATGCCAGGTTTCTTAAATCAATGAAAGAATTTAATGAAATCGAACCCATCATTAGTTTATATATAAAAAGTAAAGTAAATGATGTAGGGGTGAAACCCCTACAGAATGGTGCGTTAGTGGAAATAATTGTCTACAATCTGCTTCCAAATCATTTTCATTTTATACTAAAGCAGTTGAGTGATGGTGGTATATCGGAATTTATGAAACGCATAGGCGGTGGATATACAGGATATTTTAATCATAGAAATAAAAGAAATGGTTCATTATTTCAAGGAAGATTTAAGGCTATACATATAAATAGTAATGAATATTTATTGCATCTGTCAGCTTATGTGAATGGTAATAATGTTATTCATGATGTAAAAGAATTTAGGTCAAGTTTGAAAAGCTATTTGGGTGATGATGTTGAAAAGTTATGCAATCCAGAAATAATTCTAAATCAGTTTAAGAATAAAAGTGATTATGGTAAATTTGTTGATGTAAATGCGAAGGAAATAAATCAACGCAGAAATGAAATGAGAAGATATTTGCTGGAAGAATAATCTGTAGGGGTGAAACCCCTACAGAATATATGTGTGGCAAAGCGTGTTTAAGCGTTTTGTATTTTTGAGGGATGGAGTATAATAAAAATGTAATTAAATTAAAATAAAAAAATATGTTTTTTTCGAATCCGGTGCTGGACATGCAAATAACAATGGCACTACTAATATTGTCGGCGATAGTGGCGGTAATTGTTTTTGCTTTGTCTAAAAAAATATTTAAAACACTTGTTGTTTTTTCAGTTTTAGCTAACTTGTCTTTTTTGGTTAATATTGGATCAAGAATGTTTATTAGTTTTGACTTGTTATGGTTGCAATATTTTTCACTAATAATTTGGCCAATTATAAATATCTTTTTAATAATTAAATATAATCAAAGAAAAAATGCAAAGAATAAATAATTTTTTTTGCGGAGTTTTTCTGGTTATCGTTCTTGTCCTCGCTCCGATCTCACCTCTGAATTTTATTGTGCATTCGCAGACAATTGATGAATATGGAAACGAGCATATCACTGGGTATGAAGAATGGACTACTGATAAATCCATAACATCTTATGTGTCTATTGATGAGGGTGCAACTTTAGTAATAAAAAAAGGAGTTACAATAACTTTCGATGGCGGAGGTGTAGATGTGTATGGAAGTTTGATTATTGCAGGAACATTGAAAGATAATGTGAAGTTGAGAAAATCTGACGGGGCACCTAGCTATTCCATTGCTGTTGATGGCGGTAAAATTGTGATGCGTAATACGGACATGAGCGGAGCGGGTGCTTCTATTCAACTGATGAAAGGCAATTCAATTATAAATGCTGTGAATGCTTTTTATAATGGCGGCATTAAACTAAATAGTGGATCACTAGATGCGGAAGGTTGTGATTTTCATGATAATGATGTCGTGATGTTTATTGGCGATGTTAATTCTGCTGATGTGAAAGTGAATCGATCAACATTTGAAAATAATGCAATTGCTGATGTTGTCTATCGTGGTGATGGAGATTCATTGCCAAACTTTCAATATAATTGGTGGGGAGATGCTAACGGACCACAGCAGAAATGTTACAGTGGACAGTCTTGCTATTATGAAAAAATTGATGGCGATATTGATTTTTCTAATTTTTTGCCAGAAAAAAGTTTTCACGACCCAGTTGTAATTGTTCCAGGAATTTTTGGCTCTTGGGAAAAAGATGGGAAATTGCAACTCGATCCAGTTTTTCACACCTATGACAATCTCTACACCGAATTTGCTAATAATGGATATGTACCGGATAAAGATTTATTTATCTTTCCTTACGAATGGCGAGATAGCAATATAGAAAATGCCAAGAAATTAAAAAGCAAAATTGCTGAGATAAAAATCGTAACTAACTGGCCTAAAGTTGATGTCGTAGCACATTCGATGGGTGGACTTTTGGTGCGAGAATATATTGAATCAGATTATTATCAGGGAGATGTTGACCAGCTGGTTACTCTGGCTACTCCAAATCTTGGTGCACCTGAATCGTATATGAAGTGGGATGGTGATGGCTGGTTTTTCAGTCTGGTGGACATTTTTATGAAGCATATTGTAACTCAAGAAGCTGAGGAAGGTGGTTTTGCCGATAGATTTGATTATATGCACAATCGGCCAATTGCTTCTCTGCAGGAACTTTTGCCAGTCTATGATTATTTATATGAAGCCGATAATGGATATGATTTAAAATCATATCCAATTGGTTATCCTCATAATGAGTTTTTGGAAAAGCTAAATAATAATGCTCTCAAGCTTACTTCTGCGGTTGAATATGATAAAATTATTGGTAACACAAAGGGGAAAGATACAATTAGCGGAATAAATGTTGTAAGTGCTGATATGGGTAAATATTGGGTTGATGGTTATCCATTAGGATTTGAAGTTTTTGTTGGTGATAGAGGTATTCGATATGATGCTGGAGATGTCACGGTTCCTTTAAGTTCATCCAAAAGTGAAAATGTACCATCGGATAATTTAATTGAACTGCCGTCAGATCATCGAAGTATTGTAACAGATGCACAAAAAGATGTGTTGGAACTTCTGACAACTATTAGACCTGATATCAAAGTTGAGAGTGGTTTGATTAAAAATATATTTATTACGCAAGTTTTCTCCCCAATCGACATTCAAGTCATTGCGCCGGATGGGAAAAGGGTCGGGAAGGATTTTGTGACGGGTGAGGTTTTTGATGAAATTGAAGGCGCCTATTATTCCGGCTATGCGACGGAGAATGAATTTTTGACCATTCCCAATCCGATAGACGGTGAATACAAAATTTTAACCCAAGGAACTGGCGAGGGTGATTTCAAGGTTGAGACAACTGAAATCTCTGAACAAGAGGACGGTAGCGCGCAGGAATCGACGGTGGCACTTGTTGGCAAGACCACGCCAGACGCGCAAAAAGCATTCACAGTGGAAGTTGCGGGCGAAACGGTAATTGATCCCACTGTTCAAAATGAGGTTCAGGACGAGCAAGATTCTGACTCACAAGACATTCAGGAGGAGCAAGAGCCTGTGATTGAAGAAAATCAAGAAGTCGTCGCTGAGAGTAGTCACGAGAAAAAAACCGAGAAACATCAGCAAGAATCTTCGAAGGAAGATGACAATCAACTTGCAATTGTTGAGAGCAGTGAACCGCAAGTTAGCGGTAGTAATGATAGTCGTGATGAAAATTCAATCGTTGCCAATTTGAAGAATGGTTTTGATAAGTTGAGCCAGGATATTGAATTAGCTAAAACTGCCCAGGCGGAAGAGGTGATCAAGAAAAATAGTGAAACTGGCAGTGGCAGTGGAAAAATTGTCTTCGAAATCTTTGCCTCACTGATAGCGGTTTTTGTAGCGCGCAAAGGTTTGATTTTCTTTTTGACAAAAGTATAGTAGTTTGACATGAATTTTTTATGTGATAAAATTGAGATATGGAAGAACAAGTAGAAAATAAAGACTTTATGCCTAAAGCTCAAGTAGAAATAATGCTTGAGGATATTCGCAGTGATTTCAAGGTTTTTGGTGAAGGCTTGAATGATGTGAAGAAAACTGTTGACTTGATTTTGGAAGATATTGATGAAATAAAGTCTGACATTGTGGATATGAAGTCGGATATTGTGTATATAAAAACAGATATTGTGGATATAAAACTCCGTCTTGATAATATTGATGAAAAATTAGAAAACAAGGCCAAAAAGACCGTCACTGACAATCATGAAACTCGCATTGTGAAATTAGAAAAAGCATCTTTGGTAAGTGCGTAGTCAAAATTTCTTGAATATACAAAAAATCGGAGTTCGACTCCGATTTTTTTTATGGTAATCACACGGGCATTGATAAAGATGGTCAAATTGAAGAACAAATTCCGGGGACATACTATCAACAATTCGGCGATGTGAAGTATATTTTTTCTGAGGAAGGATCAACTCAAAATATCATGATGGATGGTTATGGCGATGGCACGTTCACTTTTTCGGTAGATGAATTGCGGGGTGATGAACTCCTCAACAAAATCACTTTTCAAAATATGCCCACCACTCCGAAAACAAAAGTGATGTTAGATATTTCGAGCAATCTTGCCAGTGCGTCAAAAATGAGCATTGATGAGGATGGAGATGGATATGAGGTGGCGCCAATCCTCAATGGTATAGTGACAAGTAGTGATTTGATTAGAATTGAAAATGATTCGCAAAGTGATGGCGATAATGATAATCATAGTCACAAAAAAAATAAAGCCACTTCGATTGCGGAGACAAGAAAAATTGCTCCAAGATTTCCCATTGGAGCAAAACTGGCGGATGCCTTCATTATCCCCAAAACAACTGCCTATGCTGAGGTAGTGAAGGACGCTATTGATAAAAAAGAAAATAGATGGGAGAATAGAATGAGTGATGAAAAAAATAAAAATCAGATTATAAGAGAAATTTTTGTTAGCTTGGTTGTCCTCTTTATAATTATTATTTTTGGAATTAGGCGGTGGGGAATTGGGATGTTTAAAAAATTTTAAATTTTTAAAAATAAATAAAAAATATGAAAATAATGACAATACTAGCTTCTTTTGTTGGTTCCGCGTTACTGATTATTCTTAATTTGATTGGGACTTTTGGTTTATGTGGTGGCAAGGGATATAGCAACTGCATGGATACTATGCATGATGCTATGCTTATATTTGTTATAATCATTCCATTATTTATTTTCTCTCTCATCACCTATAAAATGAAAGAAGATGTATATCAAACTTGGTGGAAATTTTCCCGTGTTTGGATTCCGCTTTCTATGCTGATGATTCTAATGGCTCCATCGTATTCCAGCAATTGGATGATTCCCATTGAAAAAGGCACGGTGGCATTCTTTTCGTCAATTATCTATGGAGCCATCAGCGTATACATAATCATATATCATCTTTCAAAGAGAAAATAAAAAATGACCCAATATCAGAAAAATACATGCGGAATAAATTTTCAATGGATCAATTATCAAACAAATACAATAAACCAAAGAGTAATTTTAAATTATAAATTTTAAATTAAGTATTGTATCTTGGTTATTTCAAGCGTATTTAAACTTTCAAATTAAGCACTGTGCTTCTCAACCTGAATATATAAAAAATTGGAACTAGACAGTTTTTGTGTATGGTGATATAATATCATTATAACAAACTTATCAATTAATGTGTTAGTAAATAAAAGCATTAAAATTAATAAATCCAAGCTGAGTCAGGAATATAATCCGGAAATTTTTTCGATATCTGAGCATGCATTTGATGTGCTTAATGATCACAAAACAATTGCTCAAAAACTAAAAAATAAAAATCCATATACCATTACTATCATTATTGATAATCTCGATCCAAAATTTTGGAATAATAAGAAATACGTTGAAAAGACACGAATGCCAATTCAGTCCCACTATATGGAACTCTTGTATGAGTATTTTTTTACTGAATTTGATCATCGCGAGGGAAATGAGGTGTATGCAAAATGGCTGGATAAATACACGGCCGTTTGGAAAAAAGAAGAAATGAAAAAGGAACTGGATGACTATATCATCAAGAACGAATTGGAGCCTCGATATAGAGAAAAAATATTGAAAAAATATAAAAATCATGAAAAGTTGTTTAAGCCACGAGTAGAAATTAAAAAGAGTCGATATTATAATTTACCGTCTCCCTTGAATCATGTGGATTGGCGAAATCCATATGATACTATTTTTGTTTGGGAGGAGGATGATAGGAAGGTTTTTCGCAAAGGTGGAGGCGGATCATCAGGTGGTCGCGAAACAAACTCCAAATTTATTTTCGGGCTTAGTTTGATAAATAAAATAAAACCAATAAAATCCTTTTTGTTTTTATATAGTGATGACAATAAACTCTATTTTATTAAAGAATTTCCCTCATTGACTGTTCCTAATTATGATATCGGCTGTAATTATCATCTGAAGAATAGGGAGGCTGAAAAAATTCTCTCAAAAACCAATCTAATCGAATGGGAAGATTTCAATGAGTTGAAAGAGGTGAATGTGACACTAAGCAACTAAAATAAAAATTAGAAGTAAAAAAATGTTAATGAAAAAAGAATTAGAATTTTATATCAGCCAAGGAGAAGGCTATAATATTGAATTTAAAGAGTCGCATAGTTCCACAATTGGAAAAGAAATGTGTGCTTTTGCCAATGCTTCTGGGGGAAAGATATTTATTGGAATTACTGATTCCGGAATAAAAAAAGAAATCAAAATTACCAACAAATTAAAATCAGAAATTCAGGTTATTGGCAGAAATCTTGATCCGAAAATGACCATACATTTGCAAGAAATTGAGGGTATTTTGATTGTTGATGTCCCAGAGGGCAAAGAAAAACCATATTCAATTGTGGGAAAATTTTACTTGCGCCAAGGAGCCAATAGTCAGCAACTTACGAGAAATGAAATCAAATATTTTTTTCAAAAAGAAGGCCTGGTTCTTTTTGATGAGAGGGTTAATGAAAAATTTGATATCAAAAAGGATTTAAATAAAAAATCTTTTAATAACTTTTTACGACTATCTCATATAAGAAAAATTTTGCCAACACGCGACATTTTGACAAATCTTAATTTGGTCTCTGATGATAAAATGAAAAATGCCGGTGTACTTCTTTTTTCCAATGATATTACAAAGTTTCTTTTGCAGTCAACGATTACATGCGTGCTTTTTTATGGAAGGACAAAATACAGAATATTGGACCGAAAAGAATTTGATGCTGACCTATTTAGCAATTATGAGAATGCCATGGATTATCTGCGTTCAAAGTTGAACACAGAATTTATCATAAAAGGTGGACCGCGAGAAGAAAAATTAGAACTACCAGAAGACGCATTGCGCGAAGCAATCCTGAATGCAATTGCGCACAGAAACTATTTCGTGACAGGTGCGAATATTCAGATTTATATTTTTTCTGATCGAGTTGAAATAACTAATCCCGGAGGGCTAGTGCGGGGAATGACGATAAAAGAATTGGGTAAAAGAAGTTTGTCCAGAAATAATCTTCTATTTGGCTTGATGCAGAGAATGGATTTGGTGGAGAAAATAGGGTCTGGAATTCTGCGGATGAAAAAAGCCATGAAAGAATATGGTCTTCCAAATCCAAAAATTGAAACCAACGAGAATTGGTTCTCTATAATTTTCAAAAGAATGGCATTAGAAAATGTCCCTGAAAATGTCCCTGAAAATGTCCCTGAAAATCGAGAAGATATTGTTGTGGAAATTATTAGAAATAATAATAGAATTACAATTCCAGAAATAGCCAAAAAGGCAGGTGTTAATGAAAAAACTATTAAAAGAGATATCTCAAAATTAAAGGAAAAAGATTTGCTAAAAAGGGTTGGTCCCGACAAGGGAGGATATTGGAAAATTATTAAAAAATAGGCTATAATATCTAAGAAATATCAAATAATGCTTAAGATACAAACGCTAAGCAAGATACAAACGCAAAAATAAGATACAAACACCAAGATACAATAACCAAACAAATTTCAAGCATCAAAATACAAAAAACAAACATTAAAAAAATATCTATGGAAAATAATCGCAAATTTGATTTAGAGGAAAGAACTACTGAATTCGGAAAACGGGTAGTTAGATTGTGTATTTCTTTGCCAAAAAATTCAATAAACAATCGCCTAACAGGGCAAGCTGTAGGCTCGGCTGGTTCTGTTGGAGCAAATTATCGAGAAGCAAATGATTCTTTAGGCAAAAAAGATTTGATAATGCGAATGAAGATTGCTAGAAAAGAAGCCAAGGAAACAATTCACTGGCTAGACCTTATTGAAGAAGCAAACCCAGAGCTAAAAGATTGTATGCAAGACATCAAGCGAGAAGCAAACGAGATAAAAAATATATTATCAACCATCATAAACAAAATAGAGGGTAAATAGGCTAATAATTACCAATAACCAAGAAACAGGTACCAAACAAGATACAAATTCCAAAAGACAATAACCAAAAAAGTTTGAATATTGAAATTTGATTATTGAATATTGTTTGATGTTTGTATCTTGTACCTTGTTTCTTCACTAACTATCTTGTATCTTGGTTTTTAAGTAAGGGATCATTGTATTTTCGGCATTTATTAGGTATTATTAAGCAATGGATAAAGACATCGCAATTAGTGTAAAAAACGTCAGTAAGACGTTTAAAATACCACATGAAAAAATCTCCTCGCTAAGAGGAGCTGCTATTTCGGTTTTTAGTAAAAAGAGGGGTTACGAAGAATTCAAAGCATTAGACGATGTTTCTTTTGAGGTGAAAAAGGGCGAATTTTTTGGCATCATTGGTCGGAATGGCAGCGGAAAATCGACGCTGTTGAAGGTTTTGGCGGGGATTTATCAGGCGGATAAACCCAAGAAAGGCACCCCAGTGAAATCGGGCGGAGCCCGTCCGCCTAAGGCGGAATTTCACGGGGTAAAGATTGATGGCATGATTTCACCCTTTTTGGAGTTGGGCATCGGTTTCAATCCCGAGCTTTCCGGACGGGATAATGTCTATTTGAACGCCACAGTGCTGGGGATGACCAAAAAGCAAATCGACAAGAAATTCGATTCCATTGTGAAATTTTCTGAACTGGAACGCTTCATTGACCAAAAATTGAAAAACTATTCTTCCGGCATGCAGGTGAGGTTGGCTTTTTCGGTGTCCATTCACGCTAATCGTGATATACTACTTATGGATGAGGTTTTGGCGGTGGGAGATTCAAATTTTCAATCGAAATGTCTGGAAGAATTTAATAGATATCGAGGTATGGGGAGAACAGTAATAATTGTCACTCATGATATCGCCGTAGTGCAAAGATATTGCGATCGGGCAATGTTGCTTCGTAATGGAAAAATTGTTAAAATTGGCAAAGCGGAAGAAGTTGGCAATGAATATGTCTATCAGAATATGTCGGATGAGGAAAAGAGGATGTATGATGAGCAAAAAAAGGAAGAAGATGGTAAAAAAAATATCAATAAAGAAGATAGCGAAGAAAGAAAAAGTAAAGTCATAGAAATAACTAAGGTTGAATTTTTGGATAAGGACGGGAAAGCAAAGAATGTTTTTGAGACAGGGGATGATATTGTAGCGCGGATATATTACAATGCAAAAAAGAAAATAGAAAAACCTGTCTTCGGTGTTGCTATTTATACACAAGACGGAATTCATATTTCCGGTCCAAATACAAAAACTTCTAAATTTATAATAGATTATATCGAAGGTCTTGGCTCTTTTGATTTTGTAATTATTGAAAATAAATTTTTCACGGGTAGTTATAGATTTACCGCAGCATTATTTAATTGGGATTGTGTAACTCCAATTGATTTTAAGGATAGGTTTTATGGATTTAAAATAATTTCTCAAGAAGAGAACCAAAATGGATTAATAAAAATAGAAACATTATGGAAAAAATAGCAGAAGAACAATTTAAAAAAGAAATGGTTTTCCATTTGTATGGACGATTTGCACCTATTCAGAATATTGTAGAAAAAAATCGCAAAGGTAATGAAAAATTAAAAATTCTTGATGTGGGTGGTAGGGGTAACTGGATGAAAAAATTTTTTCCAGAGGATGATGTCTTTTATCTCGATCCGTTTCTTGATTCTGAGGACGAAAATTTTATCAAGGGGGATGGCTGCAATATGCCATTGGTTGATGAAAGTTTTGACTGGGTTGTTTCTACTGATGTTTTTGAACATATACCAAAAGAAAAAAGAAAAAATTTTTTAGAGGAAAACTTGCGAGTTGCAAAATTAGGAGTTGTCCTAGTGGCACCTTTCTACTCTCCAGCGGTTGCGCAAGCAGAAATAAATGCAAATGAAAATTATAAAATGCTACATAATGGAGAGGATCATATTTGGCTCAAGGAGCATATAGAAAATGGTTTGCCAGAAATGATTGAATTTGAAAATTTGTTAGAAGAAAAGGCAGTATCATTTCAGAAGCTACAAAATAACAGATTGTTTTTGTGGCAATTATTATTAGGGATGGAATTTTTGATTGAAGAAAATATGTCAGATGAACTCCATAGTAATCACCAGAAATTTAATTATTTTTATAATACAGAGGTTTTTCCTTTTGATAATCAAGACCCATCTTATAGAAAAATATATTTTATTAAGAAAAGCAATGAATTAAAGGATTTAGAAATAGCTAAAAGCTTGATTGATGATAATCTTTTCTTGAAAACGATAAAAAATGCGATGGATATGATGAATAAAATAAATATAGAAAATAAAATTAGTATTGAAATAAAAACTAAAGAGGTATTGAATGAAAAGCAAAAAACACAAGCTAATGAGCGAGAAATAGAGGCTGGGGAAGAAAAAGTACAACATCTAAAAGATGAAATTATTCAAAAAGAAAAACAATTGTCCTCCGTCGTCAATTCTCTGCGTTGGAAAATTCCAAATTTTTTATATAAAAAATATAAACAGATTAAGAATTATTTTGGTTAAATATTGAATAATAATAAAAAAATGCAGAACAATAATTATAAAATAAAAAACCCATCTATACGACTGAAAGATGTTCCTCGCGCAGCGATTTTGGTGTTGAAAAAATACGGATTGAAGGCTTTTCTATATAAATCATTAGATTTCCTCCAATTAAAGATTGTCTCATTCCCAAAAAATGTGAATGTGTTAATTAAGAGGGAGGTAATGGCAAGTGATTTATATAATGAAAGGTTCAGAAATATTCAGCCCATAAAGTATATAAAAGTTGAAAGAGAAAAATACCGAATAAATATTGTCACAGATAGCGTTAAAAAGGAAAGTTTATTTGGGGGCGTAGCAACATCATTGATTCTTGCTACTTTATTTGCCAATAAATACAATTTTTCTTTACGAATAGTCACTCGAGAGACAGAAAACAATCCTATTGATTTTGAGGATTTTTTAAAATTAATGAATATCTCAATCCCAAAAGAGGTAGAATATTTTTCTGATTATGACAGGAATAATTCTGGCAGGTATTCTGGCATTGAAACATCGGATAAAGATATTTATCTATCAACATCGTGGTGGACAACAAAAGTCGTGGAAGAAATTAATTTTAGAAAAGATTTTTTCTATATCCTCCAAGAGGTAGAATCATTTTTTTATCCAAGTGGTGACGAGCAGATTTTATGTACAACTACCTTATTGAAAAAAAATGTTAAATATATTATAAACTCCAAACTTCTCTATGATTATTATTTGCAAAATAATCATAACAATGTGACAGAGAATGGAATTTATTTTGAACCAGCTTTTCCGGAAGATATATATTCATCAGGAAATACTAAAAATATTGATAAAAAAAATAAATATAAATTATTTTTTTACGCAAGACCAAATAATCCCAGAAACATGTTTTACACTGGAATAAAAATTTTAGAAGAGGCTATTTCAGCTGGAATAATCAATAAGGATGATTGGGATATTTATTTTGCTGGATCCGAAATCGATTCCGTTGTATTTTCAAATGGGATGAAATCGATATCTCTAGGACAGATGACATGGTTGCAATATTCAGAATTTATAAAAAATGTTGATTTGGGATTGTGTCTTATGAGCACTCCTCATCCAAGCTATCCACCGCTAGACATCGCTGCCTCAGGCGGGGTGGTTTTAACAAATAAATTTTTAAATAAGCAGTCCTTATATTATTCTGAAAACATTATATGTTCAGATCTTGACACCCCTTCGATTTTGGATGGATTCGTCAAGGCGGTTGCGTTGGTAAAAGACGAACAGAAAAGGGAAGTTAATTTTCAAAAAAATAATATAGAGAGAGATTGGGGAAAAAGTTTTGAAAAAGTTCTTGAATTTATGCATGAAAATAAATAGTTAAGAAGCTGTTATAAAAAAATAATATGGAAAAGATTAATAGTGAGCCTTGGAATATTTCTTTTTGGGAAAGATTAGAGATATTAAAAAAAGAAAATATCAAACAAAGAGTTGTTTATATTTATGAAAAAGCCGATTCAAGTACATTTAGATATCGTGTGTACAATATGTGCCAATCCCTAGACTATAGCTCCAAATGGGTGGGTTCGTATTTCTTTGAAGATGAATTACCGTTATTAGGTGAATATATTGAAAAAGTTGATATATTCATTTTTGTGCGAACGAGATGGTCAATACGGATAGATGAATTCATAAATAAGATTAAAAAAGCAACAAAACCAATAGTATTTGATACCGATGATTTAGTTTTTGATGTTGAAAAGATCCCACTAATAATGAATACGTTAAATATTGATTTTAACAATCCAGAAAATTATTCCTATTGGTTTTCTTATGTTTCTAGGTTGTGGCTTATGGGGAAGAAATGTGATTTTTTTATAGGTACAAATAAATTTTTGTGTGATAAAATCGAAAATACGTTTAAGAAACCAGTTTTTATTGTAAACAATTTTTTAAATAATGAGCAGATTAAAATTTCAGCTAGGTTGTTTTCACAAAAAAGTAAAGAGAGAATTCAGAAAAAGAAATTTTTTAGAGTTGGATATTTTAGTGGAACACCTTCCCATATAAATGATTTTAAAAAAATTTCAAGTGAGATGATTAGATTGCTCGAGGATTGTCCTAATATTACATTGGAAGTAACTGGCTATATGGAATTTCCTGATAATATGAAAGATTTAGCTAATAAAAAAAGAATAATTCACCGTCCCTTTGTTGATTTTTTGACATTACAAAGAAAGATATCAGAAGTTGATGTTAATATTGTACCATTAGTGGACAATGAATTTACCAATTGCAAGTCAGAATTAAAATTTTTTGAAGCTGCTGTGGTTGGAACGATAACATGTGCAATACCTACCTTTGTATATAAAGAAAATATTAATAATGAAAAAAATGGATATTTATGTGAGGAAGGTGATTGGTATTCAACCATTAAGACTGTATATGAAAAGGGGATAGATCAATCTTTGATTTTATCTGCAAATGATTATTGTCTTGAAAAATATTCTCCAAAAAAACAAGTTGAAAATATAGAGAAAATTCTTGAAATAATAATTAAAAAATAACTATAAAATTTTTAGGTTGAATGGTATAAATATGATGTTAAAAAGCAAAAAACTATTATTGAGCATTTTTTTTATTGGCACAGTGGTAAGTCTATTTTACCTAATTAGATTTTTTAGCCAATTTAATATTGATCTACGGGACGAAAATTTTTTTCACCCTAGTATTTTACTGCTTATTTTAATCGTGTTGCTTCAAATGGTCGGTCATTATTTAAGAGCATACAAGTCATCATTATTAATTAATCCAATTAAAAACACAAATAGTTTATTTTTATTTAAGTCCCTAGGGATAGGTTTTCTATTTAATTCCATATTACCTTTTAGAATGGGAGAGCTTATGCGGGCGCATGTAATCGGAAAAAAGCTCAATATTAGCCGCACAGTCGTTTTTATAACGATTTTATTTGAAAGATCAATTGATGTGATTATCGTGTTGGCTGGAGTTGCCGTTGCGCTTCTTGTGGGTGGAAATGTTAAAGTAGCTCTGAATTTTATATCCATCCTGCTTCCGTTTATTATTGCTATGATTGCGATTTCTCTGGTTATATTGATTGTAATATTTGAATTATATGTTCAAAACAAAATGCTTCTTAAATTCTTTTATAAATTAACAAATCTTTTTAATAATAAAATAAAAGATAAGTTAAGATTTATTATCTGGTCTGTTATTTATGGAATAAATACAATATACCAAAAAGTAAGTATTAAAAAATATGTAGCCTTGTCTGTATTGATGTGGATATTTTATGTGGAGTCCCTCCTGTTATTGGCAAAGGTAGTATTTAAAAATGGAGATGTTGCTAAGAATTTATTGATATCACTTGCCTCATACATTAGCGCCTCTATTCCATCTGGGCCAGCGTATGTTGGGACATATCATTATTATTTGACAATTATAGTGAGCAATATAATATCTCAGAAAGAAAATATATTATCTTTCTCTCTGATTTCGTGGGTGATTCTTGTTATTCCGATATCCATAATTGGAGCACTATTTCTTTTTGGTAATGGTCTTAGACAATATGGAATATTTGATTTTTTTAGCGCGAAGGAGATAGCTGGGGATGCGAGTGGTAAATATATGAATAAGTTATTTAGATATGAGGATATTTCGAATGAAATGAGCTATTTTTTAGATGCATATTTTAAAAATCTAGAAATCGCACGGATTATTAGTTTGCAAGAAATATCGGATAAAACACGACTTTTGAAAACGTTTAAGGGCGGGTCGAATGCGGTTACTATCTTGGCGTGGAATGGTGAGAGAGAGTGTGTACGAAAGATAACTCTCTTACAGCACGCAGCTAAATTAGAAGATCAATATAATTGGATAAAGGAACGGCAGCATTTGGAAAATATTCCCAATATAATTGGATGTGAAAAAGACGAAGTATCTTATTCAATTGATATAGAATATAATAAAGAATATATTCCATTTTTTGATTTTATTCACTCAAGTAATATAGATGTAAGCAAAAAAATATTAGAGGACGTTATAATTTTTGTTAATAAGGAGCTATATTCTAGTGGAGAAATTATTGAATCAGTTAAAAATCTAGATTATTATATAAAAACAAAGATATTTGATAAAGTTAATGATTGCTTGGTTTTAAATCATCAACTTCCTCAAATTATAGATTATCCAAAAATAATTATAAATGGAAAGGAGTATGATAATTTTTCTATAATAATGGAAAAAATAACCAGCAATGAAAGGATAATGCAATCTATCTCAAGATATTATCAAACCTCGTTGCATGGAGATTTGACAGTTGATAATATTATAGTAAATGAGGGCAAGTTTATATTATTGGATCCTAATAATGAAAATTATATCTCCGATCCATTAGTTGACTATGCAAAGCTCTATCAATCATTGCATTCTGGGTATGAATTTTTATGCATGTTGGAAAGTGTTCGATACAATGGAAATGAGATTTATTTTGAAGAGAATATTTCTTCAAAATATTCTGAGTTATTCCTGCATTTAGAAAAAATACTATCTGAAAATTTAACACATGATAGGTTAAAGTTGATAAAATTTCATGAAGCTATCCATTATTTCAGAATGTTAACATACCGAGCAAAGATAAACCCAGAAACTTTTTTAGCATTCTATAGCGTTGCAATTAGGTTACTTAATGAATTTTACGATGATTTTATACATGAAGATATTATATAATTATGTGAATAAATTTAATTTTATTTATGAAAAGATGGTGAGATATTTTGCTGTCGCACTTG
Source organism: Candidatus Moranbacteria bacterium UBA2282 (assembly GCA_002345745.1). GTDB lineage: Bacteria > Patescibacteriota > Minisyncoccia > Moranbacterales > UBA2206 > UBA2282. The sequence continues at coordinate 119,448 of DDWQ01000011.1, read as the reverse complement.
TTCTTGTCGCATTTGAGATGGAAGCTTTCATATTTTTGAATAGTTATTTACAGATATATTATGTTATTGCCATAGTGATTAGTTTTGTGATAGCTACAGTTCTAAATTGGTATTTTAGTAAGAAGATTGTTTTTAAAAATGGATCAGAAAAAATTGGAAAGGAAATAATAATGATTTTTGTTGGGAGTATTTTTGGAGTTTTATTGCAGATTTTTATTACCATTATTTGTGTTGAGCATTTCAAATTATTGCCATATATTGGAAAATTCATATCGATGGCTGTTACATTTTTCTGGAATTTTTGGTTTAGATTAAAATTTGTTTTTAAATAAATAAAGTAAGGGTATGTTCAAAGAAACAATAATAAAATATGCTGGCATAGATTATTCTGGGAGAAAGTCTCTCAATGATGCCGAGAACATTAAAATATTTAATGGATTTTCAGAGGATCTAAAAAATAGATTGAATTGTGCTATCTTATTTTCTGATGAATCCAATGACCAAATAAATCAACGGATAGCATCTAATATAGAAATAATCGGGAAAGAAAATGAAGTCGGTTTTATTTTAGGCGGTAAAGATTATCCTTTTCACTCAACTTTGCTAGAGGGATTATTTGAGGGCATTCAAGTTTCAGATAGAGAAAAAATTTTTAAAGAAATTATTGAAAGCGGTGAATTTAAAGAGAACATTCAAAATCTTTCCGGCATTCAAATTCAATTTAAATATATTTTAATAGATAAGGAAAATGTTTTGTTGACTTCGACTGATATGCCAGAAGAAATTGAAAGAGTAAGATTGGAATTGGGGCACATATATGAGAAATGCGGATTAAAACCGATTAAGATGAAAAATATATTGCATCTAAGTATTGCTAGAATTTCTAAATTGCCCCAAAATAAAGAGGAGGCTCTGAAAAACTATAAAAAAGATATGATTGGATTGAGGCATAAAATTTCTTCCGATCCGATTATTTTAGAAGTTAGTGCAGTTTCCTTTAAATCCGCTTATGATTTACTAACCTCAAATAATATAAAATAATATGTCAAAAATATTAGTGGCGATTCCTTGTTATAATTGTGAAATCCAAATAAAGCGGGTAATTGCTGGTTTTGATGAAAATCTATTGGATAAGATTGAGAAAGTGATTATCATAGATAATCAAAGCAAGGATGATACTATAAATTCAGCAATTAATGCGATAAAAACAAAAACAATTGGCCATGATAAATTTAATGTCTTTAGAAATGATAATAATTATGGTTTAGGAGGATCTCACAAGGTTGCCTTCAATTTTGGCTTTGAAAATGGAATGGATTATGTGATCATTTTGCATGGCGATGATCAGGCAAAAACACAGGAAATTAACAATTTTATCAGTGAAATTGAGCGAAATGATGAACTAGCAGCCATTCTTGGATCTCGATTTATGAAAAATTCTAAATTGTACGGATATTCCTTTTTTAGAACCTATGGAAATATCGCTTTATTCCCTAGGACCGTCCTAAGTTTGCCTAAGTAAGTCTAGGTATAGAAGGCGCTTTGTGCTAGAATTTGTTTATGCAACGAAGAGAATTTTTCGCGATTGGCGAATATTATCACATTTTTAATCGTGGATTTGATAAAAACATTGCAAGATAAAGTTAACATTCCCTAGGACCGTCCTCGGCAGAAGTTTTTTAGTTTGAAAAATATTGGCTGGATTGCCGAATATCCATGGTCCCGACTTGTCCGCCTCATTTTTCCAAAAAAATATTTCAGCTAAACTAAAGGATAATTTGTGAAAAAAAGAGTTTTTTGTCATACTAAGGGTAGTAATGTACTGCCATGTATCATATTCGTAAAACTAAAACTGCTTCCGGAGCAACAGCTGTGCAAGTTGTAAGTTACCTTGAACGCAAAATGACACTGTCCAAGCATATTGGCAGTGGTCGCACAAATGAAGAAATTGATGCACTTCTAAAAATTGCCGGGGCTTGGGTTAAAAAACAACCAAGCAACAGAGCTTGTTTGATAAAGTTGAGGAACAACACAGCTTTGCCATTTTGGATAAATGTGAATACATCGGATTTCGTTACAATTTTATCTATGAAATTTTAATCAAACTACTTGATCGTTTTAAATTTACCGCTGTTGGCAATACACTCTTGCATGATTTGGTAATTATGCGAATTATCCAGCCAGCATCAAAATTACAATCAATTGAATTGCTCAAAGAATATTTTGGTATCAATCATCGTCGACAAACTTTTTATGAAACCTTGCCGAAACTGTTACCACTATTCCCTAGGACCGTCCTAAGTTTGCCTAAGTTAGTATCTCACCCACGACGAATTTTTCTCTCCTGCCTTTCTGCGCCAGCCATTTTGGAAAAGATGGCTTGGGTAAAGTGGGCTGTATTAAGCCATAAAATTGAGGTATTGACAAAAGATATAAATATGTTATATTGGTTCATAGTTAAGTATGAACTATATTCCCTAGGACCGTCCTAAGTTTGCCTAAGTAAGTCTAGGTATAGAAGGCGCTTTGTGCTAGAATTTGTTTATGCAACGAAGAGAATTTTTCACGATTGGCGAATATTATCATATCTTCAATCGTGGAGTAGAAAAAAGACAAATATTCAAGCGGAATACGGATTATACCCGTCTGCTTAGGTCTTTGATATTTTTTAATACTGAAAATCCAATTCAAATGAGAGATGAGGATAAGGTTCGTCCAAGACCAGAAGAAAGATTGGTTGATGTGGTGTCATATTGCTTAAATCAAAATCATTTCCATCTCATTCTAAGAGAGAATAAAGAAAACGGTATTGCGATGTTTATGAAAAAGATTGGCACTGGCTATGCTATGTATTTTAACAAAAGATATAATCGATCAGGAGTTTTATTTCAGGGAAGATTCAAGTCTGTGCACATAAATTCAAATGATTTACTTTTGTATATGTCGGCGTATGTGAATTGCAATAGTCAAATTCATGGCATTGAAAAAGCTGAAAAATATCCATGGTGCAGTTTCTCAGAATATATGGGAAAATCGGGGATTGGATGTCAAAAAGATGAAGTGCTTGGACAATTCAAAAATGCGGAAGATTACAGTGTTTTCTGTATGGAAAAAGTCGTTGGCATGAAAGAGCGAAAAGAAATGAGCAAGTTTTATTTGGAAGATTAGATTTACTTAGTTTACTTAGGACCGTCCTAAGTTCGTAGTCCTAAGTAAGTTTGCCTAAGTTAGTATCTCACCCACGATGAATTTTTCTCCCCTGCTTTTCTGCACCAGCCATTTTGGAAAAGATGGCTTGGATAAGCGTCGCTATTCTCTAGGATCGTCCTCAGTGAAAAGAGCAGAAAAATCCTAATTTTAAGCCATAAAATTCAGGTATTGACAACTGCAAGATAATATTCCTTAGGACCGTCCTAAGTTCGCCTAAGTTAGTATCTCATCCACGATATTCCTTAGGACCGTCCTAAGTTTGCCTAAGTTAGTATCTCACCCACGACGAATTTTTCTCTCCTGCCTTTCTGCGCCAGCCATTTTGGAAAAGATGGCTTGGGTAAAGTGGGCTGTATTAAGCCATAAAATTGAGGTATTGACAAAAGATATAAATATGTTATATTGGTTCATAGTTAAGTATGAACTATGAACTTATGAAAAAAACTACTGCAGAAAAAATTGTTGAATATATACAGGCAAAAAAACAAGTAACGGCTAGTGAACTTGTTGATTATTTGTTAATTAGCGAAAGAGCTGTTTTCAAACAGTTGGCTAATTTGATTGCTGATAACACACTGAGTAAGATTGGTAAGTCACCAAAGGTTTTTTATATGATTAGTGACGAGTTTTTTGCAAAAAAAAGTCCTTTTATTATTGGTGATAATATTAAAAAAATTATAGAAGAAAATTTTCTTTTTATTTCGCCTTCAGGAGAACGCAAGCAAGGAGTGGATGGTTTTGAATATTGGTGCGGGAGAACAAATCAGTCAGTTGAGAAAACTGCCGTTGAATATGTCAAAACTCTAGAAAAATATAATGCATTCAAGAAAAATAGTGTCATTGATGGGATTGAAAAGTTCAAAGCTACATTTGAAAAAGTTGGACTGGATAAGGTTTTTTATTTGGATTTTTATAGTATTGAAAGATTCGGCAAAACAAAACTTGGACAATTGCTTTTGTATGCCAAACAGAGTCAGGATAAAAAATTGATGCGTGAATTGACAAGTGACGTCAAATCAAGAATCGATGAACTCATTGTAAGATATAAAATTGATGGAATTGGATTTATTCCACCGACAGTGAAACGTGAAGTGCAACTTATGAAAGAATTGGAAAAGAATCTACATGAGCATGTTCGCAGAGTTTCTATTGTCAAAATCAAGACTGAGATTATTGTTCCGCAAAAAACCCTCACTAAATTGAGTGATCGTATTGAGAATGCCAGAAATACGATTATTGTGGATGAGCGTGGAGTATTTGATAATGTTCTGTTGATTGATGATGCTGTTGGGTCAGGGGCGACGCTCAATGAAACTGCTTTGCAAATCAAGCAAAAGGGAATTGCAAAAAAGGTTATTGGACTCTCAATTACCGGAAGCTTCAAGGGATTTGATGTAATTAGTGAAGTGTAGACATTATAAATTTTTTAAAAATTGGAGCCTGAAAATATTTCACTCGCATTGGGGGTGAGTATTGACTGGTGAATACTCACCTGCCAATGAAATGCGTAACCGCCAGTAGGCTAGTGAGGTTGACAATCGTCTATCAATCGTCTATAATAAGACTATAGAATATAACTTAAAGTATTATGTTTGAGTCTAAATATGCGATTTCTAATCGGTTATATTCCCCAGGACCGTCCTAAGTAAATCTATTATTTAATTTTGTGATTCCAGTAGGTCTTGGGCGATGCGATTTTTGCAAGTCTTGAGGACATTGGTGTCGCTGATTTTTGCGCAAAGGCTGATATCTTTTTTGGTAATCGCCAAATCTTTGAGACAATAGTCTTTTTCCAAATCTTGCAGGGCGTCGCAACCAGTTTTTTCTGTGACGTCCTTTTTGATTTCCGTCAGCCCGCAAACTTGTTGACAATATTTGAGATCGTCTGGGTCAGTGAAATCCTGGCAATTGTTGTCACAATCAGAGCGTGAAATATTGATATAATCAGTATTTTCAGATGTGACACTTTCAGACTCTCCCTCTGTGTTATCGGCGTCTTCGGAATCTATGCTTGAATTATCTGTGACTGAATCAGTTGATGAATCTGTTGAAGGAGCATTTTCTTGTTCTTGCTCTGCTGATTGTTGAGAATCATCCTTGTTTGGCACGGAATTACGGTCACGGAAAATGAGAAAACTATAAATCAATAATCCTGCTAGTACAAAAATGAAAATTGTGAGAGAGATTTTGGAGAATTTGCTCATAGGTCGTAATTATTTATTTAATATTCTTTGACTATGTTAATGCCTGAATAGTAATAACTCAAAATTCTTGTCCAAGACCAGCCATAATTTGCGGCAAGATTAAGTGAACCGTTGGCACTGAGGCCGACCATATGATTTCCAGCGCTACCTAAGGCACAAGTGTCTAGACTTGAATTTTTTCCATAGGGGTCAGACACAGCACTGAGTTCTGGATATGCAGATGATGTATCTCCAGCGGTAACAGCCTTGCAACTTCCGCCAAAAAGACCATCTTCATATTTTCGTGTGCGTCCATCTGTCCAACTGCTATAGGCTGCCAGCACGACATCGCCATCTTGATTTCTCATTATGATTCCATTTGTTTGGCGTGCAAGATCCGGAATTGTGAGATGATCTTTTTCGTAGTCATAGCCACTATATATTTGTGAACCTGAAGTTGAGAGAACATTGAAACCTTCTTCATTCCACCTAGTCACAGTTGGTTGGAGATACCAGCGTGCGTATGTGCGAGCTGTCACTAACATCGCGAGTGAATGTTGCTGGACTCCTCCGCCAATTTCTCCAAAGCCCCAAACATAATGTTCAAGTGGAAGTTCATTGATAACCCAAATGCGTCGCAAATCTCCTTCTTGATCTTGATTGTCTTGGGTATAGCTATGCTGAATTTTTATTTTTCCACGGTATTGATCGTAAGTAGAGGATGGTCTATTAACATCAAAAATCATATCATCATTGTTGCCGTCAGAAGCCACAAAACAAAATTTGTCCTGATTGTCAGTGATTGGAAAAAGTTCAGGAATGTTACTGTTATAGACTTGAAGTATTCCATCCGGACCAAGATATGTTACTCTGGCATTTTCACCGATGGCAATAGGAGTTGGATTTATTTTGGTCGAATCACAATTGGTGACATCAAATGGTTTGTTAGCAGTAATCTTGAATGGACTGCTTTGAAGATCTGCAATGGAATAGCTCCAAAGTCCAACTTTTATTTCTGGTCCACGATTAGTGGTCACATTTCCAAGGTCATTCATAAAAACCTTGTAGCGGTTGTAGCCATCCTTATATCCATTAGAACCGTAATTTTTGTATCTATCATATTCCTTTTTGTTATATTTCTTGTATGTGGAATATTTTTTTAGGGGAAGATATTTTTCCTTATATTTCTTATATTTATTATATTCAGGTAAAAGAACAGCATATCGACGATAGGTTACCGGATTTTTTTTAAATAGTTTGTAATTATCATAAGCTTGCTTGTATTCGAGTTTTTCTTCAGTGGTTTCAAAAGCATATTTTTCTTTAGCTTTTAAGTATTCCTTATATTTCTTTTTCTTTTCATATTTTTCATGCAAAGGATATTTTTGGTAAGCGTTCGCGTCATCAGACAAGGAGGCGTGAACATCAAAAAGCGGGGTCAGTAGAAAAGAAAGAGTGAGAATGAATATGATAAATTTTATTTTGATAAGCATTATTTTTTTGTTTTTTATCTAATATAGATTAAGTATAGCAGTTTTCGTAAAATTTTTCTAATCTACTTAGGTCTACTTAGGACCGTCCTAAGTAGAGTCCTAAGTAGACTAAGTAATAAAAAAACATATTCTTTTGGCTATTTTGGCTAATATTGCCAATATTAGCGATTCGCTGTAAAATAACAGAGTAGCTAACTTATTAGAATTCTAAAAATATGGAAGAAGATGCAAAGTTAAAAACAGACAAAATTTATTTATCAGTTGTCGTACCGCTGTATAATGAGGAAGGCAATGTTGAACTGTTGCATGAGCGAATTAAAAACGCTTGTGTGGCGTTGGGAAAAAGCTTTGAAATAATTTTTATTGATGATGGTTCAAAAGACAAGACCGTAGAGAAAGCTGTTAATCTTTCGCCTTTGAAGTTGATTCAATTCCGCAAAAATTTTGGACAAACAGCCGCTTTTGATGCCGGTATTAAAGAAGCGACGGGCGAAATTATTGTGACGATGGATGGCGACTTGCAAAATGACCCCGCGGATATTAAATTGTTGCTAGAAGAAATGGACAGAGGATTATTTGATGTTGTTTCCGGTTGGCGTTTTCATCGCAAAGACACTTTCATGAAAAAGTTTTTTTCACGCACGGCAAATCTTTTACGCAAGATTCTAATTCAAGATAAGATTCATGATAGTGGTTGCAGTTTGAAGGCATACAAAAGAAGTTGTTTTGAGGAAGTGGATTTGTTTGGTGAAATGCATCGCTTTATGCCAGCAATTTTGGAAATGCAAGGTTACAAAGTTGGTGAAGTGGTCGTCTCGCATCATCCCAGAATTCATGGCGTGACGAAATATAATTGGAAGCGAGCTATCAAAGGCTTTGTAGATATGATTTCTATTTGGTTTTGGAGAAAATATGCAAATCGTCCACTGCATCTGTTTGGTGGTGCTGGAATAGTTTTTTCAGTTGTAGGCACATTTATTCTAATATGGATGGCTATCGAAAAAATCTTTTTTAATGCCTCTCTGGCGGAAAAAATCTGGCCACTTATCGGGATATTTTTTATTTTGACTGGTATGCAACTTTTTATTTCAGGATTGCTCGCAGATATCTTGGTGAAGAATTATTACAAAAATCGAGACCAAATGAATTATTCAATCAAATCAATTATCAATAATTAACAATTAAGTCAAAAGTCTATCAAGTTCATAAAGTTCATAAAGCATTTTTTCAAATCGACTTTATGGACTTTCAGCTTTATGACTTTAAAGACTAAAACATATGAAAATCGGAGTAATTGGAATTGGGTTTGTGGGCTTGCCACTAGCAGCAGCTTTTGCCAAGATGGGAAATACTGTCTATTGCTTGGATACTGATGCGAAGAAAATTGAAAATCTCAAGCAAGGGATTTTGCCAATTGATGAGGCTGGCTTGGAAGAATTGGTAAAAAAAGGAATGGAACATAAATTGTTGCATTTTACGACAGACTATGATGAAACACTTAGTAATGTTGAAATTGTTTTTGTGGCTGTGGGGACACCTCCTGGTCAAGATGGTAGTGCTGATTTGCGTTTTGTGGAGAGTGTGGCATATGAAATCGGCAGTCGAATGCAAAAACCATTGATTATCGCGGATAAATCAACTGTGCCAGTTGGAACAGCTGACAATGTGCGAGCTATTATTCAAGCAGAATTGGATAAGCGTGGAGAAAATATTGAATTTCATGTCGTTAGTAATCCTGAATTTATGGCTGAAGGTCGGGCTGTTTCTGATATGATGGAGCCAAGTCGCGTAGTGGTTGGCACAGACAATATTGAAGTAGCTGAAAAATTACATCAACTATATAAGCCTTTTATGATGAGCGGTGATCGTTTTATTCATGTTGGTGTTCATGAGGCAGAACTCATAAAATATGCCTCTAACACTATATTGGCGGAAAGGATTTCATATATTAATACTATGTCCGCAATTTGTGAAATGATTGGTGGTGATGTAAAGCAAATTGCCAAGGGAATGGGCAGTGATCCGCGGATTGGTAATAAATTTCTATATGCCAGTTGTGGATATGGCGGTAGTTGTTTTCCAAAAGACGTGAAAGCACTCATTAAATTTGCGGAAAAAATTGGAGTTCCAGAGCCATATCGCAATCTTTTGAAATCTATCGAAGATGTTAATGATTATCAGAAAACCATTATTTCAAGCAAGGTAGTGGCACGTTTTGGTGCGGATTTGACTGGGCAAAAGTTTGCTCTTTGGGGTTTGGCTTTTAAGGCTGAGACTAATGATATGCGTGAATCTGCGGCAATTACAATCGTTGAAGAGTTGCTCAAACACGGAGCTACTATTGTGGCTTATGACCCACTAGCAGTTGAAGAAGCTAAAAATGTTTATCTAGCTAATCGGGAGGGCATTAGTTATGAAAAAATGGATAAATATAGCCTTCTAGATGGATGCGAAGCACTTATAATTGCTACTGAGACCGAGGAATATCGCTCGCCTGATTTAGAGCGTATGAAAAAATTGCTAATCAATCCAGTGATTTTTGACGGTCGCAATTTGTTTGATATTCCATTCATAAAAAAGGCCGGATTTGAATATTATGCCATTGGCCGGGGAGATAAACTGTAAATTAACTAGAGGTGATGGCAACATCACCTCTTTTTTGTTATAATGAAAGCGTGTAAGAACTAAATTGCCAAATAATAAAAAACATAAAACTTAACTCGAACCACTTTGTTTCTAGCTAATATTTTCCCTCATTCAACACGCCCCTAGGAAAATATCAGAGAAACAAAGACTTCCCAAACAGAACTTTTATGTTTTTTATTATTTGGTAGCGCTGAATTTTATGAAAATACTTTTTTTTAACTATGAATATCCACCACTTGGAGGAGGAGCAGCTAATGCAACCGCCTATATTTTAGGCGAGTTTGCGAAAATTCCAAATTTGGAAGTCGATTTAGTAACCTCATCAATCGATGATAAATATCATTTGGAAAAAATTGGTAGCAACGTGCAAATTCACAAGCTTCCGATTGGAAAAAATGAAAATAATCTGCATTTTCAGTCGCAAAAAGATTTGTTGGTATATTCTTGGAAAGCTTATTTTTTTTCTAAGAAGCTGATTAAGAAAAATAAATATGACTTAACGCATTCCTTTTTTTCTGTGCCGTGCGGTTTTTTGTCGCTACTATTGAAATATCAATATAATCTGCACTACATTGTGTCTTTGCGTGGTTCAGACGTTCCGGGGTATAGCGATAGGTTTGGTTGGATATATTATATTCTCTTGCCAATTATTAGATATGTTTGGAAAAAGTCAGATGCTGTTATTTCTAATAGTGATGGTTTGAAAGATTTGGCACTCAAGGCAAGACCGAGTCAGAAAATCGGGGTTATTCACAATGGCATCGACATTGATAATTTCAAACCCAATCAGAATAAAAAAATATTGGATAAATTTGTTATTACTCCTGGTGCTTCACGCGTGACAAAACGCAAGGGGTTGGAATTTTTGATTAAAGCAGTGAAACAGCTTTTGCCAAAATATCCTAATATTCTTTTGAAAATAATGGGGGATGGCGATGAAAAGGAAAATTTAGTTATGTTGGCAAAGAAGTTAAAATTAGAAAATAATGTGCAATTTTTAGGACGCATTCCTAGAGAAGAAACAGCGAACTACTATCAAGAAGCAAATGTCTTTATTCTGCCATCCTTCAATGAAGGAATGAGTAATGCGATGCTAGAAGCCTTGGCGACTGGACTTCCAATTATCGCGACAGAGACGGGCGGAACTAAAGAACTGGTGACGGAAGGAGAAAATGGCTTCATAGTTGCAATGGGTAGCAGGGAAGACTTGGCGGAAAGAATTGAAAGATTAATATTAAATCCAGAGCTATGTGAGAAAATGAGCCAAGTTAGTCGCCAGCTAGCGGAAAAAATGAGTTGGCAAGAAGTGGCTCGACAATATTTTGAACTATATCAAGAAGTTTCTAAGTAAATGAAAAAAAATACAAAATTTATTATTAAACTGGTTGTTAGTGTGGTGTTTTTGCTGTGGATTATTTATCGAGTGAATTGGCAAGAGGTTCTGACGTTGCTAGCTCAGATTAAAATAGGATATATTATATTATATTTCGTTATCTTGCTTATCGGCATTGCTGTTTCCGCACAGAAGTGGCGAATGCTGGCAAAGTTTAAAGGCATCGAGCTGTCCTTAGGTGCTTTTTTTAAGTTTTATTTAGCTGGAACTTTTGTTAATAATTTTATGCCATCTTTTATTGGTGGCGATACTTTTCGTGCTTATCAAATTGGTAAAGTTGAGAAAAAATATGCGGAGGCCGCCTCTTCGGTGGTGATGGATCGATTAACTGGTCTTTTTGGCGCGACGCTTTTGACGCTGTTTTTTTCTGTTATAAATTTTAGCACAATCAGCACTAAGCATATCTTGTTAGTGTTAAATGCGGGGGTATTATTGAGCGTGATGATTGTATTGTTATTTTTTGTTACAAGACAAATGCGATTTTGGGAAAAAATGACAGTACGCAATTTGAGCTTTGCTAAGTATGTGCCGGAAAAAATTTGGAGCTTTGTGAAGGAATTATCGCACTATCATAGCGACTCAGGCGTGCTAGGACGCGCTGTGGCGTGGTCAATGGCCTTTGGGCTGATTGGTCTGGCTGCAACTAATTTTGTGCTTTTTCTGGCGTTGGGAGTTCAGATAAATATTCTGGATTATCTGTCAGTTATATTTCTAATTAGCTTTATTTCAGCCTTGCCAATTAGCATTAATAATATTGGCGTGAAGGAATGGGCGTATGTAACTTTTTTTGGGTTTTTCGGAGTCAGTGCCACGGTTGTTATTACGGTAGCAATTCTCAGTCGCTTCTTGCAAATGCTACTAAGCTTCTTTGCTTTGCCGGTTTATTTGGGAAGCAAAAAATAGCAGTTTTTTTATTCTAAAGAAAGTTTTTTTAGAAATTCAAATTCATTTGTTTTCTCCGGATGAAAAACAAGCTCAATTTTTTTATTGCTTGGACAATTTTGTAAAAACTTATCAAAATCAGTTATCCAGTTGAAACTAATCATCAGGTCAGTCGAGTCAAATCTAGTTTCATTAAAAATTAAACTATTAATTTTTTTTAAAAAATTTAGAATCAGACAAGCGGGATTTTTTTCTTTGACCCAATATTTTCCAAAACGCACATACGGAATATTATTTTTTTTAGCAAGTTTTAAGACTAGCGAAAAATAGGAAGGGAAAAAATGAATATGTTCATGAGAGCTTATCCCATCCGGATTTTTTTGAAAAAGTCTTTTAAATTCCTGTATTTGTTCTTCCCACTCTTTAGCAATTTCTTTGGGTCTGTTTTTACCAAAAAAATAACTGAAGAGAAACGCAAAAATTCTTTGTATTGTTCCAGGACTTGATTTTCTAAAATTATCTTGCCATAAATCCAAGCTACCTTTGGCTAGATGCAGATGAATGTCCAGTGCAACGCCAGAGGCTAGGAGTTCCGTGACGTGGCTAGGCATGATATTTTGACTCATCATTATTTCTACTCGGTCAATTTTGCCATATCTCGCGAGTCGAAGAATATTTTCATTAGCTAACTTGCTAATACCAAAGTCGTCTACGGAAATTATCAGAGTGCTGTTATTTTTTTTAAGCATATTAAATTTTTATTTATTGTTAGTGGTTGACTAGTCTTTATTTCTGGTAGAAACTACTTGTATAGCTATTATATAATAAATATCATTTGAGTAAAAGAAAATAGCTGTTATACTGAAAGAAGATAACTTAGGATTAATATCACCAATATGAAGTCAATTTCCATAGTCATTCCAGCGTATAATGAGGAGAAGAATATAGCTCCTATATATAATGCCCTTAAAAAGGTCTTTGTTTCTGTGGGAAAGTCATACGAATTCAGTATATTGTTTATTAATGACGGCAGCACGGACAACACAATCTTTGAAATTGAGAAATTATCCAAATCGGATATGACAGTTAAATACATTGATTTTTCTAGGAATTTTGGAAAGGAGCTGGCGACTACCGCTGGAATAAATAATTGTGTCTCTGATGCTTGTATTATGTTGGACGCAGATATGCAACATCCAGTAGAGCTTATTCCTGAATTTATTGCCAAATGGGAAGAGGGTAATGATGTTGTCGTCGGTGTGCGAAAAGAAAATAAAAGTGATAAATTAATTAAGAAAATTGGTTCAAAAATATTTTATAAAATTATAAATCAAATAGCAGATGTGCATATCATACCGAGTGCTACTGATTTTCGCTTGATTGATAAGGTTGTTATTGCCGAATTTAATCGTTTCACGGAAACAAATCGCATGACCAGAGCTCTCATTGATTGGCTGGGATTTCAGCGAACTTGTGTTTATTTTAATGCTAACGAAAGATTATATGGAACAGCAAGCTACGGTTTTTGGAAATTATTTAAACTTGCGGTTAATAGCTTTATGTCACTTAGCCTTGTGCCGTTGAAACTGGCTGGATCACTTGGTATCTTTATAACAACAATTTCTGGTGTAGCAGGCTTCTATATTTTGTTGGGTAAATATGTTTTTCGTACGAATTTTGCTTCAACTTTTTCTGATGCAGAAAATTTAGCTATTCTTATTCTTTTTCTTGTAGGTATAATTCTGATTTCAATAGGTCTTTTGGCAATGTATGTTGCTAATATTCACAGTGAGGTTATCAATCGTCCGATGTATGTTGTGCGTCGAAAAAACATCTAGTTTTTATAGAAATTAATTATTCTGGATAATTTTTTCTGTCTTAATTACTCTTACAAAATTATTTGGGTTGTCACCAAAATTAATTTCAAAATCTGCATCCTCAATATTTGGCATATACAATTTTGGAAAATCTATTTCATATTTGAAATCAGTGGACTTTTCTAGTTTCAAAGAACGTGATTTTCTGCCAGTGGAAACAACAAAGTAGTCGAAATCAAAAGTTAATGTGTCATTCTCATTAAAACTGGTTTTACATTTTCCAAGAAAGGTTTCACAAACTGCACCTTTATCTGACCAAATGACAAGATTTTTTGCATCAGGCAGTTGATTTAGAAACTTCGCCGCTTCAAAACTGCCATCGCCCATATCTTTTAGATTGAGAATATATTTTTCTGGCAAAAGGACTGAGGAATAATTGAAAAAGAACGGACTGGATAAATAAAGGCTTGAGACAGATATTAAGATGATTATAATATAGAAGATTCCATTATCAAAATATTTCTTTATTTTTTCTAATTGACTGAATTGATATGCTCCAATGGCTGCAATAATTGAGGCTAGGGGATAGATAGTAATTTGGTAGCGGACGGTTGCTGTAACCTGATTTATAGTTGAAGCAATGTAATATAGTAAAATAAAAATCAAAAAATAGGAAACAACGGCAGCTTCTTTTGTTATCTTGCCTGTTTGAAAAGTATTTTTAATAATTGACCAGACGAAAAAAATAAAAACAATTGGAGTGAGTCCGAAAATAAGTGCGTATAAATCAGAAGTTGTAATTTTCAAAATATGCGACAATGCAAGTATATTGTCACCCTTAGGGGAAGCCATCTCTCCTTCAAAGTCAAAGATTTGCATACTAGTATAAGTATTAAGCAAAACAAAAATAATTCCTACTAAAAACAAACCTCCAATTGCTAGTTTAAAGTGCTGACTATATTTGGAAAGAAAATTCATAATCCAAGATGAAATGCGACTTTTTAAGAAAAATAAATCAGCTAGTAATAGTCCAATAAATCCGGCAAAAATTGGCCAGGTTGTTTCGAAAGCTGCACTAAGGATGGTTCCCTTAAGGAGCATTTCTGGCTTAACCCAACAACTTGGATAAAGAATAAAAAAAACGGCGAGAGAAATAATAATTAATATTGCATAATTTAAGAGTGCTTTTTTGAGATAGACAGCAAAATTCAGAGTACCTTTGTCAGCATAGATATATTCCAGAAAAAGGAGTCCCAATAGATATACATATAAAATATTGGCTACATATTTAGTAAGCAATGCGAGTCCTAATAAAATTCCTGAAAAAACTAAATATTTTTTTTGATTTTCTCGTTGGTAAATTAAAAAACCAATAATTGAGAGTGGCAGAAATCCCCAGAGAAGCGAGTCCGGGTTAATTATGAGCGAAATGCCCAGAATAATTGGAGAAAGTCCAATGAAAGTTAAAGATAGGAGGGCAATGGGGCGATTGAAAAGTTTTTTCAGAAAGAAATAGAATGTCAGAAGCAGAAGAAGTCCCGCTAGATAGATAGGTAGTCGAAGAAAAAAATTTATTTTAATAATTTCAGCAACAGTTTGGGGGGTTTTTGCTTCTTGACGAACAGATTTATATTCTAAGGGTTGTATTCCGCTGCTAAGCCCAATCCCAGAGATTTCTGCTACAGTTATACCTGGCTTGTCGTTTATATCAGTTTTTTTCCACTTTCTCTCAGTAATAGCATTCCAAAAATCAGGTGTGCGATCATATGTCCAATAGGGTTCGTCTACGGAAGAATATTCGGAAATACGCGGAAAGCCAAAAAAAATATTTATAGCAAAAATAGCAAAAATAATAGTGAGCGTAAGGACATTTTTTTGGTTCATAAAATAGAATATTAGACTTGATTTATGGTTTTCATTATACAATAAGTCACAAGATAAGTCTAACGAATTTGCTTTGACCGCAAGCTGTAAATAAGGTAAAATATGGCTATATGAAAAAATATTTTATAGAAACATTAGCACAAAGAAAATTTGTGGTTCCAATGCTTATTTTGGCGATTATGATTGCTGCTTTTGCAGTCAGAATTTATAAACACGAAGATTGGTTATATTTCAAAATGGATCAAGCGAGGGATGCAATGCTGATTAGCAAAGCCATAGCTGATCCAGGTTATTTGCCACTCCTAGGGCCACGTGCCGGAGCAACAACACTAGAAAGTGGTTTTTTGCGTCTAGGTCCAGTTTACTACTATTTTCAATATCTAGCTGCTTTGATTGCTCATTCGACTGAGCCATATGTAATGGCTTATCCGGATTTATTTTTTTCATTGGCGGCAATCGCACTGGTGTATTTTTTCAGTCGGCTATATTTTTCCCAAAAGCACGCATTGATGATTATGGCGATGTATGCTTTTTCCTTCATAATTATCCAATACTCACGTTTTGCTTGGAATCCGAATTCTTTGCAATTTTTCTTACTATTAACCTTTTTCGGTTTATTGAAATTTATTAACGAGGAAGATGCCAAAAAGAAAAAATGGTGGATAGCATTATGGACATTTGCGTTAGCTATTGGTTCACAATTACATTTTTTTGGCTTTTTCAGCTTATTGGGCATATCAGGACTAGTAATTTTATATAGCCTAAAGCCTTGGAGCAAGGAATCCTGGAAAAAATATTTTCAAAAAACAACTTTATTGAATTTTTCTAAATATTTTGCGATTGTGACGATTATTTTTGTGTTTATCTATGCACCAGTTATTATAAGCGATGTTTTTGAAAAAGGTCAGAATGCGAATAATTTTATTGAGGCTTTAGGGTCAAAACCAACTAATAAGCCTTTGATAGAAAAAATAGGCAAGAACCTAGAGGAAAATTTAAATTACTATTGTTTAATAACAACATCAGATTGTTACGCAGGAGACTTGGGAGACAACACTGGCTCAGTTTTAGTAACGGGATTGATTTTAATGGCAGGTCTATTTTTGTCGGTTTGGAATTTTATAAAAATTAAAGATGAGAAAAAGAGAAATTTTCTTGTTTTGTTAATGATTTGGATTGGTGTGTTTTTTATTCTGACAATTCCGATTTCTTTTCAATTGCGTCCGCGTTTTTTTATTGTTGTGTTCGCAGTGCCATTTATTTTTCTGGGTTTGCTTTTTGAGTTTCTGGAAAATCGTTATGGCAAAAAAATGTTTTTTGTTGCACTGTTGGTTACAATGGCGATTATAATTTCCAATATGTATGGAACATACGCTTGGTTTAGCGAGCAGTCCGCATCGCAAAATTCCAGAATAAAAGTCAAAAGAACTTTGATTCTCAAAGCAAAGGATGGTGTGACATTAGGTGAATTACAACGCGTAGCCGATTTTATTTATATTAAGCATAAGGAAGGAGCTAATATCTATTACTACGTTAAACCAGAGCATGAGCGACCAATTCAATATCTGTTGGAAGAAAAGCACGATCCAAATTTTAATTTTTCAACTTTAAAAATCAATAAAGATCCGAATGCGCAATATTTTGCGATTGTGCCTGATAAAAAAGATGGATTGGATAGTGTTGGAGATAAATATAAATTGGATTTCGATGTTCTTTCTAGAGAAAAAGTTGGACAGTTGTTGGTGGCAGAGATTAATTTTCCCACACGTGCTGTTTCAGCAGAGTTTAAAGTCAAAAAAGATAGTGGTAGTGAAGACAGGCTTTTTTGGAAAGATGTTTTTGGAACAAAGGTTAATGTAAAATAATCTAAAATAATGAAAATTAAAAAACTGCTACTGGATTTTTTTAGGTGCTATCCAATAACAACAATCACTGGATTGTATGCTATGCTTGTGGTTATATTTACCTATCCAGTCATCTTTAATATAAATTCGATGGTTCCAATGTGGGGCAGTGATGTCTATCAGGCTTTTGGAAATATTAGTAGTCAGGTCGGAATTATGCAGGCGAGTGGATTCTCAGTTGGGCTGAAATATTTAGCGGAGACTTTTCAAATCAATGTCTTTTTGCCGTATTCAATATTAGCTTTCTTCACTAACAATTTTTTTGCATATAATTTTCTTTTTCTGGCTAGTTTCGTTTTAAGCGGAGTTGGAATGTATTTACTGACTTTATATTTTATTAAAGATAAGACAGTGGCTTTCATTGCGGGGGTTATCTTTGCTTTTTCGCCTTTTCATTTTCATCAAGCTCTTTCGACAAATATCGGAACAATGCATCAGGAATTGTTGCCTTTTTTCATTTTATTCCTGTTTAAATTTTTTGAAAAATTAAAATTAAGATATTTTATCGCTTTGATTGGTACAGCACTTTTAATTGCGATAACTGAGCATCAGCTGCTGGCTTTCACGGTTATTTTTGCAGTATTTTTCATTGTTTATAAAGCAATCACGGAAAGAGAAATTCTCAAAAATAAGAAATTATGGTTATATGCTGTTTCATCTCTTTTATTTTTAGTCACCTTAGCGCTAACAATATTTAAGCCATTGTTAAAAGTTGCAACTTCGGAAAATAATTTTTTGGATGCGGGAATAGGTAAGGCCTCAAAATATTCAATGAATTTGTTAGATCCGATTTCACCTCCGGAGGCACATTCTATTTGGAATTTTTTTGGCAAGTTGATTGGTTCTGGTGATAATGTATATTTCGTAGGATTTAGTGTTATAACGATAATTGTCATCGGTTTTTTGCTCCTGAAAAAAGAAACAGCAGGGAAAAAATTGCGTTCAATTTCCAGTAGTTTGAATTTTTGGGTCGTGGAAACGCTGGTATTTTGTATTTTAGCGATGGGACCATATTTTTCTATTTTTAAAGTAAAAATTTACTTGCCATATTATCTTTTATATAAACTTGTTCCATTCTATGAAAATATCCGAACCACTGGAAGATTGTTTGTCTTTGCTCTTATTGGAATTTCTATTTTAGCCGGATATGCATTGGTTTATATATTTAAAAAATATGCTAATAATAAAAAATTGCTAGCATCAGGAATTGTTCTATTGATTATGCTCGAGTTTTCTGTTATCCCAATCGAAATGAATTCTATGGGATATTCTAAGTTCTATAATAAAATTGGCGCTGACGGTGGAAGCTATAAACTACTAGAAATTCCTGGTAGTACGAGTTATAACTTTGCTAGTTATGAAATGATATTGCAAACAGTGCATCACAAGGAATTGGTGAATGGTATGCCACTCGCTAGGAAAATCAAGGATCAATTTGATATGCAACAGAACACGCCCGTAATCAAGCAATTGCTATATACGTTGCCCAAGGGTAATGATCCAGATACAAAATTTCCAAATCCAGAAGAATATTTTTCTCAGGCTAATAAGATATTAAATGAAAACAACATAGGCTATATAACAATTAGCAAAAAATTTGTGAAAGAGAAAGTTTTGGTTAATGCGGAGAGATTTATTGAAAAATATATACAGTATGATAGCAAATATGAAGATGATTATATCGTGGCCTATCAAATTACTGATTTAGGAAAACCTTAAATGAAAAAATATTTAAAAAGAATACCTAAAAAGAAGTGGCTAATTGTTATTATGGTGGCTATTCTAGCGGTCAGTATTTTTTTTGTTTTGGTAAAAAAATATGGGTTACACTATTTAATACAAAGTGAAACAAAAATTGGTTGGGTGACAGATATTCATGCTGACCGTTTCAAAAAACGAGATGTGGATAGTGGAATTATTTATCCAAAAAAATATATGGAATATCTGCCAAAAACTTTGGATGCTATGAAAGATGAGGGTGTTGATGTAGTCATTGCCACTGGAGACAACACTAATTCTGGCGATGATAATTACGCAAGAGATTTAAAGAGAATCGCAGATGAGAAAAAAATGGAGGTACTTTGGGTAAGGGGCAATCACGACAATGACGAAGTGATGGGTATTCTGGGTGTAGAAGATTATTATTACAATGATTATGGCAACACTAGGATTATCGTCATGGACACTACGGAATATTTGAATAGCGAATATGACTATAAAGGAGGAGTTAATCCTGAGCAATTGGCTTGGTTGCGAGAAGCAGTGAAAACTGATAAAGAAATTATTGTTGCTATGCATATTCCAGTTTTCGATTCAGACACTGAAGCCATCAATACTTATGATTTAAAGAGTGAATTTTTTGGTTTAAGCCAGGATGTTTTGGAAAGATTTTCGGAGTTGGAAGGCATTTTGAGTGAAAGTAATAATGTAAAGATGGTTCTGTCTGGACATTGGCATATGTCGTGGCGAAAAGAATATAATGGAATTGAATATTATGGTGAATCAGCTTTGACAAGAGAGGGTAGTGAAGGTGCGTATGCCACAATAAACTTAGAAAATAATCAGGTGGATTACAAATTTGCTAAATAGGAAAATTTTATGTTAAAGTATTTGCAAAATAAAATAAAAAAAATACCAATCCATATTTGGATTCTTTTGGTGATAATAGTAGTTGGTATTTTTCTGCGTACCTATCATTTTCATGATTGGTTGCGCTTTAGTATGGATCAATCACGCGATGCATTTATTATTAGTGATGTGTTGGATGGGAAAACAGCAATCCCATTGCTTGGTCCGTTAGCTGGCGGAACAAGTTTTCATCTTGGACCAGCATATTATTATTTTTCGCTTCTTTCTGCGAAGATATTTGGCAATTATCCAGACAAAATGGCATACCCAAGTCTTATATTTTCAATCTTAGCTATACCACTGCTCTTTTTGTTTTTGAGAGAATATTTTAGTAAACATATCTCACTGAGCATTACAGGCGTAATGAGTTTTTCATATTTCTTTATTGAAGCATCTCGTTTTTCATCAAATCCAAATTTGGCTCCATTTTTTGTTTTATTGTTTTTGCTTTCTATTTTTAAAATTACTAATTTTAAAAATAGAAATTATCTGTGGTGGTCAATTTTAGTAGGATTATCATTGGGAATCGGAGTTCAATTGCACACAACTTTAATGGTTATTATGCCTATATTTACATTGGTCATTTCTGCGTATATTTTCAAAAGAAGCAAGATGCAATATTTGCAATATTTTATAATCATTATCCTAATTGCTGTTACTGTAAATGTTACACAAATTATCAGTGAGATTAATACCCGGGGAGAAAATACAAGAAATTTTATACTAGGAACAATTGATAAAGGAGGTAATGAAAATAATTTAGTTAAAAATGCAGCGTTAGTTATTATTTGTCAAGCAAAATCAAATGCAAATATAATTCTATATGCTCCAGTTTTGGATAAGTGTTACGATGGCGTGAGTATTGATGTTAAAAATGGCTCGAAAGAATTGTATGGAGAAATTAAAAATCGCACATTAAGAAAAGTCGTCTATATTTCAACTTTTGTATCTATTTTTATCTTTTATGTCTTGGGCTATGCAATTCTTGTTATTAATTTTCTTAAAGAAAAAGATAGAAATAGAAAAACATTCTTGTTAGTTGCGGGTCTTTTTAATGCGATTGGTCTTCTAGTCTTTATACCCGTCATTTCTTCTATTTCTGTTAGTTATTTTAATATTTTATTTTTTATCCCGTTTATATTCCTAGGTTTCTTATTGCAATTTTTCCAGCAAAAATTTAGAAAAAATGGAAAGATATTAGCGCTAATTTTAGCAGTAATTATGGCCATTGTTTTATTGCAAACTGACATTAAAAAATATTATTTTTATAAGAAGGGACTTGATAACAATATTAATAATTCAAATTTAGGTTGGGTGGAAAATGTAGTCGATTTTTTGGGAGAAAATAATCTTGGCTCAAAGATTATTTATATGAGTGGGGAGGGTAAGTATTTGGATAGGTATTTTGGGTCCATCGACTATATGCTTTATCGACAAGGACTGGAGGTTGCTGAAGTTGATATTACCAAAGTAAAGGAAAAAATACCATCGGGGCAAAAATTTGTTTATATTAAAAACAAAACAGATGGCTTTTCAAAATCAATTCGTGATTATCAAGTAGTTGCCGGTGAACATTTCGACTCAGTGGACGTTTATATTTTAAAAAATAGTAATTTAAAATAAGGCGTATGAAAAAATATTCAAATAATGAATCTAATAAAATTTTATTGTATATTTGCGTAAGTATTATTATTCTAGCGGGATCTACATATTGGAATAAAATTAATACTGAAACTGATTTAAAATTTGGTTTTGTGACTGATTTAGAATATGGGTATAAAAACAATGTTGGCAATAAACTACCCAAGGATTCACCTGATGCATTAGAAAAGGCTGTGACTTTTTTTAACGAAAAATTTAATCCAGAAATTGTGATTATGGGTGGAGATATGGTGGAGAGTTCATTGTCTAAGAAAAAAACTACTATTGAGCAGTTTGAAAAGATAAATGCAATTTTCTCAAAACTAGAAACAAGGAGAGAATATGTTTTTGGAAATCATGATCTTCGTGATCTAAATAAAGAAGAGTTAAGAGATATGCTTGCGATGAATGATAATCATAGTTATATAGATTTAGGTGATTGGAGATTTGTATTAATGGATACTAATTTCAAAATAGATGGTTCTGATTTTGGTCCAGATTATTATGTGAATGGATATGTAAGTAAGGCAGAATTTGAGTGGCTTGAAGATGTGCTTAATACAGAAAAGCCGACTATTATTTTTTCTCATCATAGTTCAATTCCATCTAAGATTGATGGAGAACTTGTTTCTAATTTTAAAAATCTCTCCAATGGCATAGATGTTCATAATTTTTTTAAAAAATATAAAAATTTAGTGCTTGTCATATCAGGACATGAGCCAGGATATAGGTTTGAAAATGTTGAAGGAATAAACTATCTTATTGTTGGAAACATAGCGACATCTCAGGCCTTGGTAAACTTTGTATCATTGGAAGCTAAATATAATAAATGTACTAAAAAAGCGAAAATAATTATTGAAAAACACGGTGAATATGCGCAAAAGTTTGAGATTGAAAAGAAAATTGGTAAATTAAATTTATGGTTAAAATGATAAACATAGTTAAAAATATAAAAAAAGAGACCTGGATTCTCCTCGCAATAATTTTAGTTGGAATTTTTTTGCGTACTTACAATTTTCACGATGGCTTGCGGTTCAACGCTGATCAAGCACGAGATGCAACGCTTGTTGGTGAAGTTATCAATGGAGAAACTGGTTGGCCACTTTTGGGACCAAAAGCGGGTGGAACTGATTTTCGTCTGGGTCCAATTTTCTATGAATTTCAAATAATTGCTGGAAAAATATTTGGCAATTATCCTGACAAATTAGCATACCCAGACTTATTCTTTTCTTTGCTATCTATTCCACTTTTGTTTTTTTTCCTAAAAAAATATTTCAGTGAAAAATTAGCACTGGCACTGACTGCACTCTTTGCCGTTTCTTTTTACGCCATTAAGTATGCACATTTTGCTTGGAATCCAAATTCAACGCCTTTTTGGACGATGCTTTTTCTCTATGCACTTTTGCAATTAGCCGAATCTCAAGGCAAGCATCGAATCTTCTGGTCAGTGATGGCTGGTGTCGCTGTAGGCGTCGGGGTGCAGTTGCACACTTTTTTGCTCGTGGTGATGCCACTGCTGACTATTGCGTATTTTGTTTATCTGAGAATTGAGGTGCCTAAGAAAAATAATCTCTGGAAGAGTTTTATGATTGTTTTTGTTGTTTCAATTTTTTTAAATATTCCGCAGTTATATAATGAAGCAAAAACAGGCGGTGACAATGTCAAAGCTCTTTTCAGCGGTGTGACAACTAAGAAAGAAGATGAAAATTTATTGCTGAAGGCTGGACGCGTGGGGGAATGCTTTATGACTGCCACGACCTTTACAATTTCATCGGTAGGAGAATCGGATCAGTGCAACTTTTTGCCAGTTAAAACAGCAGGTCATATTGTGGATATTTTGTTGGGCGGACTGTTGTTTTTGGGTGGTCTAGGCCTGGGAATTTGGCGATTAGTAAAAGAGACTAGTGAAGATAGAAAACGCTTCCTAGGGCTAATTTTGAGCTATGCGGGGCTTATGGCTTTCTTTATGACTCCTGTCGCTTATGAACTTTCATTGCGATACTTTCTGATTATCACCTTTTTACCATTTATATTTTTAGGTTTATGGCTAGAATTTTTAATACAGAAATTTAAAAACAATGAGGTTGTTATTACGCTAACTATTATGATAATTTTAATTGCTTTAAATCTCTGGACGGTTAGAGATAATTTTATTGCTTTGAATAATTATACTGAAAGTAGCAATATGGATGGATTTGATAATGTATATCTGGGGGAGCTTGCAATGATGGCAAACTACATTACTGCACAAAATAACTTATCGCAAGATGTTTTGTTGGATGGAAACAGTCAATATTTATTTAAGGCATCCAAGGGTTTAATCTATTTGACAGAAAAGCAAGGGGTGCATTTGCAACCATTAAATAAGAAAAATAGCGTCGCTGGTAACATCGTCTTTACCTTGATTAGCACTGAATCAAAAGACAATAAAATAAAAACACTAGAAAAAAATTCTAATGTTTTAGATTTTAAATCCTTCGGTCGCTTTGGGTTAATTAAATCTCTAAGAAATTAGGCGCTGGGTTCATTGCCGGAAAGTTCTTGTTCCACTTCCACGACTTTCTTACGGCGAATAAGGTTTTGGAGGATCGTGAGGTCCTCCTTTTTGATTTCCCGCAGAAGCCAAAGCGAACCGAAATAGACTCCCAAAAGAATGATTGATTCAATGATAAAGAATTTTTTATCCAATGGGATGATGAGTGAAAAAATATAGATGCCAAGTCCAGCCAATGCTACAGATGAAACACTTCTGATTTTGTAGGCAACGCCGAAATCACGGTGCAAATAACAGAGCATAATGATCATTATGACAAACGAAGCAACGGAAGTGGCAATAGCTGAACCAAGAATGCCGTATTTTTGGATGAAAAAATAATTTAAAGTTGAGTTTATTGCGAGTCCAATCGAGGCAATCCACATCACAAGTTTAGTTTTGCCAGCACCATTCATTGCAAAACTCAAGACATAGAAAAGAGTGAGGAACCCGACGCCAAAAACCAAAATTGACATTGGCACAGCTCCTGCTAAATATTTTTGACCATAGAGCAGTTCCAAAGTTGGCAAAGAAAAAATTGAGAGCAGAATTATCATTGGCACTAGTAAAATTAAAATGATACGCAGTGCTTGAGCAAGGATTCTAGTTGTCTCACTGTGATTATTTTGTGCAGTTGATTTTGACATCATTGGCAGAAGAAAGACGGTCATAGCATAGAAGATGTAGTAGGGAATGCGACCGACGGTGAGTGAGGCGTTGTAGATTCCAGTTAAAACATCGTCGTGCAAAATGGCTTTGACCATATATAAATCAATACTGATGAGTAGTTCGTAGGCCAGGAAAAAAACCACTATCTGCCAACCATAATTGACTAATTTTTTCCAATCAAAGGATGTTTCCTTCGGTAGAGACGCAATATTTTGCGTCTTTACGGCGATGTGGGATTTTAATTCTTTTGAAATTTTGAATTTATCAATCAGAAAGGCAATTGCGAAAACAGAAAATGGCGCGATGATGTAGCCAGAGAGAGAGCCTTTGAGTCCAAACAGGATAGCCATACCAATGACAAAGCCGATACGCATCACTGAGCGAATTGTTTTGAGTGTGGCTTGAGTATTAAATTTATGCAGACCAGTGTAGTAGGAAAAATAAAAAGATGCGGCGGCGAAAGCGGGGATGATTAAGGTTGAAAAACGGAAGAGTGGCGCCAGAGTTGGATCTCCCAATGCTTTAGAAATTAGTCCGGCGGAAAGATAGAAAATAACTGTGATGGCACCAACGATAATCATTTGCAATTTGATAGCTTGCTTTTTGATTTGCAAAACCATCCGTGGATCAGTTTCAAAAATCTCACTGATATATTTAGCCATAGCGGTCGGAATGCCATTGCCGATGAGTACGATAACCATCGTGGTCAAAGTCACAATTAGGCCATAGCGGCCATAGTCTGCAGGCCCTAAAACGCGTCCCAGAACGCTGTGGATAATGAATCCAGATAGATTAAAGAGTATCTCGGAAATGGTAACCCAGAGGGCTGATTTGGCGATAGTATTTGACATATATATAAAGTTAAAAGTTTATAAAGTCCGTAAAGTTTATAAAGCTAGAATATTTTTTATGGTGTTAAAAAGTTCTTCTTTGGACTGATTGGCATCAATAATTTTCATATTCCATTCAACAATTTTAGCTTTGAATAGAGCTGTTTTTTTCTGTAAATATTCCAGACCCTGATCTGGCTTTCTTTCGCGTTGCATAATTTGTTCCGGGTTCATATCAAGAAAAAATGATACATCTGGTTTTTTCACTTGGACACTGGGTGTCCAAGTTGTTTCAGATAAATATTTGATATTAATAATACTATCGTAGAAATAACGATCGCTTAAAAGATAGTCAAAATTTTCTTTGTTTAATTTTTTAACTAATTTATCAAATCGCCAAATATCAATAATTAGAAATATTTTGCGCAATTGGATTTGTAGCCAATTAGCCCGGGTGACACTTTTGGTAGCAGAAGGTGATTTGATTTTGCAGAGCAGACAATAGCTATGTTTGAACCGCGCTAATTTATTAGCCAAACCGAACTCGATGGCGTGAAAATAGAAAACCCGCTTATTTTGCGATTCTAAATATTCTTTCAAAAGCTCAATTTGCGTAGATTTTCCTGAGCCGTCGACACCTGAAATAGTAATTATTTTCATATCGTATTTTTTTATTACATCAAAATAATAGCACGTGACAGACCTTTAAACCAATTATTAATACATTAACACTGCCACAGGCTCCATTTTTGCCACCACGTGGGCGATGCCATTAGCTTCGACACCAGTGATTACTTGATTGATGTTTTTGTATCTGGCAGAATCTTGGTTCATGACGATGGACGATTTAGCGTTATATAGATGCACGCCTTTTTCCTTCATTTTTTCAAATAGCTCCTCTTTGTTAGTAATGGACTTTTCCGTAGCATTCTGACCTTTTCCAGTCCCGTGCGGGGCAGAATAGAAACTTTCAGCGTTGTCATCAGTGCCGACGCAAAGATAGGCTGAAGTGCTCATTGAAGATGGAATAAATGCTGGCTCGCCAGTTTCTTTGTAAAGAGGATGAGCAGACATCTTGCTTGGTCCAAAGGCTCGTGAGGTGTTATTGCGATGCACCATCACCGGCGTGCTAAAATGTTCTTCTTTTGTAATCGAGATGTGTGGAATGTCATAAATCAAATCCATTTCCGGATCACGATCTAGAATTTTTTTAATAGCTTCGGAAATGTTGTGTGTGATAACGGCACGATTAGCGGTGCCAAAGTTAGAAGCGGCCGCACGGGCATTCATATAGAGTTCGCCGTCCGGTCCGTTGGCATCATATTTCAAAAGTGAATTATCATCTGCCATATGTTTGGCGATAGATTTTTGCATAGAGTCGTAGATATCTTTCTTTCTGGAATTGAAAGTGAGTTGTCCAAGTTTCACCATAATTGCTTGAGAAAGATGTTCTCTCTTTTTGGCAGTGTAGGAATACATTGTATATTGTCCGAGAATGCCAGAACCAGTGTGTATCATAAAAAGATACTGACCTTTTTTTACGCCAAATTTTTCAGCCATTAGAGGGTCAATAATTTCAGTGACTTTAACTAAATCAAGAAAATGATTACCAGCTGCACCAAGAATTCCAAGACGATATTTTGCAAAATGCAAATACAATTTCGGGATGGCATCAAAAATATCTTGCGGGGTCATTTCTTTGCTGAAAAAATTTCCTCCTGACTGTGTATTTTCTAATTCATTTTTGGTTTTAACCCCAAAATGTTCTATGACAGCACTCGTCCCTTTGCGACAAATGTCCACCACAGTTTTGAAAGGCACTGTAGTTCCAATTAATTTTTTCGTGGGTACAACATCGACCAAATATTCAAATAGTTTATGAATTTCGGTTGGCGTAATGTTGTCCTCGGTCAAATTTGTTTTGACTAGACGCATACCGCAATTAGGATCAGAATCATTAACCTGTGGCAGAATATATTTTTCTGATACGATAGTGGTTCCGGCCGCATTTTTCCTTCCTGGTTTGGAACAGACATCTGGCATAGCAACAGTATGGCGAAAAAAAACATCTTTATTGGAAGCAATGTCTTCTGTTTGCAGAAATGTTTGCTCTTCAGGCAAAAGATCTGAGCTCATAAAAAAGCGACTTGGCACAGACATTTTTTCTGTCTGAAAATCATATTGATGTGGTGTTATTTCTGATAAATTTTCCTTGGGATTATTCATAATTTTTGTTTATAAATTTTTATAGAGGCGTTCATATTTAGCGGAAACTTTTTTAATATCAAAATGTTCTTCACAAAATTTTCGTCCATTTTTCCCAAGAGAATTGCGTTTCTCTGGGTTTTCATAGAGGTCAATAATCGCGACAGTTAATTCTGGCACATTGCCTTTGGTAATTGTAACTGCAGTTATTTCCGAAGTAAATTCTCGCAGGATCGGCAAATTGGAAACAATAACCGCTTTTTCACATGCCATCGCTTCAACTACGACCAAGGGAATATCAAACTTGCCGTGCATATTTTGCACCGGAAAAATAGAAATGTCAGCTAGATTATAAATATCAGTCATATTATATTTTCCATCATCATGAAAGGCAACTTTTGCAAGTAAGTCATTTTTTTGTAATTTTTCTACAACCTCTTTCTTTTTCTTTGCATCTCGTTCATTTTTTACCCGTACTGCCAGTGATAGCTTTACATTTGGAATTTTGGCAGAGGTTTCTATGAAAGAATCAATGACATCATCCATTGCTCCGAGACGCGTGTATTCACCAGAGAAATTAATAATAAAGTCCGTAGCAGTAAAATTATATTGAGCTAGGAGTTCTGGATTTTTTTCTTTTTTGCAATATTCCTCCAAATTAATCCCTGGATAAATACACTGGCTGTTTTCAATTCCTAATGTGAGTAGTTTGTTTTTTGCATAGTCAGAATAGGTAACAATAATATCGGCAAACATTAATTTTTTTATTTCTTCCGGCGAAAAAATATCCTCACGCAAGGTGGCTACTGTTTGTACGGTTTTAACTTTGGAGAATGCTAAGACTAATTTAATAAAAAAAATGTTTATTTTTGTCGGTGTGAAAAGCAAATGAATGATATCGAATTTGTGAGAACTCCACAACAGAAACCAAAAGAGTCTTATTTTTTGTGAAAAACTAAAGTCATTTTGTGATTGGGTATAAATCTGTTCTTGAATAACCTCTGTTGGCAGCTGCGAAACAAAACCGTTGGTCATCAAATGTAATTCTAGGTCTGTGTTTGACCGCAAATCACTAGCCAAGGCGTAGGCGAAATTTTTGGACGCTTCATCCCAAGGGGGAGCGATTGGACGCGTGACGAGGAGAATTTTTTTAGGAGTTGGCATAATTATTTTTTTATATTTTTATAAATTTCTTGCGTGATGTTGCCAGCAGAAACACGGATGATATATTTTTTAATTTCCGTGTCAACTGCAGTCGGATTGAATCCTAGTTCTTCGTCAGTTTGAATGCTAACATTTTGTTCAGCTATTTTTTTATTGTCAGCTAAAATTTCCCAGTGAAAATTAGTTTCGCTGCTAAAATTTTTAATAGCAAAGCTGAGGTCATCTGATTTTGGATTGGTGAAATATAGTGCATACCAGTCATTGTTATTTCCTGCTTTGTTGTAATTGGAATCAATGGAAAATAAATAGACTGAGCTTGCTAGAAACAGACTCAGAAAAAATAAGATAATTTTAGTTTGTTGTTGCATAGTAGTTATTTTTTGTAATAAATATTTATTCCAACACTAGAATAGACTTGATCAAAATTTTTCAATTTAATGAACTGCGCGCTGTCATAGTTTGGATTGACTACAATGAAATTAGTTTGTGTTTCAATGAAACACTGCTGTGCCTCAGGACTCGCTGGTGTGGAAATCATATTGAGCGTACACATTTCGCGCGGTTTTGTTGGGTCATCATAGCGTTTGAAATATCCGCGAGACAGTGGATATTTATAGCCACGCATCAGAAAGATTTTCATCCAAGAATCAGCTGTAATATAGTTGTGATCTTTTAGTATTTCATCAGTATCAGTAGTGACAGTTGCAAGATAATTGGAAGCATCAAAAGTTTGTGCCAGCGGACTAAGATCAGTCTTGACTTTGAAACTTGTGGCTGAATCGGAAATGCCATCCACTAAAAAAAATGTTGCAATAATGACAAAACTTATTTTAAGCAGGTTATTTATTTTTTTGGTATCATTTTGGCGTGCCTTGAAAATTTCATAGAAAGCATAGGCACTCAAAATTGCGATTGGATAGGAAAGATAGTTACCAATACGCGTGCTAGGCAGATTTATAAACAACATTTGGGGTTGTGTAGACATAATGAAAATCATCACCGCCCAAGCAGCGACAATTGCGAAACCAATATTTTTTTTCTTAAATCCAATTGCAAGAATGAGCAGTCCCAGAAAGCCAAGTGCGATTCTGGCTTCGCCAACAGATGAACGTAAATTGTCAATCGTAAGCCCTACGCGAGTTTCTTTGCTAGGAGCGCCGACGGCTGTTTCGACAGCACTATTTTTGATGTAGTTTGGTGTGAAAATAAAAAAGAAAAATAGCAATCCAGTGAAAAACGTTGCTAGCACCTGTGGAGAAAGAATAATTTTAAACAAAGCTGAAAAGATACTTTTTAAGTGATTTCGATTGACGACCAAAAATATCAACACTAACAAGGTAAAAATAAAAAGAAAAATAAAAGAAGTAAGATGATGTGTATAGAACAATCCAAAGGTTGAGAAAATTGCCAGAGCTAGGAATGTTTTATTATCAGTCGTTAACTTCGCATCAGTTTCAAAAAAACTAAAAGCACGATAATAGAAATAGAATGACAATGGTAGTAGGAAATTTCCGATCAGGTTGCCAATGACGCCGCCAGAAACAAATTTGGCTTGCGGTGAAGCGACTGCATACAAAACACCTAAAAATAATAAGGTTAGAATAGCAATATTTTTCTCTTTAAAAATACGCAGGGTTAGGATAAATACTGTTAAAATACTGAGCATATTTATAAGAAACAAAACAACAATTGGAAAAGCAGATAGAAAACTGGCACCACTAAGTGTTGATATAGTAGCAAATATGATGTGTTCACCAATAATAAAATCCGGCATACCGTCATAGGTTGGCAATTGATGATTTTCTACCATCCACTTGGCCCAATACATATGGTGTCCCATATCGGTCGCTGTTGGAAAAACCGTATCAGTTAAAAAGGCTGTTTTTATAAAAAGAGTTAGAAATAGCAAAAGCAGAATTAGAATGAATTGATTTTTAGAAAAAGAGAATAATGGTGTGCTTTCATTTGAAGTTGAAAAATGTCTAAATTTATAAATAATCCAACAAATAAAAATAAACAATGCAATACTAATGACAGATGATAGGCGAGTGATAGGAATATTTAATTTTGCGATGGCAAAGAAAATAAAATCAACACCAACAATGCTCAAGCCAAAAGAAATAATAAATTTTTCTAGCGTACTCAAAATTTTGCTTTTGCCAAAAATTGCCAGAAGCATTACATAGCCAGGAATAAATAACACAAAGGCTAGTGTGATGAAGAAAGTTATTTGGTTTAGTATGTGTTGTAGCATTATAGATTTTTTTGTTTAATTTCAAATTCTAAATTTAAAATTTCAAAATGAAGTCTAAATATTTAAATATTTTTTTGATTTGAGATTGTCTTTTCTATTTCCGTTAAATATTTTTCAGCTATTTTATCCCAACTATAATTATCAATGACAAACTGTCTAGCCTTTTGTCCAAAAGCTTTTCGGTTTTCATCATTGGACAAAAGTTCATTAATTTTGGCAACATATCCAGCAAC
Organism: Candidatus Moranbacteria bacterium UBA2282; assembly: GCA_002345745.1. Taxonomy (GTDB): domain Bacteria; phylum Patescibacteriota; class Minisyncoccia; order Moranbacterales; family UBA2206; genus UBA2282. The sequence continues at coordinate 87,879 of DDWQ01000011.1, read as the reverse complement.
ATCTTCTGGTTCAATTAAAAAACCATCCTGTCCATCCTTGATAGCATCTTTAAGCCCTTCAAGATTAGCAGCAAGAACTGGAATGCCACAATAAGCAGCTTCAATAACTGATAGACCAAAACCTTCCATATCGCCAACAGTCTTAATGTTGGGTTGGATAAATAAATCACAGGTGTGAAAAAGCATATCTCGCACTGGGTCGCCCATATAGCCAATCATTTGCACGCGGTCAGCTAAATTTTTTTCTTGGATGGCAACTTGAATATTCTCTTTATCAACACCATCACCTGCGACAATATACAAAATATTTTGATCTAGTTTTGGCATCACATTGCGAATAAACCACGCCACACCTTTTCTTCTTGCTAGTCTTCCAGAAGTCATTAGAATTTTTTTCTGAGCTAATTTTTTTCCAAAAATTTTTTCTATGTCAGTCCAAGAATATTCTGCTATAAATTTGTTAGTGTTGACGCCATTAGGAATGAAAACTAATTTTTCTGCATCAATGCCTTTTTCTTTGGCAACACGGATAGTTTCGTTGCCAACACAGATTATTTTATCCATTTTCTTGATGAAAAAACCCACCCAAAAAGTTTGGTAGATCCAATTTTTGAAAGTCAGATCAAGTCCATGTGCTACTACAATGACCGGCTTTCGATAAATAATTTTCAAAATCCAACCCATATGGGCCAAAAGAGCATTGCCCAAAAGGATGACATCATATTTGGGTGCAACAAAAAAGCATTTGAGGAGTGTGTAGGGCATCCAGAGCGGTAAAACTTTCTTACCACGACCATTGGCCATTATACGGACTTCAGCAATTTTTCCGAGCCACGAAGCAAGTTCAAAATTTTGATTTTCAACTCCGCCGACAGTGGGCGGATAGGCGTGAGAAATGAATAGAATTTTCATAGTATGTATCATTTAATTTACCTTCTTATTCTACCTCAAAGCACACTATTTTTCAAGTAAAAAACCCACCGTTTGAATAGTGGGTTTTTAGAGGCTAATGTCGTGATTATTTTTTATAATGCCATTTTTTCAAAGTGTGTGCTTGATCTTCGATGAGCTTGCGGGCAGATTTAATCATATCTGCAATGAAAGCGAAGATTAGGAATTGAATCCCAACGATAAGTAGCGTGATTGCTACAAGTAAAATGTTTTTGTAAGGTGATATTTTGAAATCTTGAAAATATAGGACAAAAAAATAAACAAAGAATCCAAAAGAAGACAGAAGAAGAATTAGTGCTGGCCAACCAAAAAATTTCATTGGACGAACGTCTCGCACAGCTTCTAGAATTATTTTTCCACTGTTACTAACATAATTAAAAATGCTTTTTACCACTCTTGATTTTCGACCAGCGAAATAAGTTACTTCAACTGGTATCCAAACTAGTTTCAAATTTTTTCCGATCGCGTCGATAATTGTTTCTTGAGTGTAAGTAAATCCTGGAGTGATGTTTAGACGAACAAGTGTTTCTCGGCTGTAAGCACGGAAACCACAAGTCAGATCGTCAATTGGAAATCCCATAAAACTACCGATTATCTTAGCAGCTATTTTATTCAGATAATATTTCGCCTTAGGCATATCCTTGGCTTCCTTGTCGCCAAAACGAGTAGCACTAACCATATCAGCTGTTTTATTTAAAATTGGCGCAATAATCTTTGTAATATCTTGCGGATTGAATTGTCCGTCGGCGTCCATATTGACCATAATATCAGCACCATTATCCAAAGCTCGCTCAGCCGCATGTTTAAAAGTTATACCAATGCCACGATTAATTCCGTTTGTATAGACAAAGTCAGCTCCGGCAGTTTTGGCAATTTCTATTGTTTGATCTTTAGAGCCATCATCAATCACTTGCACTAGAACCTCATCAATTCCTTCAATTTGCCTTGGAATTCTTTTTATAGTTTCAGCAATTTTTTCTGCTTCATTGAAAGCAGGGAGGTTTACGATTAGTTTCATTATTTTTTCTTAATTATTAGTTGTGGATCAACACAATTTAAACTACATTCATTTGTACCATCAAGTCCTTTATGAATAACTGTATCCGTGCAGTCTTTTATTTTTTCCTGGCAATTTTTTTTGCTATCAGAAAAATAACCCATATTGACTTCATAACCAAAATAACCCAGTACAAAATAACCTATAACTAGAATAACTACAATCCAAATGAAAGATTTTATAATATCAAACACAATTTTATTGATTAAACCATTTATAATAACATTTTTATTGTCGCATATTTTTACTTGTTTAGCAAGCAAAGCTCCGGTTGACCGGAGCTTTGCAATGAGTGCGAAGGTTAGTATTTATCTGCCTATTCCTGCATAGACAATGCCAGCGGCACGGATAGCTTTTTTATCTAGACAGTTGCGACCATCGATAATCACTTTGATTCCGTGTTTAACAAAATCTGAAACCGGAATATTTTTAAATTCATCGTGATTAGTGACAACAACTAGTGCTTCTGATTTTGACATAATTTCATCTAAACTTTTTTCAGAAGAAAGACTTGGGACATATGGATCAAAAGTTATCAAGTTAGCATCCATTTTTTTGATTTTATCAATAATTCGAAGAGCGGGACTTTCACGTAAATCACCAATGTTAGCCTTGTAAGAAATTCCTAAAACTCCAACATTAGTTCCCTTGACTGGCATTGATACTTCGTTTAATTTATCTTGCAACATTTCAACCGTGTAATCAGCCATACCGTCATTTATTTTTCGAGCCGCACTCAGAAACTTGTGTTCGAAATTATTTTCCTTGCCCTTTTCAATCATATAATAGGGATCAACTGGGATGCAATGTCCACCGACGCCACAACCGGGCCAGTGAGGCATAAAGGAAAATTTGGAAGATGCTCCTCTAATAACATTGGTAATGTCGATATCAATGCGAGCAAATGACATCGCCATTTCATTCACAAAGGCGATGTTAATATCGCGGAAAGAATTTTCCAAAATTTTTGTTGCTTCAGCTTCGCGGATATTGTCCATTTCAGCGATTTCTCCCGAAGTAATATTTTTGTAGAACTCCACAGTTCTTTTTAGACCTATTTCGTCAAAAGAACCAACGACGCGCGGAAGATTTGTAACATTCCATTTTTCATTGCCTGGATCAACTCGTTCTGGACAGTGAGAAATAAAGACATCTTTACCAACAACAAATCCGGCTTTTTCAAAGATCGGTGCCACAACTTCTTCACTTACTCCGGGGTTAACGGTTGATTCAAGAATGACTAAAGCACCCCGGGACATATTATTAGCAACTGCTTGTGAGGCACTGATGACATATTTCAAATCAGGATTGTGTTTGCCATCAACTGGGGTTGGTACGCAAATGATATAAATATCGTTGCCTTGAATTCCTTTTGGATCAGAAGTGACATTTATTTTTACATTCGGTAGTAGGTCATCCAGAAATTTTTCATAAAACGGACTTTTGCCTTGCGCGATGATATCTAGTTTCGATTGGTCAGTGTCAAAACCTGTCACTTCGTAACCATTCTTCGCACACACCGCCGCTAATGGCAACCCGACATAGCCCATACCAATGATGCACACCTTTTGATCCTTTTTTTCTGACATATTTTTTTGTAATTATTTTTTTAATTTAGATGTGTCCCGTCAATTTGGACAACTAGATACTATTATAGGACGATTGAGAGGGGAGTCAAGTGAAGAAAATGTGGAATATTTTAATTTTGATAAATCCTTAGTGTTGCCTATGTATCTCATCTTTTGCACGCAGTAATTTCAAATGCAAATTAAGTAAGTTTTATTTTCGGGTTTAAATTAGTAAAATAATGCTTTTTTTGAGCCAAATTTTAGTATATCTATTAAATATGGTAGTTTTTGTTTTGACTTTTTGGCTTAGATGTGCTACAATGTATATAGTCAGTTATGGATAGAATTTTTACAATGGAATATAAAATATTATATTCTAAAACACACAACATGGGCACAGCCCAAAGGAGAATGACATCATGAACAAAGGAATATCTCCAATTGGAATTCAACGCTTGCTTCTTTTTTCTCCTGCACATAACGCAGGAACCAAGGTGCAAGAAAATTTCTACGCCTTCGAAGATCTCGCAGTCAACCTCGTATCAAGGGGGTGCGACCTGACACTGTTGATCATCGATGACAACAGCACCGACGGTTCGCAGGAAATTTATCGGCAACTGACTGAAGAATATAATTTTCTCGAAGTTATTTGTAATCAAGAGAACATAGGCAATGCTGCCAATATTTTAATCGGCTATGCCTGGGCTCTTGAGCAAGCTGGAAAAGGTGCCATCATTGGCTGCCTGGATGCAGATGGCGAACATAACCCTGCCGTTTTTCCACGATTGATTCGAACAATAGTTTCCGGGAAGTGTGATCATATGATCGGAACCATTGTGTACCCAGACCACGCCACCGGCTATCACGACCGACACATGATGCGCTCCCTTGCCTCATTCCAGTCAGCCATGCTGGATATGAAAAACCCCACCTATATCCAAAGCTCTGGCCTTAATCTCGGCAGACCAGAATTTTTGGCAAAAGCACTTGAAATGTACCCCGCATACGAGAGGTTCGCGAAAGAACAGTATGGCGAAAAATCCATACCCAAATGGGGCATGCATTTCGTCATTCAATTTCTGGCTCATCTTGCCGGAGCCAAGATGGATGTGGCTTACCTGGAATGCCTGGGCGTGCCACCAAATCGCACCCCACAGAAGACAGAACTTCAAGCCGAAGCTGCCTTCTACCATCAAAAGGGTTTGCGCGAGTTTACAAAACAACTCGCGTAAATATCTACATTGACCTGCCTGGCCCCCGAAGCGTATAGTATCGCTGAGGGGGTTTAGTTTTTTTATGATATAATAAATTTACGATTTTATTTTTTTTGATATTTTTTATGTGGATTATATTATCAATTACAGGTGCCTTGTTTCAATCAGTGACAGGTGCGATTAATAAAAGAAATATTGATGTCTCCAGAAGTGCTATCAATATTATTGCTTTTATAAATTATTTTTTTGCCGGCTTGCTCTTGGCAATTTTTTTCTATTTTCAAACTGGCCAGATTTTTCCAGAAATAAAAAATCATTTGAATTTTTGGTATGGAATGTTGATTACTGTGCCGTTTAATGTGCTGGGTGCTTATTTCGGCTACAAAGCCTTGCAAGTAGCAGAATATAATTATGTTGCACCGTGGCTAGCCTTCACTTCCTTGTTTATTATTATCCCAGCCTTTTTTTTATTGAAAGAAGTTCCGACCATACTTAGCTTCATTGGTATTCTTATTGTCATATCAGGCGCGGTGATTATGGATTATCGCAAGAAAATAAAAAATCCGAGTGTGGAGGAGAAAGAATTGCGTGCTAGAAGAAATAAGGCTAAATTATATATGGTTGTGGTGGGAATTTGCTATACATTGACGCCAGTTGGCATGAAAATGTCGATTCTAGAAAGCTCAGCCATTTTTGTAGCGATTGTTGCACATCTATCCATTGCCTTGACTTTTCTGTTGATTATACTTGCTTTCGAATGGAAAAAATCTAAAAGAATTCTGAATCATTTGACTGGCAAAGAAAAAAAAATATTTTTTATACTAGCATTGGTGGCTGGAGCTGGATATGCGTTGGCGAATGGAAGCATTAATGTAGCTTTGGAGTCCCAACAAGCCTCGCTTGTAATGTCGATCAAAAGAATTGCTCCGATGTTCTCGTTTTTCATCGGTTATATTTTCTTGCATGAAACACGCGATGCCAAAAAGAAAATTTTCGCCACTGTTCTTATGGTCATCGGAACTATTTTGATTACGATTTTTAAATAATTTTCTTTGCGTAAAAAAAGATATTAAAAAATCCAGCAACCAGCTGGATTTTTTCGTGGGTTGAAGTTTTATTTTTTAGTAACTGTCTAATATCTCATGCCGAGTTGAATTTCAGGATTTCAGCTGGCAAGCCATTTTATGGCGGTGAGATGTTAGGCAGTTACTTAGGCAAATTTCTTTTCCAACTTTTCTACGCGATATTCAAGGTCATTGTGAGTGAATTTATCAACTTTTTTATTGAGGTCAGCTTCAACATTCCCTAGAGTTGTTTTTATTTCTGCAACATCAGTCTTGAGTATATGAACATCAGTCTTGAGGGTGCTAACGTCAGTTTCAATTCTATCTAATCTTTCTTCCACACTTAAAAAACCACCTTGAACAATTCTAGCCAAATCATCCATAGTCGTTTCTTTTTTAGTCGCATTATTTTCATTCATAGTTAAATTATATCTCGGAGGTGTTTCGATGTCAATGAGTTTGGATGTAACTTCTGTATAATTTTGTTATAAATGCCTTTTGAGGTATAATAAATTCATGAAAATTGGAATCAACGCCTCATTTGCTAGAAAGCCCGGAAGCGGGATTGGGCAGGTGACAACTAACTTTTTAAAGAAGATTGCTCAGCAAAAAACTGACGCGGAGTTTGTTTTGTATTTGGAGGAAGATCTGCCAGCTGACATTAAATTGCCAGAGAATTTTACCAAGCATATTTTTTTGCCCCTTTGGAGACGCGATGATTTAGTGCGTAAAATTTTGTGGGAAAAATATGGTTTACCCAAAATGGTTAAAAAAGACGGGTGTGATGTTTTGCTGTCGCTCTATCAATGTCCGACCGTCACAAGTGCGGACATAAAACACATAATGGTGGTTCATGATATCGTCCCAAGACTATTTCCAGAATATCTAAATAACATACGCAAAAAAATATATTGGGCGATGACTGAGCGCGCAATTGGGCGAGCTAATAAAATTTTGGCGGTTTCTTCGCGTACAGAAAAAGACCTAATAACTCAACTTGGCATTGCTGCACAAAAAATTACGGTTAATTATATTGATGTTGATGAAATTTATAAAAAGAATATTTCTGAGAAAACAATTAGCATAGTTTTGAAAAAATATCGATTGAAGTCGGGGTATATTTTGGCTGGTGGGGGAATGGAGGTTAGAAAAAATGTGGAAGGTGTCATTCGTGCCTATGCAAGCTTATTGGAGTCGAATAAAAAAACACATTTTAGTCGGGAGATTCCAAAGTTGGTTATATATGGAAAGTTATTGCCTCAATTAGCTCCACTTGCTGTAGACGCAGAAAAATTAGTTCGGGAACTCAATCTTACCAAACAAGTGTGTCTTTTAGGTATGACTCTTCAAACAGATATGCCAGTCATATTTTCTAGTGCACTAATGTTTGTCTATCCATCGCACTATGAAGGTTTTGGTCTGCCAGTGCTGGAAGCAATGAACACTGGCACAGCAGTTATTACTGCTAAAAATTCTTCTTTACCGGAAGTTGGATTAGATAGTGTTTTGTATTGTAATTCGGATGATGTTTCTGATATTGCGATGGTAATGAAAAATGTTTTGCTAAACTCAGAACTTCGTGCAACTCTTGTTAGACGCGGAAAAGAACGCGCACTAAATTTTTCCTGGGAAAAATTTAGTAGCAAGATTTTTAATATAATTAAGAGTTTGTAATTATCACCTCGACGCCTAGTGTCTAAATCTCAATACAAAAAATGTTTATAAAAAATAAAAATCAAATAGCTTTGCTTGGCATCAATGTGTTATTGGTTTTTTTTAGCATTGTGCTTTCCAATTTGCATATTCTACCATTGCAGTTTGGGGATTTCATTTTTTTCTCAATATTGACATTAGCATTAACTCTCTATCGTCCTGGCTGGGGATTTCTTTTTTTTGTCGGCACGATAATGTTGGAAAATATAAATTTAGCACCAGCGGAACTTGGCATTGCAATCCGCCCCTTTCAATTTTTTGGTGGTCTGACAATTTTAGCTATCATCATTCGCTTGGCGACCAAACGCTTAAATTTCAAATTGACTCGATTAACTTGGTATGATTGGATGCTGATTCTTTTTGGTCTTGCCAGTTTTGCCAGTGCTATTTTTGCAACCAATGTCGCTGTGAGCCTCAAGCAATCAATAGTCTTGGCTTCATTTATAGCTTTATATTTTTTAGTGCGAAATTATATTCAAACACTGGATGATTTAAAAAAAGTCATTCCGTTTTTCTTAAGTTCATCAATTGTGGTGATTGGTTATGGCATCTGGCAGAATGTGCAGTTTATGCGGGGAGCCTCTAATTTTGAAGTGATGCCCGGACGACCTAATGGAACTTTTACCGAGGCTGATTGGTTGGGAATATTCCTGTCATTATTATTAGCCTTGGCGTATAGTTTAATATTTTATTTATATAAGAAGAGGGATGATTTTTATAAAGATGCTCAAATTTCAAATTTAAAATTTCAAACTTCAAATCAATTTTTAATTACTAAATTTCAAATTTTGCAAATTTTGATGTATGTATTTTTAGTAGTTGTATATGTTTTATTGATTTTGACTGTTTCGCGCAGTGCATGGCTGGGGGCGTTGGGTGTGACAGTCATTTTCTTGCTGAGTTTTTTTACACAATTGAAAATGGATTACAAAAAGTGGCAATGGAAAAAAACTTTCAATTTAAAAATTAAAATTTTGTTAGCTTTCATAGCTAGTTTGGCGCTTGTTTTTCTTTTTCATTTGACTACCTTCCAACTTGGAAATCGCGCGCAAAGTACTGGTTCTGGTTTGCAAAAAATTACAATTTCTTGTTTGGAAAAACAAAAACTTGGTACGCAGACTTGGAACACTGAGCTGTTGACGAAATCTGGTTGTCGTCACATTAATTTAGAAGAAATTGAACAAGAAAAATTGGCAGGTAATTTTGTGACTGAAGTTTATCGCATAGATCCAAATGTTGGCGTGCGTAGTGAGATTTATAAAAAATCATGGGACCTCATTAAGCAAAATCCAATCTGGGGAATTGGTTGGGGAAATATCAGCTCCCACCTAGGCACCGACGAGCGGGGAACAGGACTAAACGCCAGCAACATTTTCCTAGAAATTTGGCTGGGTGCTGGAATCATTGGCCTGTTGGCCTTTACAATAACCTGGATATTTATTTTCTTAAAAGCAAGTGCGACTTTATTTTTTGCTACACAAGAGGAAAAGGCGCTACCTTTGTTCATATTATTAGGTTGGTTTGCGCTAACTATTCCAAATCTGTTCAACTCTGGCATATTGCTAGGATTTCTGTGGTTATTTTTGGGCTTAGCTTTTATTACTAATCAATACGAATCTACAAATTAATGCTAATCTACGAATATGCGAATGTTGCGAATTTTTATTTGCATATTTGTAGATTAGCATGCAAATAATTCGCATCATTCGTATTATAATTTTATGAAAATAGCAATTGATATTCGAAATATTGGCAAGGGCAGGACAGGGGATGAAGTGGTGTTTTTTAATTTGGTGAAGCAATTTGCATTGCTTGATACGGTCAACAATTATTTGCTCCTGACTGATAGAAAAGTGAATGGAGACAGTTTATTGCAAGAATCTCTAGACATCTTGCATTTGCCAGTTAATTTTTCCGTGGTAAGTTTGGGTGAAAAAGGTGTAAATAAGTTTTTGTGGAACGCTTGGATTTTGCCGAAATATTTGCGAACTCATCCGGTAGATATTTTGCAGGTGCAATATATAACGCCGTTTTTTGTGTCGAAAAAAATTAAAATTGTCACGATTGTGCACGACGTGTCTTTCAAAGTTTTTCCAGAATTAATTGGAAAGCTGGATTTATTTTTTCTCAAGATTTTGATGCCATTGAGTTTACGACGAGCTGATAAGATAATTGGAGTTTCCAAATTTACAGTTTCAGAAATAAAAAAATATTATCTAATCAAAGAAGAAAAATTAGAATGGATTCATAATGCTGTGGCAGATAATTTTGCAGTTGATATTTCTCCGGAGCAACTAGAAGTGATTAGAAAAAAGTATAATTTGCCACCAAAATTCATTCTCTCTATCGGCACTTTGCAACCGAGAAAAAATCTACCAGCTCTGATTGAAGCGTATGTAAAAATTCCTAGTGAAAAAAGAGCTGGGATTAAACTGGTTTTGGCAGGCGGTAAGGGAAGAAACTATGACACGCAGATTGATAAATTTATTAAAAACTATTCTTTGCAGACAGAAGTCCTGCTACCAGGCTTTATTGATGAAACTGATAAGCCGGCACTTTTCAAACTAGCACACGTTTTTTGCTTCCCTTCTTTATATGAGGGCTTTGGCATTCCCATTTTGGAAGCAATGACGCTGGGCGTGCCGACCTTGGCATCGAATATTGCACCACACCTTGAAATAATTGATAACTCAACTCTTTTGTTTGATGTGAAAAATCCCACAGACTTTGCAGAAAAACTAACGCGAATTGTTTCTGATGAATATTTACGCACTAATCTGATGCAAAAGGAATTACAACAAGCTGCTAAATTTTCCTGGCAACAAACTGCTACGAAAATGCTGGGAATATATGATGAAATTATGGGTAAATAAAATCGATTGACAATTTATGAATTAAAAGTAAAATAGATAGTAATGCCTATCAAGGTAATTTATTTATTTAAAAATATAAAAAACTATGTTAAATAAAACTTCTCAACCAGGATTTATGAAAAGAAAATGGGTTAAAATAGCACTTGTTGTGCTGGCGTTATTAATTGTTGGTGGCGGTCTTTTCGCTTGGAAAACTGGCAATTTATTAAACAAAATTTCCAATGGTGATGGTGGATTGCTTTCGAGTCTGATGCATTCTTTGCCCGGAGTGAAAGATGAATTGCAGGGTGAGGAGGAAGGGCAAGTTAACATCGCTCTTCTGGGAATGCGTGGCGAGGGAGTCACAGGAGGAGGCACGCTAGCTGATACTATTATAATTGTCAGCATAAGACCGGCTGAAAATAAAATTTCTATGGTTTCTGTACCGAGAGATTTATATGTAACTGTTCCAGGAACGCAAGATAAACAAAAAATTAATGCCGTGCATGCTTATGGCGAACAAAGAGGTCGTGGTCAAGGATTGGAAGATATGAAAACAATCTTGAGTGATGTTACAGGTCTCAACGTCGCATATGCTACTAGTATAAATTTCGAGGGTTTCAAAGCTTTAGTGGATAGTATTGGAGGCGTTAATTTTCATTTAGATGCTCCATTTTCAGAAGCTATGCAATTTAATGAAGCGCATGTTTGCGATTCATTTTTCACTATTCCGACTGGAGAATTTGAAAATAAAACAATAAAATACTTCAGCAAATCAGCGAATATCTACAAAACTAGAGTTATTGAAACTCATCCTTTGTGCAACGCTCCAGCAGGAACATTGGAATGTGGTGGTAATTTTTCTTTGCCAGCTGGTGATATCACGCTAAATGGCGACCAAGCTTTGTGTCTTTCAAGATCTCGTGTTACAACCAGTGATTTTGAAAGAGCTAAAAGACAACAACTAATTATTCAAGCAATCAAGGATAAATTATTAACTGCTGGAACTTTAACTGACTTTTCTAAATTAAACGCAATTCTAGATAATCTTGGTGATAATGTCAGAACCGATATGCAAGCATGGGAAATGAAACGATTCTATGAACTATATTCTAAGATGGTTAATCCGCAACTTTATCAAAGAGTTATGGAAAACTCAGAGGAGGGAATGTTATATAATCCACCAGCAGATGGAGCTGGTTACATCTTGCTTCCAATCGGTGATAACTATGACAAAATCCATGACGTAGTCAAAAATATTTTTACTTTACCACCGCAATCAGACATTAAACCAAAAATGTAATTGTTAACACTGTTACAATAAATGGATCTTTCTATAATAATCACTAGCTATAAAAATCCGGAATTACTCAAGGTTTGTATTGATTCAGTTAAAAAAAATATTAGTTTTTCTGATTACGAGATTATTGTGTCAGATAGTGCCACAGAAGAAAAAACGGAACTAATGATGAATGATGATTATCCAGAAATTAAATTTCTGGCTTCAATAGATAATATCGGGTTTAGCGGCACCGTTAATCGTGGATTGGAGATTTCCAAAGGTAGATATATTTTGATTTTGAATGGTGACATTATTGTTAAAAAAGATGCAATTGAAAAACTCTTGGAATATATAAAAAATAATCCTGATGTTGGAATTGTCAGTCCTCAGCTTTTGAATTTTAATGAAACCTTTCAACCCTCAACATTTAGATTTTATACTCCCTTGACGATTGTATACAGGAGGACTCTATTGGGTAAATTTAGCTTTGCTAAAAAACATTTGGAAAATTTTTTAATGAAAGATTTTGATCATCAAAGTATTCGTGAAGTAGACTGGATAATGGGATCTTCCTTGATGACAAGCAAAATTGCAATAGAAAAAGTAGGCTTAATGGATCATCAATTCAAATTATATTTTGAAGATACCGACTGGTGTCGCAGATTTTGGGAGCAAGGATTTAAAGTTATATATCTACCACAAGCTCAAATGTATCACTATCATGGACGTGGATCGGTCGGCAAAAACGTTATCCAGTCATTACTCTCAAATCGACTGACTTGGATACACATTGCCAGTGCAATTAAATATTTCATAAAATATTCAGGCAAAGAAATGCCTAAGCATAAATAAGTTTATTATAAAAAAATATTGAAAGATTATGAATGAAGATCAAATACAAAATTCTAGTATAGAAAAAAATAATCAAAATTTTTTTATAAAATATTTTTCTTTTTTTTTCATTCTAGTTCTTCTAGTAGGGAGTTTTTGGCTTGGGTATAATAACGGAAGAAGATCAGTGAGTGAAGACACACTAGGTCAAATCAATCCAGTTGGGACAACTATAATGTTAAATAAATTTTCAGCTGGCAAAGACACAGTTGATTTTGCACTTTTTTGGAAGGTTTGGGATACACTCAAAGAAAAATATGTTGATCAAGGGTCGTTGGATGCGCAAGAATTAGTCTATGGGGCGATTAGAGGTATGCTCAAGGCCACAAATGACCCTTACACAACCTTTTTTGACCCAAAAGAAACTCAGGAATTTGCAGAGGATATAGGAGGAAGTTTTGAAGGCATTGGTGCTGAGCTTGGAATCAAGGATGACATATTAACTGTAATTGCACCGTTAGATGGTTCACCTGCTCAAAAGGCTGGGTTACTTCCCGGTGATAAGATTGTTAAAATTGGGGATAAATCAACTACTGAGACAACAATTGATTCTGCGGTAGATTTAATTCGCGGGAAAAAAGGCACTGAAGTTATATTAACAATTCTTCGTGTAGGAGATCAAGAAACAAAAGATATTACTATTATTCGCGATACGATTGAAATCAAGAGTGTTAAATTAGAATTCAAAGATAATAATATTGCGTATCTTAAGATAAATCAGTTTGGTGAAAAAACCTCCAAAGAATTTGATTTAGCAATGAATCAGATTATTTTGCAAAGCTCTAAGGGAATTGTGCTAGATTTGCGTAATAATCCTGGTGGTTTCCTAACGTCATCAGTTGAAATCGCCAGTCGTATGATTCCTAGAGGAAAAGTTGTTGTAGCTGAAGAAGATGGTGCTGGCAAAAAAAATAACCTATACACGACAGGAGGAGATAAGCTTAGTGCTATTCCAACAGTTGTTTTAATTAATGAAGGTAGTGCTAGTGCTTCAGAAATCCTAGCTGGTGCATTGCGAGATAATCATACTGTTCAATTAATTGGTAAAAAATCATTTGGCAAAGGTTCAGTGCAGGAGTTAGTTAGCTTGCCCAATAAAGCCAGTGTTAAAATTACAGTTGCCAAATGGCTGACTCCAAATGGTGATTATATTATGGAAAAGGGCATTTCTCCAGATATTGAAGTTGAGTTCACTCGAGCTGACTTTGAGGCAGGAAAAGACCCACAATTAGATAAGGCAATGGAGGTTATCGTCTCAACTATTGACAAATCCTAATATATTTCCTAGTATTGCAATATGCTAGGGTTAACGTGTAATTTACGCATCGCTGGGCGATTCATAGATTACTATAATGTTTTCAAAGAAGATTTGCAGTGCCTTGACGCTGAGTACAGTCGTTCAGCACAAATCTTCAAATGAAGAACCATTTTCTTTGATAGACATTATTAATACCCTAGTTTTTCCGTGCTATGCCGGGACCCCCTCGAGGATCTCGGCATTTTTTTATTTGCCTCAATTTACTCTTTTTGATATACTATACATATGAAAATAATTTTATTACAAGATGTAAAAAACCTTGGTAAGAACGGTGACATAAAGGAAGTGTCCGAAGGGTATGCGCGGAATTTTTTGTTTGTAAAAAAATTAGCTGAGATTGCAACTAACTCTGGATTGAAAAAGGTTGATGTTATAAAAAAGAAACAAGTTGAGAAAGAACAATTAGATTTGGAAAAAACCCAAGAACTAGCTGCACGACTAGAAGGGTCAGCTATTATGATCCTAGTTAAAGAAAAAAATGGAAAATTATTTGGATCAATTCACGCAAAAGATATTGTCAAAGAATTAAAAAAAGAAAATATCATCATTCCAACAAAAGCAATTATTTTGAAAAATCCAATCAAAGAAGTTGGCGATTATGAAGTGAAGATAGAATTAGAGCATAATATAGAGGCGATTATTTCAGTTTCAGTGGAAAGCGCAAATTAGCGTGCTTTTGAAAATTATATAAAGTCGCGGGGGAGGCGACTTTTTCGTTTGTGTTAATTAAATTATATTTTAAAAAATATGAAAAACAGGAAGTACATTTTCGTAGTTGGGGGAGTGATGAGTGGAGTCGGCAAGGGAATTACTACTTCCTCTGTGGGAGCAATTCTCAAGGCACGTGGATTTGTTGTAACAGCTTTAAAAATTGATCCCTACATCAATGTTGATGCTGGCACAATGAACCCCACTGAACATGGCGAGGTTTTTGTTTTAAATGATGGTGATGAGACCGATCAGGATATGGGGAACTACGAAAGATTTTTGGATGTTGAATTGTCTCGCGACAACTATATGACTACGGGTCGCGTCTATGAAACTGTTATTCATAAGGAGAGAAATTTAGAATATAAAGGTAAATGTGTTGAAGTTGTCCCACATATTCCACTGGAAGTTATTGATCGAATTGAGAAAGCAACTAAGAAAGCTGAAGCAGATATTGCGATTATTGAAATCGGTGGTACAGTTGGTGAATATCAAAATATTCTTTTTCTGGAAGCGGCACGAATGATGAAAATAAAATATCCAGATGATGTTGTTTCTATTATGGTAAGCTATTTGCCAATTCCATCAAAGGTTGGAGAAATGAAAACCAAGCCAACGCAATATGCTGTACGCACTCTGAATGGTGCTGGTATTCAGCCTGATTTTATCATCGCACGCTCGGAAACATTTCTTGACAAAAAGAGAAAAGAGAAAATTGCTATGTTTTGCAACATTCCCGAACGTGATGTTATCTCTGCACCAGATAGCGATAATATCTATGAAGTGCCAATTAACTTTGAACGTGATGATTTGAGTCGATTGATTTTGAAAAAACTTGGACTAAAATATAAAAAAACTGACCTACAACAATGGTATGACCTAGTGGAAAGAATTAAACATCCCAAAGGAACTGCTAGGATTGGAATTGTTGGAAAATATTTTGGTACAGGCGACTTTGTTTTGTCAGATGCCTATATTAGTGTTATTGAAGCAGTGAAACATGCAGGATATAAAAACAATGTAAAACCGCAAATTGATTGGATTAGCAGCGAATCATATGAAAAAAATCCTGAGAAATTAGAAGAATTGAAACAATATGATGGTGTAGTTATTCCTGGAGGCTTTGGTTCACGTGGAATTGAAGGTAAAATTTTAGCGATTGAATTTTTACGTAAAAATAAAATTCCATTTCTAGGTATTTGCTACGGTATGCAATTAGCAGTTATTGAATATACCCGCAATGTTTTGGGATTTAAAGATGCAAACACAACTGAAGTAAATCGTAAAACAAAAAATCCGGTTATTGACATTATGCCTGAGCAAAAAAAGAACTTAGAGGATCACAATTATGGAGCAACGATGCGACTTGGAGCATACCCAGCTAATTTGAAAAAGGGTAGTCTCGCTAATAGGGCATATGGTGCAACTAAAATTTCTGAGCGACATCGACACAGATGGGAAGTTAATCCCGCATACATTGAACGTCTAGAAAAAGCTGGCATTATATTTTCTGGAAAATCTCCCAAAGGAAACCTAATGGAGATTGTTGAATTGCCAGTTTCAGTTCATCCGTTCTTCGTTGCAACGCAATTTCATCCAGAATTGAAAAGCAGTCCGATGAAAGGTCAACCACTTTTTAATGAACTTATTGCAGCTGGACAGAAATTGAAAAATAAAAAATAGTATTTGCAAAAACTTATAACAAAAAAGCCTCTCAATTACGAGAGGCTTTTGTTATTCAAGATAGATTATTATTTTATCTTAGCATTATTAATTTTTCCAGCCTTTGTTTTTGCTCGAGGAGCGCGAACTTTTCTCGGTATGATTTCAGCTGCGACAACAGAAACAAATCTTTTAGCTTCTAATTTACCAGTAAAAGTTCTAATCTTTTTGGTAGCAAATTTTACGACGCCATCAATTACAGAATAGAGAGTATCATCTTCACCTTGTCTAACATTTTCTCCCGGTCTCCATTTTGATCCTCTTTGTCGGATGATAATGTTTCCAGCTTGGACTCGTTGGTCTCCAAAAATTTTAACACCAAGTCTTTTTGATACTGAATCACGACCCAGTTGGGTGGAACCACCAGCTTTACGATGCGCCATTTTTATCTTGAGCGATAGCGAGAAGCCATAAAAATGAGCGTCCCGTATCGATTCATAATTAATATTTAATAAAACTACAGACTAAAGCCGGAGGCGAATCCGCGAAACCATAAAGCCATCACTCTAAGGTTTTGTCGGAATCGATACTGGGATAGCCATTCATACAGAGTACGAGATTTATTATAGCAAAATATGGTATAATGTCAACAACGAATTAGTTTGTAGTTGGTAGTTCGTGGTTTGTAGTTAATAAAAACAAACAAATGAAGATGATAAAAGAGTTTTGGATTGAATATGAATACAAGATTATCCTGAGCATAGGTTTTTTGCTTGTGGCTGCGATTTCCTTTGAATTTGGGTATATGCAGGCTGGAACCATTAATTCCAGCCCAATTATTATTGAGAAACCAGCTGTAGGCTCAGAAATTAGCCCAGAAGGGCGGGTTAGTAGTATAATGGAATCAGAGAGCGCTGTCACTCAAAAAGCGCCTGTGGTGGCTGATTTGCCGGCAACTGCCGGACAAGCAAACTGTGCTTTTGTAGGCAGTAAAAACTCTAATAAATATTATCCGCCAACTTGCTCCTATGCCAAAAGAATCAAGCCGGAAAATTTGGTTTGTTTCAAAACTGCGCAGGAAGCTTTGGCGCAAGGTCGGATAATCAGCAGTGGATGTAAATACTAAAAATTTAATTTAAATATTTTTTATAATCTAAAAAAGTTATGGACAAAAAAACTATTATTATCTCATTGGGTGGATCACTGATTGTGCCAGAAGAAATTGACTGGAAATTTGTGAAAAAATTCAAAGCGTTGATTGAAGAGCAAATTAAAAATGGCTATAAATTTATTTTAATTACAGGTGGTGGCAAGACGGCGAGAAAATATATTGATGCCGCTGCTAAAGTGGATGATATTACTGATGATGATAAGGATTGGATTGGTATTCACGCCACTCGAATGAATGCACATTTCATTCGCACGATTTTTCGTAGTCATGCTCATCCAAGAATTAATAAAAATCCACATGATTTGGAAGATTTTTATAACTTCAAAGAAGATATTCTGGTGGCGGCTGGTTGGCGTCCCGGCTTCTCAACTGATTTTGATGCAGTATTATTAGCAAAATATCTAAATATCAAAACCCTAATTAATTTATCTAATATTGATTATGTTTGTGATAAAGATCCGCGTAAATTTCCAGATGCCAAAAAAATTGAAAATATTTCTTGGGTTGAATTTCGCAAAATGGTGGGGGACAAGTGGGATCCCGGTATGAGTGCACCGTTTGATCCTATCGCTTCCAAAGAAGCACAGGAAATTGGACTTGAAGTTGCCATCCTAAACGGCAACAACATTGCCAATCTCAAAAAATATTTGGAAGGGGGAAAAGCCAATGGGACGATTATAAAATAAATTTTAAGCCTACTTCAAAATGAAATTAGCAACATTATGTTATATCAGAAAAAATGGCAAAACCCTCATGCTTCATCGTGTAAAAAAGAAGAAGGATATACATGAAGGCAAATGGAATGGCCTTGGAGGAAAATTTGAAGAAGGCGAGACTCCGGAAGAGTGCGCTGTTCGGGAGGTCAAGGAAGAATGCGGATTGAATGTTAAAAATCCCAAGCTGAAAGGAATCCTCACTTTTCCAGCTTTCAGTGCAAATGAAACTTGGCATGTGTTTGTTTTTTTAATGAATGAGTTTGATGGCGAACTGATAGAATCTAATGAAGGAGATCTTGAGTGGACTGATAATGACAAATTATTTGATCTAAATTTGTGGGAAGGTGATAAAATATTTATACAGCAATTAGATCAAGAAGGATTTTTCTCTGGAAAATTTATCTATAAAAATGGCAAATTAATTGAACACAAATTCGAAATTTATAAATAGCTTTTTCGTATTTAGCAGTTAAAAAGCTATTTCTTTTTCACCGCCAAGGTCTTGGTTTCTTTGTCGATAACTTTAGCTTTTTCAATTTCGGTGCGAGTTTCAAAAGGCAAGACACTAGTGATTTGTTTGAGAGCCACGCCATCAACTTTCAGGACTGACTCCCATTTGTCGAGCGGTTCCAGAATTTCACGAATTTTTTGCGCGTCATATTTATAGGTTTTGCGTAGAGAGCGGGCGATCAGACCTTGCTCACCGAAAACACGCTCCACACCTTCTTGATCCATATATTGTGTAATAGTTTCTTGGATTTTTGCCATACGATCTTTGGTAAGAGTAATAGCTGATTTCAATTCAATGTATTCATTGATGACAGAATCAACCTCCGCAGTATCAATCTTCCGCAGTTCCTTGAATTTATGTTTCCACATTGGGCAAATATTTTGATAACCGCACCAATCGCACAGTGGCGTAATGTTGGGTTCAAATTTTCCAGACTCAATTTGTGCAATGACATCTAAAAATAATTGTTCGCTTTTTTTGAGTTGTTCCAGCGTGCGTGTAGCGGACAATTTCACGCCATGCTTGAGGAAATAGAGACTGACAGTTAATTTATCAATATTAGCAATTTCTTTGGGATAGCGCGCGAGAAAAGCTTGCAAATAAACCGAGAGTTGCAAATCATTATCCACTTTATCTTGTGAGGGCATTTTCTTGGTTGTTTTATAATCAATAATTTCGTAACCATCTGCAGTCTTATCAATGCGGTCAATGATACCGGAAACGATATGTGGATTTCCCTTGGTGCCTATCTCGATTTGAAAACGTGACTCCAGATCGACAATATTAAAATTAGCGGGGTTATTTTTTTGATAATAGTCTTGGATAATCTTAACTCCTTGTGAAAAAGCGGCACGCTCCTGATCTTCACTATCGAAAACCGTCGGATTCCAGGCATTGGAAAAATGCTCCAAAGCATCATCTACAGTGGGGGGAAGAATGCTTGGTGTGTGGATAAACTTCATTGCGTCATGAATAATGGTTCCAAAAACCGCCTCTTTGGATTTGGGAGTTTTGATGTGATCAATATTTTGAAATTTGTATTTCAGTGAGCAGTTTTGATAACTATCTAGTGCTGAATATGATATTCTCATAAGGTTTAGAGGACTTGCATAAAATTAAGCTTGTATTATAATTATAGCAGGATTAAAAGTTAATATCAAAATAAATGTTCAAGAATGTTTCCGCACCAAAAATAGACGAAACATTTCGTTTCGCAGCTATTGTTGTTGCATCAGTATTTCTAATAGTTGTTATCGCTGCTTCATATGAAATTGCACAATTAGCCTCATAGAGAAGACTTGACTTCGTTCAGCTTTTTTTGTATTATAAATGTATACTAATTTGGTAGACTATTAAATTCCACAAAATATGAAATTTTCGACAAAAGCTGAATATGGTCTAAAAGCAATGGTTAATCTGGCTAAAAATGAAGGACAAACTAAAAACATTAAGTTAATCGCCAAGGAAGAATCAATTTCGATTAAATATTTAGAGAGACTTTTAAATATACTGCGTAAGCACGATTTAGTGGAAAGTTTTAAAGGCACCAATGGGGGATATACTCTCAAAAAACAAGCTAAAAAAACTAATGTGGCTGAAATTGTTATTGCTCTGGAAGGTCCAATTGCACCGATGAAATGTGTTGGCAAAATATGTTGTATGGAAGATATTTGTTCTTCTAAGATTGTTTGGGAAATTCTTGGAGCTCAAATTGAAAAAACATTACACAATATAAAATTAAGTGATTTAATTCACCCAGTTAAATAGTCGCCAAAAGCGACTCGGCAAAACCGAATTTAACGGGGTAAATAAAATAATATGCAAAAAAATATATATCTAGATTATGCTGCCACCACCCCAGTTGACAAAGAAGTATTGAGAGAAATGTTGCCATATTTTGGTGAAAAATTCGGTAACGCTATGTCAATTCATTCTTTTGGTCAAGAGGCTTTGCAAGCAGTGGATGAGGCTCGTGGCAAGATTGCGACTTTTTTTAATGCGACTCCATCCGAAATAATTTTTACTAGCGGTGCTACGGAATCAAATAATATCACTATTAAAGGCGTGCTTAAATCATATTATTCCAAGCCAAAGAATGCTAAAATAAAACCGCACATTATCACTTCTGCTATTGAGCATCATTGTATTTTAGACTCGTGCAAGGCAGTCGAGCAAGAAAAATTAGCTGAAATTTCCTATATCAAACCTGGAAAAGATGGGGTAGTTAAAATTAGTGATATCAATAATGCTATCAAAACTAACACGATTTTAATTTCAGTAATGTATGTAAATAATGAAATTGGCACTGTGCAACCAATTGAAAAAATTGGCAAATTAGTCAAAAAAATAAACGCCCAGAAAAAAGAAACTGATTTCAAAATTTTATTTCACACTGACGCCACACAAGCAATTAATTATTGTGATTGTGATACAAAAAAAATAGGCGTAGATTTGCTTTCTATGTCGGCACATAAAATTTATGGACCAAAGGGCGTGGGAATATTATATGTTAAAAAGGGGACTGCTATTAAAAAAATTCAGGACGGCGGAGATCAAGAATATAAGATGCGTGCTGGCACACATAATGTACCGGGTATTGTCGGAGCTGGCAAGGCAATTGAGTTAGTGCAAAAAAATGGACAAAAAGATGCTAAAAAAATTCAATTTTTACGAGATTATTTAATTGAAAAAGTTTTGCGTGAAATTCCTCATACAATGCTCAATGGTTCGAAAATAAAACGCTCACCCAATAACGCTAATTTTACATTTCGTGATGTTGAAGGCGAGGGACTCTTGCTTTCCTTGGATATGGAAGGCGTAGCTGGTTCTACAGGTTCGGCGTGCTCATCTGGCGCACTTTCACCGTCACATGTGCTAATGGCTATTGGACTTAAAGCTGAACAAGCTCATGGCTCATTGCGATTAACATTAGGCAAATACACAACAAAGCAGGAAATAAACACTGCTGTGCAAAAATTAAAAACAGTCGTTGTGCGTCTGCGAAAAATTTCTGGTTCAGTGCTGGAAGATTATTATTCTAACAAATAAAAAATGCAATATTCAAAAAAAGTTTTAGAACATTTCACTCGACCGCATAATCAAGGAGCGCTTAAAAATGCCTCTGGCGTTGGTATGGTCGGAAATCCAGTTTGTGGTGATTTAATGAAAATTTACATTAAAGTAAAAAAAGACAAGAAAAAAGGGGATATCATTAGTGATATTAAATTTGAAACACTTGGTTGTGCCTCGGCTATTGCAACATCTTCAATGGTAACTGATCTTGCCAAAGGCAAAACAGTCGAAGATGCGATGAAAATTACGCGCAACGATGTAGCAGATGCACTAGATGGTTTGCCGCCAATTAAAATGCATTGTTCAAATCTGGCAGACGAGGCGTTGCATGAAGCTATAAAAGATTATAGAAATTCTCTAATTAAAAACTAATTTAAGGCGAATTTATTGCGAATAATTTATTAACAATCATTAGCTAAAAATTGTTCTAAATTCGCAAACTACCAATGGCTTATCGAATCACACCTAATCTAATGTTTCCTGTGGGGAATTTTAAAAATATTTCTTCTGGTTTTGGTGAGATGAATGTCTATGATAAACAACTGTGGGGCAAGCATCTGGGCATTGATATCTCAGCACCTGCGGAGACGAAAGTTTTTTCCATTGGACGCGGAACTGTTGTTTATTCAAAACTACATCCGGGGGAATTTTCCGAAGATGGAGAAACTATTATTAAAAGAAATTGGGGTGGCATCACCATCATTGCACACAAAGATCCAAAGACAAAAAAAGTTTTCTACTCCGTCTATGGTCATCTAGGTAAGCGCTATGTTAAAAAAGGCGATACCATTGAAATGGGTGGCTTGATTGGAATCATTGGAAAATCACTAAGTGAATCCAATGGAGCGTGGGAGGAAGAACATTTGCATTTTGGAATTTATGATGGACCGTTCCACGCGCGAGTTTTGCCAGGTTATTTTAAAGAGCAATCTGACAAAGAGAATACGACGGAGTTAGAATATTGGAAAGAGCCAGTTAGTTTTATAAAAAATTATAATCCTAAAAATACGCAAATTTAGCAGGGAAGATCGTATCTTGAAATATGGACAGTGTCGCACAAGGTATCTTTTGCGACACCTAATACAGAAAAGCAATTAGCTTACCACAAAATTAAATAATTTCAGCATACATCAATGTATGCTGAAAATATAAATTTAACCGACAAAAAGAGAAGATTTACTTTAAATATCTTTTTGGACTAATTGATGCTCCAGCGGGTAGCATCAACCCATTTACTTTTAAGGATTCAACAATCTCGAAGCTATTTTTATCAAAAACTGAAAAATGAAGATGAATTCCTGTAGAATATCCAGTTGTTCCTATTATTCCAATTTTTTGCCCTGCTTCAACTTTAGCACCTTTTGCAACAAGCTTACTACTTAGATGCCCATAGAGAGTTACCAATCCATCTGCATGATCAATTGCAAGCCACCTACCATAAGCATATTTACCATTATCTCCAGATGCGATTACCCTACCGCTTTTAACGGAGAAAATACTGTTCCCACTATTTTTACCAAAATCCAATCCATTATGAAATCCTCCACTGCCATTATCGCAAGTAGGATATGATCTTTTCGCAAAAGAATCTTTCAAACAGCCATATGATTGAGTAATAACTTCACTTGAAACTGGATAATCAAAATAACCACCCTTTGCTGCTGGCACATTACTGTAATCAACAGACTTACTTGATTCCAAGCTATAAATTTCATTTTCAATATTATCTAGAAGATTTTGATATTTTTCTGCATCAGCTTTTGTTTGTCCAAATAATTTTTGCTTCTGAGCCTCAGTGTTTTGCAAGTTCAAATTTTTATCCTCTAATTGATTTTGTAAATTTTCATGTTCTGTTTTTGTTTCTTCCAGAGCAATTTTTTGACGGTCTAAATCATTTTTTATATCTTGAATTGATTTTAACACGTCAGAAACTTTAAAACTTGATTGTTGAATGTAGTCAGACTGATTCAGAATTTCTGAAAAATCTCTATTAGCCAAAACAATATCCAAAACACCTTGCTGATCATCTTCATAATATGACTGCATCAATCCTGATAGGATTATTTTTTGTTGCTCAATTTGTGTTTCTTCGTGCTCAATTCTTCTTTTTAAATTATTAATTTGATCTAGCGTAGTTTGAAATTTTTCATGTACTTCTTGCAAGGCGGATTGATTTTTAGATTGTTCGGCATCAATCAAAGTCATTTGTTTTTGTAAGGCGGTTTGCTGTTTAACTTTTATATCAATAATATCTTGGTAGGCTTCGGCCTTTTTTTCCAGTGCGATGATGCATTTATCTTTGTCATCACCTATTAGTGTGTCGCAACTTTCGGCACGGACATTGGCGTATGATGCAAAATTAAAAAGTGCCAAGGCAATAATTGCTAGCAATAAAAATAGTACGTTAAATTTTATTATTTTATTATTTTTTATTTTATTCATGCTTTGATAGAATATTATAACGCTAAGTTATGCAAGGGCTTTTTGCAATCTTTGCAGTGATTCAACTTTGCCCAAAACCCACGCCAACTCCATTGGTGACGGTGATTTTTGTGCTCCAGAAAGAGCTACGCGCAGTGGCCAGAGCAAATCACCCTTCTTATCCCCCGCCGCTACAAAAAGTTTTTCTTCAATATTTTTTATTTCCCAATCCGACTCATCAATCGCACTTAAAACCGCAATGGACTTTTCTAGCGATTCTTGCAAAGCAGTGTCTGACATATCTTTCCAGCGTAATAAATTTTTGTCATAGGAAATGTCTGCAAAGAAAAATTGATTGTTCTCCCCCACCTCAGATAAATTATTCAGGCGTTCTTGTTCAATTTGCAAAACTTTTTTCAAATATTTTTCTTTCTTTTCCACGCTCCACGATTCACGTTCCACGTTCCACGATTTGTAAAAATCTTTTTGCGCAAAAAATTCCAATGATTTTTGATACAACTCATCGATGGAAAGTTTTTTAATATACTGTGCATTCAACCAGTCTAGTTTCTTCAAATCAAAAACTGCACCCGCCTTGTGCACGCGCTTGATGTCAAAAACTCGTTCCAATTCTTGAAGAGAAAAAACCTCTTGCGTACTGCCTTCACCCAGATTCCAGCCGAGTAGTGCCACGAAATTAATAATCGCTTCTTTCAAATAGCCTTTTTTAATATAATCCTCCACGGCGACGTCATTCATACGTTTGGAAAGTTTCTTTTTATCAGTACTAAGTAGTAGTGGCAGATGGGCAAATTCTGGAATGTCCCAACCAAAAGCTCGGTACAACAAAATATGTTTCGGCGTACTTGGCAACCATTCTTCACCACGAATCACTTGGGTGGTGCCCATCATATGATCATCAATTACATTGGCCAAATGATAGGTTGGAAAACCATCAGACTTCATCAAAACTTGGTCATCAATCGTATTGGAATTGATGGAAACTTTGCCACGAATCAAATCTTCAAACTCAATGATTTCATCTGCTGGAACTTTTAATCTGATTGTGTAGGCGCAATTTGATTTCAATTTCTCATTAACTTCTTCCGCGCTGACATTTTTCAAGCAGTAGCGATCATACATCGGTGCTTGCTTGTTAGCTATACGTTCCTCTTTGATTGCATCCAATCTTGTTTGTTCACAAAAACAATAATAAGCCTTGCCGGCAGCCACCAAATCCTCCGCATATTTTTTGTACATAGCTAAATTCTCCGATTGAATATATGGTCCAAAATCACCCACCTCCATAATCCCTGGGTAATTTTCAGATTCAATATTTTTTTTGTCTCCCAAATTCGAAGTCGTATCTTTCAGAAATACGCCTTCATCTCGATTCAGTCCCACCCAATCCAAAGAGCTAATTAGACTTTCCACTGCACCTTCAACAAATCTTTTGCGATCAGTGTCCTCTATTTTTAAGATAAAATTACCGCCATTCTTTTTGGCGAATAAATAGTTATATAAAGCGCTTCGCAAACCTCCAACATGCAAATAACCTGTCGGTGACGGCGCAAATCTAACCCTGATTTTTTTATCCAAAATATTATATCTTAATCTTAAAGTACGTGTATTATAGCATTTTTTCCGAAAAGATCAAAGCTCTATAATTTGACAGAAATCATTTCATCTGCTATAATTGATAATCAGGTATGGTGCCTGATTTCTTTGTCAATTTATCCGTATTTTTTACGGAAAACCATCAACCATCTCAAAAGGAGCACATCATGCCAAATAACATCACTACCAAAAACGTTGAAATCGCCGTAATGCGGCACGGTAACAAAAATGATGACAGTCTCACTCCTTTGGGTGAGCGCCAAATCAAAGCAGCAGTCAAAGCTCTGTTCAAAAGAGGATTTGATTTTGGGCATATCGCACACTCACCCACGGTGAGAACTCGGCAATGCGCCGACATTGCACAAACCGCAATAAAAGGTCATCATTTTTTTGTTTACAGAGAGATTAACGGACTTAGCTTTGAAGCTCCTTTCGCCGAGGCCTTTGATGGAGATATGGAAGCTTACAAAAAAGATCTCCAAAAAGTCGTCGAGACTGGAAACACAGTGGCTGCGGCACGCGAAATCAACAACTACTCACACTTGGCTCGCCAACATCTCAGTAATTATCTCTTCAGCTTTGCTGAAGAGATCGTGAATCTTGGAGAAAAGGATCTCGGGAGAAAACAAGCAATCTGCTTCTCCCACTCGCCTTTTCATACACTAGCTGTCCCAGAAAAATGGGCAGCGTCTGTGCCATATGAGGCACCAGAAGCCTCGTGCGTTGTTTACACGATCCAGGATGGAAACATTATCGATGCCGAGTTTATCTTGGCACCAATCGTTGAATGAGATTTGAGTAATCTCTTCAACAAAAAACCGGATTCTTGCAGTTGCAAAAAATCCGGTTTTTTTATTTGTAAAAATGTATTTTTTATTTCAAAATTCTAACAATTCCCTGATCCGCATCCACCTCAACCAGATCCCCATCGTGCAAAACTTGCGTGGCGATCTTTGTTCCTATTATACATGGTTTCTTAAGTTCACGCGCAATGATGGCCGCATGACAAGTAATGCCACCTTCATCGGTGATGATTGCGGACGCTTTTTTCATAGCCATTACATAATCAGGTGCCGTCATAGAAGTCACTAATATTTCGCCTTCTTTGAAATTTTTTAACTTGTCTATGCTATTTATAACAAAAACTTTTCCTATTACAAAACCTCCAGCAGCTGAACTGCCCTTGAGAAAATCATCCTCACTATCCTTATTTTGTATTATTTTTTTTATTCTACTAATAGTATCTCTACTGCTAATTAATATGAAATTCTCATTTTTTGTAAATAGAATGTATTCTGAAATCCGATTATTAATATCTTCTTTAGAAATGTTTATTTCTTCATTTTTAAGTGATATTTCTATCTCATCTTTAGTGAGATAACAAACCTCCTTTACATTTAATCCAAGTATCATACCTATCTTTTCATATAGAGGACGAATCAAACAAAGACCCTCCCGACGTAAATCATTACGATGTTCGCGATAAAAACAAATATCATTTGTCATTTTAACAAGCTTATGCAACTTTTCATCTTTTATTGACTTTAAAAAATTGTCATATTGATCTACATGCTCTTTTTCTTCTTTCTTGATTTTAGCTAATTCTTTTTCGGCAACTACTGGAGTGTATTGCTTTAATTGATGTGTGTAATGAGCTAATTCATATGTATCATCACAAGGATTGTAGCAAGGAAACCAATTCCATTTTTTACAATGTTTTTCGATCTCAATTTGGCGCTTTTCATCATCCTCTATTAATGCAATTTCCAAAAGTTCTTTGTGCTGTCTAATTATTGCGGGTTTTTTCAAAGTAGTTGAAATTAAAGTAAGATATGCTTGCATATCCTGCTTTTTATTTATTCCTTCAAGATATTTTGACAGCACATCCTTTAGCATTTTATCAATCGGCGAATCTGAAAGATAAATAAACCATAGATTGCTAATGAATTTTGCGTTAACTTTAGAAAATTTATCATAATCCCCTCTAATTTCATCGACCGATATCTTTTTATATTTATCGCTATATTTCATATTCATTCTTTTGGTAAACTCAATATATTCATTGAATGATTGAAGTGCATGATCTTCATAAAAATCTTTTATTGATTTTGATTTTTCATAAATTTTTTTGATTTTCTCACTGACAGCGTCTGCTTCATCTGTTTGTCCATAACAATCAACAAACCCGTTTTTATTAATAGATAATGAACTAAACGTTATCCCTCTATTTTTTTTAAGCTCTGCCATCGAATATTTAAAAAAAACTTCATTAATCTGTAAACAAATATTACGACTATAAAGCTTAAATATATTTTTTGAATTAATATAATCCAAAATCATTGCATTATTACCTAGAACTGTTTTTTCCCCCATACAAATTATTTTATAATTTTTACTATCCCCTTATCCGCATCCACCTCCACTAAATCCCCATCGTGCAAAACTTGGGTGGCGATCTTTGTTCCTATTATACACGGTTTTTTGAGTTCACGGGCGACGATGGCTGCGTGGCAGGTGATGCCACCTTCGTCGGTAACAATAGCGCCAGCTTTTTTCATGAGAGGAAGGTATCGCGGATCAGTCATGGATGCCACGAGTATATCACCTTCCGTAATATCATTGGCGTCTTCTATTAATCTAATTAATTTCACTCTGCCTTTTATTATGCCTCGAAAAGCCACATTACCTTTGATTTCCCGAACATTAGACACATTTCTATGTTCATCAATTTCTCTCAATTTAGCTATTGCTTCATTTCCAATAAATGCCGTATCTTTTCCACGATAAACTTCCATCAACAAAAATTTTTGTCTTGTTTCTATGTCATTTGGCAACTCATGGGTAATTAGAAAATGCTTAAATTCTTTCGAGGTCAAATAACGTAAAAAATCATGCTTGATGAATAATTCCTTCTCTAAGATATTTAATAACTCCCTTTCTAAAGTCATGCCATTTCTATGTACATCTTCATATTCTCGTCTGAGTTTCATGCAAAGTGCCATAGTGTTTTCATTGATGGTTGCACCACACATTGGAAGATAAGCTGAAATAATAACTATCGGTAAAAATATGCGCATGTATTCATGTAACTTCAAAATATCATCAGCCACATTTACATGTGCTTGAATTAGAAATTTTCTATAAATCGTTAATGTTTCTTGAAACTCTTGTGCATATTTCTGCAAATGTTCCTCGGGATATTTTTTAGCATAGGCTAGTGCCAAACCTAAATAATCATTTTCAGTTACAAAATGATAAAAAATTCCATCTTCCACCAACATAAAAACCGGATGTGAATCATAGGAAAAAAATCCACTCATCCTTGGGTCAAAAAATTCATCAGCAATTTCCGAACAGGCCAAAACTGTATAATCACGCTGATGTTTTTCGTATTTAACTTCCATATGATTATTTAATAATTTTTACAATTCCCTTGGCTGCATCTATCTCAATCAAATCTCCATCTTCCAGAATTTGGGTGGCATTTTTCAATCCAACAATACATGGCACTTTCAATTCCCGTGATACGATAGCAGCGTGACTCAAAATTCCACCTTCGTCAGTCAAGATAGCAACTGCTTTTTTCATGAGCGGTACAAAATCAGGTCGAGTTGAGCTAGTCACGAGTATTTGACCTTCTTTGAATTTGTCAAAATCAGTATTACTAATGATGATGGCCACTGTACCCACGGCTTTTCCGCTAGACACAACCACTCCTTTGAGTTCAGTTGAGGCATCTTTTTTCGTCGCTAGATAACTATCAATTATTGCTAATTCATCGGGTTTTGTGAAAACATACACATCCTCATCTTCAAATAAATAAGCGCTGCTTGTGATTCTCTCCGCAAGCATTGATTTGGATATTTCAAGTTTGCCAATCAATGCGTCATCCAATTCTGTTTTAGTTAGAAACAAAACTTCGGATAAAGAAATGTCCAGACGCTTTGCAGCTTCAGCAAATAAATTTTTGGTGAAATAGCTACTTTGATCACGAACATAGGGCTTGCGATCCTTGAGCGAGGCAAAAGCGTTCAAAAATTCCAACATGATGGCAACTTCCGCATCTTTATTGAAAAGCTTGATAGTATCAGAACACTGCTTTTTTCTATCAGAATATTTCAAGTTTATATTTTCAATTTCAGCTTGAATATTCTCAACGGTAATTTCTTTTTCAATCAAGGCAAGTTCTCTTTCGAAATATTCCAAATCATGTGAATCATAATTAATGTCATACATTGGCATATAAGCAAATTTTTCCCAGTGCTTTTTCAGCGTTTCTTGTTTGGCGCCATTCTCACAAAGTGCCACTTTCAATATAGACAATCTTTCCATGTCCAACGGAATGATCAAAGTCGGTTGAGAAATGACTGCAAAAGCTTTTTCTATCGCTTTTGCATTATGGCCATTCCTAGTCATTACTTGTCTAGTTGCCAACACGGCAACATTCTCTATATTATCAAACAAAATCCAATAATATGCCTCAACTTTGCGATCATTGTCATACAGATGATGTATATTTTCAACTAGCTCACTATTTGAATAGGCACTCCAATCTTGTGGTAGGGACTTGATAAATGCAAGATAGCTGTCAAGATTCAATGCTATTTCTTTGCCAAGTGTTTTGACGGTTGAATTGATATAGTTGGTGTCAATAAATTTATTTAGAATAAATTTTTCTTGACCCTCTGCTTCTTGGCGATTTGTATGATAAATATTCTCTCCATTTTTTATTCTGCCCAAAGAAAAATGTTGATTATAACCAAAAATATCTCTAAATCCTCGAATCAATCCGTCATGATAGAGACGCATTTTTTGATACGACATACGCCTAACTGCAATTTGTAGCCATTCACGATTTATTTTTTCCAATAAAATATTTTCCATAATAATTTATTTAATAATTTTCACAATCCCATTATCCGCATCCACCTCCACCAAATCCCCGTCATGCAAAACTTGGGTGGCGATTTTATTTGAAGGACTTATGCTGTCGATAAATTTCGACTAAAATAAGGTATTTTTTGCCTATATTACACTTATGACGGTTTTGGTAGTCATAGATGCATCGTTTTATATTTGCTTTAAGTTATAACCTAGACTCAACCCACTCATTAAATTTTTCTATTTGAATTACTTTTCTAGCGTTAATCAAGAAAGGTTCGACATCCTTAGCCAAACTTTGTAATTCTTTTTTGGTAAATAAATTCAACAATTTTTCTTTTAGCTCTTTTTGATTTCCAATATTTAAATATTTTTTCAGATAATTCCAATCCGGCTGCGTTAAAGAATACAAATATACGATATCATAAATATCCCGCCCCTTAAATCTCTTTCGTTCTACTAGGGCATGAATTTTCTGTGCCAAAGCGATTTCCATCGGATAAACTTTTATCTCTGCAAAAACATCGAATTTACTAATTATTTTCAATACAGTTCCCGGCTTCTTTTTTAGTTTAAAACTGTCTATTTGAATTAAAATTTTCTCATCTTTTAATGGTGATAACTTATTATCAAATAGTATTTGAGGAAATTTAATATAGCAATGATAGACTGCCTTGAAAGTATTCCTGATCTCAACGCTTATCCCCTCTTTCTCAAGCTCCAACTTTACAATATTCATAAGGTCGCTAAAATTTTCTTCAGTTAAATCAAAATTATCCAAATCAATATCCTCAGAAAAACGATCATTGCCATGAACAATTCTAATGCAAGTACCGCCCATAAAAATAAGTCGATCTCCATATTTTGAAGAAAAAACAATATTC
The DNA here is from genome assembly GCA_002345745.1 of Candidatus Moranbacteria bacterium UBA2282. Classification (GTDB taxonomy): domain Bacteria; phylum Patescibacteriota; class Minisyncoccia; order Moranbacterales; family UBA2206; genus UBA2282. Next base: position 56,326 of record DDWQ01000011.1, on the reverse strand, counting down.
AAAATTCGATATTGCAGATATTCCTTTAAAATATGCCTGACATGCCTCACTTCAGTCGCTGAATAATATTTTAGTATTTCATTTAACGCAATCATACAAATAATCAATTAAATTATTTAGCCTGCTTTTCATTCTATTCGCCTTAACTAAGCTGGAAAGTTTTTTAATTTTAGATATTTTAAAATCCTTTGGTAATGTTAAACGCAAAGATTCAAAGTCGTTTTTGGTTTGCAAATCCTGCCGTAAATAAACCAAATCAAATAGGGCTTTTTCCGGAGTCGCGATTCTAAAATATCTCTTCTCATTTTCACTTTTAACTAAAATGTAGTCCAAAAAAAGATCTTTAGCTATTTTTTGATACACGAAACTGCCAAATTCATTGTGAATCTTCTCATTTCTATCCTTTGAAATTGAAGTAATGGTTTGCGCTACATCTGGAATCATCTGATAATATGACAATGCATATTCAAGGGATATATACGAATAATTTAGTTCGTTAGCTAAAATATGTAAGTCAATTTTAGCATTTGGCAAAACAAAAACTCCTCTTTTTGCATATTGCAGAAGGTCTTTCCTTTTCCAGTCACTCAATTGTGAGTGGTTGACATCACCAAAGGCATTTTTAATATCCTGAAATGAAAAAGAGTTAAAATCCTTAAATATCTCTGCAAAATCTAAATATTTCATATTTTTATTAAAACAAAAGTTTATAATATTTTATAAGTATCTGATTTCATAATACGATGATTAATTCATCATGTCAACTTTTTTCTGTTCAATATTCTCACAATCCCCTTATCTGCATCCACTTCCACTAAATCTCCATCATGCAAAACTTGCGTGGCGATTTTGGTGCTGATGATGCAAGGAATTTTGAGTTCGCGGGAAACGATGGCGGCGTGACAAGTGATACCACCTTCGTCGGTGATGATGGCTTTGCAGTTTTTTAAGTATGGTATAAATTCTGGACGAGTCATAGAAATCACTAGAATATAATCCTTTTTATCTTCCAAATATTTTGCAATATCTCTGTATTGAGCATCTGTGATTTTGACCACATTCCCCTTGGCGTGGCCGCCAAAAGCTGAGTTGCCATAAAATTGATTTGAAGTAATTTCCACTTGCTTGCCTGATTCTTTCTTGTGCAAAATTTCATCAACCTTTGAAACTATCGATGAATCCGTGATGAATGAAATTTTTTCTCCATCAAATACAAACGCAATGTGACGCTGGTATATTTTTGCAAATTCATCAGTAGCTTTTGAGCCTTGTAATAGTTCTATTATTTCTCCCGTAGTCGCATACATAAAAGTTCGCCATGGTATTTGCTCAAACCTATCAGCTAGCGATGTCAGAATATCATTGCAAGAAATGTAAAATTTATCTACAAAATTAGTTATTTCAACTCGAAGTTCTGGCAAAATTTTGATGTATGCTGAGTTTTCTGTTTCAATGAAATCGCGAATCAAAAATATTTGACGCTGGCAAATTTCTTTCATAACCTCATTTGATTTTCTTAATATTTCTGCAAGCTCAATGTTATCAATTTTTGAATAATCTTTTTGCAACAATTCTTCTGTGAATTGTGAATGCTTCTCCATGATCGTTCGGCACTCTTGGATAATAAATTTAATATCTGTATCCCTGGTTATTTTTTGCATGTCACCGCCTTCCCAATCTTCATAACCATCCTTCAGTGTGATGACAAACTTTGGCAATTTCTTCAATCTTAGTCTGCCCACAAGTGGATTATTTAAGTAGCAGTTTGTAGTTGCCTCAAATGTAAAAATTGGCAAAAACGTTTTGGAAACCGTAGGCAAAAAGGAATAAACAAATTGCTTGTGAAATTTGTTCTTATTAACAAATTCAACAATATTTTCTTCAGATGTTTCCTGCTTCTTTTGCAGTGTTGTAATTGGTCGGCTTTGCACGATGTAGAATTTACTGTTCTCATATGCCCATTCAATGTCGCACGGGAAACCATAATGTTTTTCGATGCCAAGGATTATTTCCGACAGTTCCAATATTTGTTCTTGCGTCAGCACTTGCGATGAGGCTTGCGGTTCGGGAACGTCTCGCCACTCATTGCCGCCATTTTGCGCGCGATAGAGTCCGCGAGTTTGTGTGGAGACGTTAATGTCCAAAATGTTGCGTGATTCTTTTTCCACCACATAGGAATCTGGTGTGATCGAGCCGGAGACAATCGCTTCGCCCAAGCCAAAACCGGCTTCGATAATAAGCTGATTATAATCCTCCGTGACAGGATGCACAGAAAAAGCAATGCCAGAAATTTCGCTGGCGACCATTTTTTGCACCACCACCGCCACGGAAATTTTTTGCTTGTGCAAATTTTTTTCAAAGCGATAGAAAATTGCTCGCGGGGTGAAGAGAGATGCCCAACAGTGTTGCACTTTTTCCAATAGATTATCCTCCGTAGTGTTCAAGTATGAATCCAGTTGTCCAGCCCAAGCATTTTCGGTGCCGTCTTCGGCAGTGGCACTGGACCTGACCGCCACAAATTCAGCGTCCAATTTCACAAATTCTTTTTCAATCTCCTGCGCAATGTCACTTGGCATTTGTGCGGCCTTGATCAAGGCTTGAATTTTTTCGGAAGCATCTTCAACTGTGTGCATCGCATTGTGATCCACAGTATGCAGAATTGCATCAACTTCAACATTCAAATCAGTTTCTTCCAAAAATTTTTCAAAAGTTCCCGCCAGCACGACAAAGCCCTCTGGCACTGGAATGCCAGATTGAATCATCTCACCAAGGGAAGCGCCTTTACCGCCGGCGATATCAGCATCATTTCTATTTAGTTGCGTGAAGTTTTTTGTGAACATAGTGTTTTTTATTTAGATTCCATTATATCTAACATTATTTTAGTAGCTTTGATTGCGTCGCGAGCGTATGGTCGCAGACGATTAGAGATTTGCTCTGGCAAAATTTCTGGCCCCAAAATTCCAATACCTACTGGTTTCATATATTCCAATTCCAAATCTAAAATTTTGCCCATAACCACCTGTGCCATAACTAGACCATGTTTTGTTTCACCTTTTTCGATGATGCTCAAAACTACTGCGCCAGCCACATCTTCACGCGATAAAAGACCCTTCAGTATTAATGGCTTTTCATATGACCCCGGAACCCAAACTTCCTCAATTATATTCAAACCAATTGTGGCAGCAGTTTTTTTCGCCTCATCCAGCATTTCTTCTACCTGATTCTTATGAAAAGAGCCGAGGATAATTGCTATGTTTTTTTGCATATTTTTTCCATGTTAATTAGATTATATTTTGATGCTCCATATAACTCTTCACTGTATCGACAATTATTTTTGTTTGACCGTCAATTTCAATATTAACAAAGTCACCAACTTTTTTTTCTGCAAATGTTGTTAATTTCAAAGTTTCCGGAATGAAATATACACAGAATTCATTTTTTTTATTGTCGTGTTTAACCACAGTCAGGCTCGCGCCGTTGACGCCGACAAATCCTTTATGAAAAATATATTCATTCCATGCTTCAGGAAAACGAAAAGTTACAACGAAATTATTATCACTAGAATCAATATCAATGATCTCTGCCATTCCCTCAATGTGTCCGGATAATATATGTCCTCCGATTTCATCCCCTTGCTTGGCTGACCGCTCAATATTAACAGCACTGCCAACCTCAAGCTTTCCAAGTGTCGTGTTTTCCAATGTTTCTTTCATAGCATCAAACGAGATGCGGTTGCCATCTATGCCTGACACAGTCATACAGACGCCGTCAATTGCTACACTAGCACTCATAACTAAATGACTTGCAAGTGCATCGCTAAAATCTATGGTTATATTCAAAACCCCGCCTATTTTGTTTAATTTGATAACTTTGGAAATACCTTGTACTATGCCTGTATACATAAGTTTCTTAAAATTATATTTTAGCACTTCTAATCTGCAGTAAATCTTTGGATATTTGACTAACTAATTCTTTTTCACTTTTAAACCTTAGTGCTTCCCGAATTTTCCGGCCCACCGCAACTTCAATTTCTTTGCCATACAAATCACCTTGAAAATCCAAAATGTGCGCTTCCAGCAAGTTACCTAAATCTGGCACAAAAATCGCCGCCACATATTCCCCACCATCAAAGATAGCTTTGCCGGCATAAACCCCGCTTTTCAGAGCAGAATCCAATAATACCAAATTGGCAGTTGGAAATCCCAACTCACGACCCTTTTGCTTGCCTTTTGCAACAATCCCAACTATTCTCGCAGTAAATTTATCCATAGATTCTCCTATAGTGTATTTTTAATTGAAAATTATTTTAATGGGAAAAACTATAACTGCACGGAAAATTCTCTTGGCACGATATTTTGGCTCTTGTAAAAAACGCCACAACCATTCCAGACCAATTTTTTGTAAAAATTTTGGAGCTCTTTTACACTTGCCAGTCAAAAAATCAAAACTGCCTCCAACGCCCATTACTAACCGTATCTTAGCATTTTCTACGGTTTTTAGCGAGTGCAGTAATTTTTCTTGCGATGGAGTGCCCAGGGAACAAAAAACAATCTCATAATCAGCAATCGCTTTGGACACTGAGTGTCTCTCATTCTTAATGTCCATTGGACACCCAGTGTCCAAGAGCTCGCCGTCTATTTCTAAATTAGGATGAATTTTCAAGATTGCCACTTTCGTTTCTTCCCAAGAACTCAAGGCACCATCATAACTTATTAAAAAAACCTTTAATTTATTTTCCGAAGCTAATTTCAAAATTTCCATCATCAAATCAATACCAGTCATTCGGCTTTTCAAATATTTCCCAAAACGTAGGAATGCGAACCAAATACCAACTCCATCCACAACTTTCAAATCGCAGTCATTTAGAATATCTCGAAATGCCACATCTTTTTGTGCACGCAAGATAAATTCTGGATTGATAGTAGCGATCTGATGAAATCTATCTTCCGCCAAAAAAGTTGTCACTTTTGCAAGTACTTCTTTTCTAGTAAAATTATCTAATTTTACTCCAAGAATATCCATATTTTTTTTGCTTCAGTAAGCTAGTTTACTGAAGTGTCGACAAAATTGTTTATTGCAATTCACAACTTTCAATAATTGCGTATTCCAAATCATCTCCCTCAAAATCACTTGCCATAACATCGACGGTTTCCACAGTGGCTAGTAACGGGAAGTGTTTATATATCTCAGGTTTTTCTGGCAGTTCTTGCCACATATTTTTGCGAATTTTTCCAAGTGTGATGTTTGGACGGAATTCTTTCTTAGAACTGGAAAAAATACCCAATTCTTTTTCAATTTTTTCCACTAAATTTCGCAACGCCGTACTAGGCTTGCCAGATACAACAACCACTCTAGGATCTTCCGGCGTCGGACTAAGTTTGATTGCGTCAAATTCAACATCAAAAATTTCTACATCATGCACTGCCTCTGTGACTTTTTCACAAATTTCATAGGTAGAATCATCATCCACAAAACCAAGAAAAAAAAGCTGGATATGCAAATTATCCTCTTTAAACCATTTCACAGGCAAATCCTCCCACTTCTGTGTGGCTCTACTAAGGCTTTTTTTCGTCCGCGCTGGCAAATTAATACTAATATATATTTTTCTTTTCATATGCAAATTCTAGCCTATTTGGCTCTTAGAAGCAAGGATTTGTGACGGGATTTGTGATGCAAAACCCACATCTTCTCACGGTCGTAAGATTATGTTAATTTAAATTTTATCAAAAAATTTCTTTTTAAGGTCATCTTCGTTATCAATTTTTAATGCCGTAATTACCCGTACATATTTTTCAGCTGAATACAATCCAACTAATTCTAAAATAAGACTTTCAAAAGGATGCGGTGAAACAAAGACACTGTTTTGCAATTTAATAAATTTGAGCTTATGAAGATGTCCACGCAAAATATCTCGAAACACCCGATCTTTTTCCGGAATATCAAAAATAACTATTCGCCATTTTCCGTCCCACTTTTTCGGAAATTTAAATTTAATGGAATTACCTAGCAAGTTTAATTTCTTTGCCTGCTCACCGCCTTTTTTCGTAAGTACCAATTTAAATGATCCGTCCGGAAGAATTTTCTCCTCAATCAGTTTTTCTTTTGAAAGTCGTAAAACGGAACGCTTGAAGCTATATTGATCGACATTATTCCAATCTTTACGCACTTTCCGCAAAGTCTTGAAATATTGTCGCGGATTTGAGGACATCCCCAAAGCAACCCCACCCAAAAGTGTGATCATTATTTTCTTTTGCACCGGTCCGAATTTATACATATCCCAATCATAACATAATCTTACGACCGTGAGAAGATGTTAATTTTAAATAACGTTGACATTTAAAATAACAATTAATTTATCTCAAATCACAAATACATCTATCTATTTAATTTTTTATCTACCTGCACATTCCCAACATTAACTTACGACCGTAAGATTATGTTAATATTTGGTAAAATAAAAAAGGATTGGAATTTTTCCGCCCCTTTTTTGACGATTTTTCGAACATTGCCGAATTTTTGCTTTTTAGGCACAGCCTTGCAGATTGTGTTGTGGAGATAATTTTTCTTCATTTTGCCATCCGCACGAAGAAAGAATTTTACCAGGATTATCCTCTGCGTTCATAGAAAATCTATAGATAAAAGCATGTGTTAATTCGCAAATACTACGATGGGTAATAATGACGACCGCACCCTCATACATCACTTTGTCATCAATTTCATACAGTGGATTAAATCCAAGTGCCTCGCATGCCAAAGCTTTTTCTTCGCTAGCATACAAAGTATCACATATTTCACATTGATAAAATTTTTTCATCGTGCCACCCTCCCAGTATTTTTGGATTCAAGTTCTCAAACAACAAGTTGTCTCACTCATTTCATTTTTCCTATGCGTTGAGTTAGTTGTGCGAGGTTAATAACGCCAGTATATATAATAAAAAAGAACTTTCCTCGAATAAATAACTATTGCACATTATAACGAAATTGTCAAATATGGCGGAGTGTCTGCAAACTTGATAGAATAGAGATATGCAAAAACCTGTGAAAATCATTGTTGACGTTGTGCCGATTGCAAGGATTCCGTTGTCACGGAACCAGTCTTTTTCCTATTTATCCGATGTTGAAATCCCAGCCGGGTCACTGGTTTCCGTGCCGCTTTTTCATCGGACAGTGGAAGGAATTGTGACTGGCAATCGCCCAGACTTCGAGCGACTCGGCAACATCGAACTAAAAAAAGTTTCAGCTGTGAGCAAAGAAAATTTTCTAGATAAGAAACAAATTGCATTGGCGCAATTTTTGAGTGATTATTATTTTTCACCGTTGGGAATTGTACTAAGATCTTTTATCCCAAAAAGAGTTAAAGCGCGAACGATTAAGAAGCTTAGCCTCGAAGTGTCAAAAAACCTATCAGAGGCTAAGCCTCGAGTGGTTCTCACGCCCGAACAAAAAAACGCGATAAATAAAATATCTACCAACTACAAACTACCAACTACAAACTTTCTTCTTTACGGTCCCGCTGGATCTGGAAAGACTGAGATTTACATCGAAGCAATTAAAAATCTCAAAAAAAATGAACAAGCGTTAATTTTGGTGCCGGAACTGACGCTCACCCCGCAAGCCATTGAAAGATATAGTGCACAATTCGGTCGAGAAAATATTGCAGTTTTGACCAGCAAGGTTTCCAAAGGTGAATATTATACACAATGGCAAAAGATTCAAGCTGGCGAAACCAAAATTATTATTGGTACGCGTATGGCTATTTTTGCGCCGTTTAAAAAGCTGGGTTTGATTGTGGTGGATGAAGAACAGGATATGTCCTATAAACAATGGGAGATGAATCCCCGCTATGACGCTCGCACAGTGGCGGAAAAGTTAGCCGAACTGCACAAATGTAAAATTATTTTTGGCTCCGCGACACCCAGAATTGAATCTTATCAAAAAACACTTACTCAAGAATTAACTCTCGTTGAAATTCCACATTTAGAAATCCCCGGTGCACCCAAAAAAGATTATACTGGTCCAGAAGTTGTAATTATTGATTTGAAAAAAGAAAAGTGGGAGAAGAATCATTCCCCTATCTCACGAAAATTACGCACAGAAATCGCCTATGCCCTTAAAAATAAATTGCAGACTATTTTATTTATTAATCGCCAAGGCATGAGCAGTTTTTCCATTTGCACTGGTTGCAAAACAGTTTTGCGTTGTCCCAACTGTGAACGCGCGCTGATTTATGACAATAGCGGTGTCTATAAATGTGTAAGTTGCACTTATAAAACTTCCATCACACCCGAGTGTTCCAAATGCAAAGGTTTGATCTTTCAAAACATTGGGCTGGGCACGCAAAAAATTGAACGCGAGATCGCTTCGATGTTTGCCTCCGCCAGAATTGCACGCATGGATTCCCAAACAATGAAAGAGTCTGGCGTGCAAGAAAAAATTTATCACGATTTTGCTTCGGGCAAGATTGATATTTTAATTGGCACACAGATGCTGACCAAGGGCTGGGATTTGCCAAATGTCGCCTTAATTGGTATAATTGACGCGGATAATATGGTGTCCATTCCTGATTTTTCTGTAAACACCCGCGCCTTTCAAAATATTGTGCAGGTTGCAGGAAGATCCAATCGACCGAATGCAAAATTTCGAGGATTAGTAATTATTCAAACATTCAATCCAAATCTAGAGCTTTTCCGTTTTGCAGCTGAACGAAACTTCAAACAATTTTTTGAGAAAGAAATCAAAGAGCGTGAAGACTTATCATTGCCACCTTTTGGCAAATTGATTAAATTAGTTTTTCAAGACTACGATATGCAAAAAGTTTCTAAGGCAGTAGATGCCTTGTATCAATCTTTGGAAAACCTAGTCGACGAAAACATCAAAATTTCCGAACCGCAAGATTCTTTTGTCGCTACTGTTCGGGGACGCCGTCGAAAACAAATAATCATAAAGTTAAAAAATAAATTAATTTCACCAGAACTGCAAAAAATATTAGTGGCATTGCCCGCTGGCTGGATAATTGATGTTGATCCAATTAGCATAATTTAAGCAAGGGTGCCTAAAACTGGGCTTTAATAACCACTCAAATATATGACTGAACTAAAAATAGTTGAATATCCCAATCCAATTCTCTTACAAAAAACTGAGCTGATTTTGGATATCAAAAAAGCTTCCATCAAAAAACTTATTTCTGATATGCTTGAGACAATGGAAAAAAATAATGGTGTCGGTTTGGCCGCTCCGCAAGTTGGAAAATCTCTCCGACTCTGCGTTATTCGCGTAGAGAATGAAACATATATTCTAATCAATCCGCGGGTTACTTATAAATCCTATTTGAAAGAAACTTGGGAAGAAGGTTGCCTTTCTTTTCCCGGAAAATTTATTCCAGTCAAGAGACACAAAAAGGTTCGCGTCAAAGCGCAAAATGAATTAGGAGAAGAAGTCACTATCAAAGCAGAAGGTCTTTTGTCGCGTGCCTTGCAACATGAAATAGATCATCTGGATGGCAAAGTTTTTATCGAGAAAGAAGTTAAAGTTCGAAAAAAGAAAAAATAAATTATTATGTTAGAAAATAAAAAAGATTTACGCATTATTTTTATGGGCACGCCAGATATTTCTGCGGATATATTCGCAGCGCTTTTACAGGATGGTTATAATATTATTAGCGCCTATACTCAACCAGACAAAAAAGTTGGAAGAAAGCAAGTCGTTCAAAAATCACCCGTAAAAATGCTAGCTGAAAAAAACAATATTCCCGTCTATGATCCACACAAATTAAATGAGACTGCCATTAAACAGTTATGCGAGCAAAAACCCGAGTTAATAATTCTCATTGCTTACGGAAAAATATTACCGCCAGCTGTTTTGGATGCACCCAGATTTGGTGCGGTTAATATTCATCCTTCACTTTTGCCGAAATTTCGTGGTCCATCCCCCATCCAAAATGTGTTGTTAAATGGAGAAAAAATAACCGGCACAACGATAATGTTAATGGATGCAAATATGGACACCGGCGCGATTCTCAAACAAGTGGAAGTTGTAGTTACTGCTACAGAAAAATATATTGAACTTGAAAAAAAATTAACAAGACTATCCATACAAACTCTTTTGGATACATTACCAAAATGGCTAGCTGGTGAAATAGTTCCGCAAAAACAAGATGATACTAGTGCAACTTATTGCAAAATGATTAAAAAAGAGGATGGACAAATTAGTTGGAATGATTCAGCACAAACAATTTACAATAAGTACCGAGCTTTCAGCACTTGGCCAGGAATTTTTACCATTTGGAATAATAAACGATTAAAATTAAATAATATTAAAATTACTGCGACAAATATTACCTCTCATCAGAATGGTGAGGTTTTTGAAATTGATAATATGATTTACGTTCAAACAAATTATGGCATGATTGAACTCCTAGAGGTGCAATTAGAGGGCAAGCCAAATACAAAAATAGTTGATTTTCTAAATGGTCATAGGGATCTTATTGGTAGTATTTTGAAAAATTAGTTATAATAAATACATCATTTACGGCTTTCTGAATACAAATATAATATTAATTAAATATGAAAAAAAATATTCACAGTAATGTTATTGCCCTAGGTCTAGGTTTTTTTCTAATCGCTATTATATCTGGGATGGCTTTTTTCAAAGCAAAAAATGTTAAGAATACTTTAAATAATACTACGGCTTCTTCTACGAATAGCATCACTGAAAATATACGCAAAGCTACAAAAATTTCCAGCGATGATTTGGCTACAAAAATGATGGATCATCAGAATGATCTAACTTTGATTGATATGCGTAGCTCTGATAATTTTACTGAAGAACATATACTCAATTCCAATAGCGTGCCTTTTATAACAGTTTCGACTGCAATGACTGCCCTTGATAAAAATAAATCCTATGTTCTGATTGATTATGATTCATCAGTAGAATTAATTGCGACAGTTGTAAAAAATATGACCAACATGGGATTTAATAATATATCCTATCTGGAGGGTGGATTTTCTGCTTGGAAGGCAGGTTATAATCCAACAATTTTTGCGGGTGACCCAAGTTCTTTTGTTGACCAGTCAAAAGTTACATATATTCAAGCTGAAAAATTGCAAGAACTATTAAAAGCTGATACTAATATTGCATTAATTGATGTTAGAAAAAAAGAGCAATTTAATGCAGGTCACCTAGCTGGTGCTATCAATATCTTTCTAGCTGACCTTGAAAAAAGGAACCAAGAGATTCCTTCCAATAAAAAAATTATTCTTTATGGCGATACTGAGCTAGAGGCTTTTCAAGCAGCAGTCAGATTATTTGATATGGGATTTTTTAACACTCTCACACTCTCAAATGGATTGAACGACTGGAAAAACAAAAACTACGAAATTGTAAAATAGATTTTTTATTGTTTCTTTTTTTGGTAGATTGATGATTTCGCTAAATATGAATATAGAAATAATGCCTGTGCAGTTAAATATTTTATAATTTCTTGATTGTTATTATTTTCACTTAAAAATTTATCTGGCGATTTAACAATCAAATAACTCTTTATTCCATTCATAGTTTTTTCTGAACGAAAAATCATAAAATCTTCAACGTTTTTCATATAAATATCATCTTCCATCTCAAAAAAATTAATGCCATCTTTAAACGAACGGCACTTTTCGTCAAAAACCACGTCTTTTACAATTCTGCCGGTATCCACCTGTACGAACCTAATTGTTGAGCATCGTGCTTTCAAAAGAGAAGTTGTTGAATCAATAATTGCTTGATAAATTTCGTGCTCTTGTTTTTCATTTAAAGTAGATCTTTCTGATAAACCTAAACCAATATGCATTAACATATCCATTTTACGATTTATCTCGCCGATATAGCTATATGATTCAACCAAATCCTTCGCTGTCTGTTGCAATCTTCGTTGCTCACGTTCCTTTTCTTTATGATGAATTGCTAGTTGATGATCTTTAGCTATAAAAAATAAAAAGCCAGCCATTCCTAATAGAAAAATTGCTAACTCTTGTATCTGTTCATGATGTAATCCAAAAACATCACTTTTAAAAATGTCAGGAATCATCACAGCAATTGTGAAAATTATCAAATATAGCCAATACATATTCCTTCCAATAAATTTAATTAAATAGCTCTTTCATTTGGATCAATTATAACTTTGCGTTTGTTAGAGAATAAAAACAGATACGCTATTTCCAAGATGCCAGCGGTATTAATAAGTAGTAAAACGATGAACCAAATATTATCACCTCGTCGTGCCGATTTCCAAAGAGCAAAACCCTTCCATGGTAGCGACCATGCGACAATTGCAAATAATATATTTAAATTTATTCCTTCCATTTTTATTTTAAATTAGATTAGTTATTACTTCCCATACCTACCTGCTGGCTAGTTCCAAAAAAACTTTGCGAATATGTTGCAAGCTGTCCCAGTCGTGAATAGAAACAACTTCAACTCTTGGATTAATTTTCTCAATTTCTGCAACTTTTTTAGCAATTTCCACCGCGTCTATTAAGTCTGATTTAGTTAACAAAATTATTTCTTTTTTATCCAAAAGCTCTGGATCAAAATCTCCTAGCTCTTTTTTAATTATAGCATAGTCCTTCTCGGGATTTTCTGATTCAAGTGAAATACAATGAACTAATGCTTTTGTTCTTTTGATGTGTTTTAAAAATTTTATGCCCAAACCTCTGCCCGTTGATGCACCTTCAATAAGTCCAGGAATATCAGCAATTATAATGCCATCCATAGCTCCTAGATTTGGTTCTAGAGTTGTAAATTCATAGTTAGCTACTTTGACATCTGCTTTAGTTAATTCGTTAAGTAGGCTCGATTTTCCGATATTAGGCAATCCAACCAAGCCAATATCTGCGATTAATCTCAGTTCAATACGAAATTCAAATTCTTCTCCTACAGAGCCTTCTTCAGATTCTTCTGGTGAAGTGTTCACAGGTGAACGAAAACAAAAATTTCCTCTCCCGCCAAAGCCACCACTGGCAACTAAAATTGGCTTATCGATTGTTACTATATCAATATCTTCACCAGTAGTCAGATTGTGCAAAACAGAACCAATTGGCACAGTCAGAGTTATGTTCTCACCCGAGCGACCATCAGAATTATCACCTTGACCATTCTTCCCATTGCCAGCATAATGCTTTGGTTTGTTTTTATATTTATTCAATGCAGACAAGTTCGAAACGCCTTGGAAATATACATTTCCACCACGACCACCAGTGCCACCAGTTGGACCAAGACTCATCTTAGTCTTATTAAAAGCAACTACGCCATCTCCTCCACGTCCCGCGAAGACTTCAATTTTTACTTCATCAGTTAACATAAACCTACAAAATTACAAAATTATATTATCTCTAAACTCTTTAAAAATATTTCTAGCTCTTCTTCTTTAATTTCCTTTTTTTGATTTGGTTTCAAGCTTCCTAATTTAAGATTCATTACTCGCACACGTTTCAAATCTACAACTTCATAACCCAAAGCTGTACACATTCTGCGAATTTGATGTTTCTTTCCTTCTACCAAAACTATTCTAAAAACTTGCTCACCTATTTTTTCCACTGTCGCCATTTTTGTGCGAAAGTCTTCTAAATCAATCCCCTCGCTCATATGCCGTATGAAGAAATTGTTAATTTTTTTGTTAACTCGCACAACATATTCTTTTTCATGTTCATATTTTGGATTCAACAATTTATCAGTAATGCGTCCGTCATTGGTCATAATAATCAAGCCATGTGAATCTTTATCTAATCTGCCCAAAGGAAAAAATTCTGGGGAAAAATTAGCGACATCTTCAATTCCCTGTTGTCCTTCTTCGGGAGAATGTGTAATAACACCAATTGGTTTATAATAAGCAAAATATTGACGATGTTTTATGGTCGCCTTGTTTTTAGTATTAATTTCAACCTTGTCTTCCTCGTTCACCTTAGCTCCAAGCACTGCCTTTTTCCCATTAATGGTGACCAATCCTTTCTCAATTAAACCATCAGCTTCGCGCCGACTGCAAAAATTCCTCTTAGCAAGGTATCGATTAATTCTCATTGGATATTCTGGCATTTCCATAACAAAAATATTAAAGTTTTTTGAATACTAATTATAACATACTATTTTTATTTATGCAAGTACAGACTCATGTATGTAAAGACTTACGTATAGTTTGGTTGATTTTTCAAACAATTTGATATACGATATATAAATACTATCATATATTGGAGAGTCGCCAAGTGGTAAGGCACAAGGTTCTGGTCCTTGCATCGGGGGTTCGAATCCCTCCCCTCCAACAGATAAAATTTAAAAAAGTATCCCCAAGACATTATTTTTAATTAAGCCAAATTAAAAACTACTAGGGATTCGAACGTGCAGGAGCGAGACAAGCCGCTTTAAGGCGGAGCAGTCGAGAGTCGATGGATACGAGCGAGCGAGTATTCAGTGCTGCCCAGGACAACGATTCGCCTTAGGCGAAGAGGACGAAAATCCCTCCCCTCCAACAAATCAAAGAGTCATCTCTATAATAAACGATCAAATCACGCTCTGAGCGTTAAAAAAACAGCTCAAAGCTTTATAAGCTCCGAGCTGTCACGACAGAAAACTGCTTAGCATTAGATAATACCTCTTTCCCATCGTAGCTTGAGAGAACGATGTGCTATCATACCAAGAGTTAGATAGGTTGAAGTTCCCACTATGAGCGACAATGGTCTCTCGCTCAATGCAAAAGAACTAATTACAAGTTCTACATTGAGCCATCTTCCAAGAAAAGCACTCATAGCAATAACTACTATGCCTAATGACGCAAAAAGACAGCAGTCAGTTATATACTCTGGTTCAGATTCCTTCGGTAATATCCTTGCAACTACCAAGGGTAGCCAAAAAAACCATTTTATTATACACATCATCTTTCTCCTCCTCCTTGGCTATGTTATCTGTTCATACATCGAAAATTATGAAAGGACTTTCCTTAACTTGTTCTTAATTATAGCATAGTTTGGCATAGAAGTCAAACTGTGTGTGTACGGCTAAACATTTGAAAAGCAAAAAAAACTATCCGTGAAAGATAGCCTTTTTGGTTTTTGTAAGAATGAAACCAGCTTACACTTTCAAATATTTACGCATTGCGATGAAACTGCCGATGATGCCAAGGAGTGATCCGAGAGCAACTTGACCAGCAAATAGTATCCAGAAATTTCCGAGATATATACTCATTAAGCTACTCACGAGACTAATAGAAGGTGCATATATGGCTATGAGTTTAATTGAGGTGAATAATATCAACATTGAAATCATACCACTCAAAATTCCATAGAGAACTCCTTCGAAAATAAACGGCAAGCGAATGAACATATTAGAAGCACCAACTAGACGCATAATTTCAATCTCGCTTTTGTGCGTATAGATTGTGATGCGAATTGCATTAAATGTTACTAGTAGTGAAATTAATGTGAAGAGTGATCCCAATCCAATGCCAACCTTTCTAGTGACAGCAATAAAGCCATTTAATTTATCTATAATATCTTTATTCTTTCCATAATTCACCCGACTTATATCCGAACTAAATTCAGCCTTCTCAACATATTCAGAAATCAATTGATATTTATTGACATCATAGGCTTTCACGATTAATGATGCCAGCAATGGGTTCTCGCCTATCTCATCCAAGGATGCGAGAATGACTGGTTCCGTAGCATTATTTCTTTTAAAATCTTCTAGTGCTTTTTCCTTTGAAATGTAGTCAACTGATTTAATTTCTTCAAATTTTTCTAAAGCACTCTTAACCTCATCAATTTTTTCTTCTGACACATCTGGTTTAAAATAGATACTAACATTAACTTTTTCTTGCACGCCATTCAGAACATTATCCACAGCCAGTGTAACTACAAAAAAAACACTGATCACGAAAAGTGACATAGTTAAAATACTAACTGTCGCAATAGACAGCCAGCCATTTCTGGTAAAATTTTTGAAAGCTTCTTTAAATGTACGGTGAATTGTTAAAAACATATTTTATTTTATGAATTTTTATATTTTCCTTTGGCACAATCTACTATAATCTTTCCGTTGTCCAAGCGAATCACTCGTCTGTTTACCTTATCAACAATATCTTTGTCATGACTAGCGAGAATGACTGTTGTTCCGAGGGAATTTATTTTCATCAGCAGTTCAATTATTTCAAGAGAAGATTTTGGATCTAGATTTCCGGTTGGTTCATCAGCAATAATAACCATCGGTGCATGCACCAAAGCTCTGGCGATAGCTACTTTTTGTTGCTCACCACCACTTAATTGATGCGGATATTTTCGCATTTTTTCACTCAAGCCAACAATATCTAAGATTTGCGGAACATCCGAAACTATTTCCTCTTGCAAAACACCAGAAACTTCTAGCGCATAAGCAACATTTTCGTAGACATTCTTTTTTGGTAATAATTTAAAATCTTGAAAAACAGTCCCGATACTTCGTCTGTGATATGGTAGTTTTCTTTTACTTAGATTATTCAATAACTCATCATTGAAATATAGTTCTCCACCAGTGGCTGATTCTTCAGCATAAATCAACTTCAAAAGCGTTGATTTGCCAGATCCGCTCTGACCGACAATGGAAACAAACTCTCCTTCACGAATAACTAGATTAATGTCATCCAAGGCAGGATAATCACCTTTGTAAACCTTACAAATGCCATCGAAACATAGAATTGTTTTTTTTGATTCTTCTTCAATATTTATATTTTTTTTAATTGTCATAGTTATAAATAAAAACTCTTACTCACATTTATATTTTATATTATTTTTCAATATTTTTCAAGTAGGCTTCCATAAATTCTGTGAGGTCTCCATCTAGCACGCCTTCCGCATTGGTTGTTTCATATTTTGTGCGATGATCTTTGACCATTTTATAGGGATGAACTACATAGGAACGAATTTGACTGCCCCATTCCACTGAAGTAAATTCTCCACGCAGTTTTTGTTTTTCTGACTCTTTTTCTGCTAGATATTCTTGATGCAGTTTGGCTCGCAAAATTTTCATCGCTTGTTCCTTGTTTTGCAATTGACTGCGTTCATTCTGACAAGTCACTACAATATTAGTTGGAATGTGGGTAATGCGTACCGCGCTGTCAGTGGTGTTCACACTTTGTCCGCCCGCCCCAGAAGACCGATAGACATCCACACGCAAATCTTTCGGATCAATTTTTACGTCTTTTATTTCAGAAATGACGGGCAAAATTTCTACTAGTGCAAAAGAAGTTTGACGCAGATTATCCGAATTGAACGGGGAAAGTCGCACCAAGCGATGCACACCGGCTTCGCTTTTCAAATAGCCAAAAGCGTATGGTCCGGAAATTTCCACTGTCACGCTTTTGATGCCTGCTTCGGCTCCGCGTGATTCATCCAGCACTCTGGTTTTAAAATTATTTTTTTCCGCCCAACGCAAATACATTCGCAAAAGCATCTCTGCCCAATCCTGTGCATCCACTCCACCCGCCCCACTGTGGATTGCCATAATCACATCATTGCGATCATATTCTCCGCCCAACAGGATTTTAAATTCCAATTTTTCAATCTCTTTTTCTAGTCCTGAAATTCGATCTTCGACTTCTGCAGTTTCAAGACTTTCCTCGGTAATAATTTCAGCTAATTCCAGAAGTTCGTCAATTTCCGTTTCAATGCGACTGAGATCCGCGATTTCTTTGCGCAATTCCTCCAGCTCTTGCATAGTCTTAGCTGCCTTTTGACTATCATCCCAAAATCCAGGTTCTGCGCTAGTCCGCTCTAAGTCTGTAATAGTCTGTACTTTTGTCGGCAAGTCAAAGATAGTCGCTCAGAAGAGCGATTTTAGCTTGTAAGTTTTTTAGTTTTTCTTGTATATCTTTAAGCATAATTTATTCCAATAGTAACAATGACATCATTAGTCCAATTCCAACCATAAATAGAATTATCTGCCCAAGTGATTTCTTTGGCTCAGTATTTTTATGCAGTTCCGGAATAAGATCAGAGCTAGCAATATAGATAAATCCTCCGGCGGCGAATGGAATCAGGAAATTATTTATATCCGTAATATTTAGATTGCTAATAGACAGAACAACAATTGCACCTGCAACAGCAGTCAGACCAGTTATAAAATTAAAAAGTAAGGCTTTTGCTCGAGAAAACCCGCCATAGATTAGCGATCCAAAATCACCAATTTCCTGCGGTATTTCATGCAATATTACTGCAATTGTCGTAGCAATTCCCACTGGGATGCTAACTAAGTAACTAGATGCAATGATCAACCCATCAATGAAATTATGTACCGTGTCTCCGGCCAGAACAATATAGGAGAATGGATGCGGATGATGAGCCGACGGAACTTGATGGCAATGACGCCAATGAAAAAACTTTTCTACGATAAAGAAAAACATAATACCAGCTAAAATATATAGCCCAATTAATAAGCCATCATTTCCATTTTCATACGCCTCTGGGATTAAATGAATAAAAGCATCACCTAAGAGAGTTCCAGCCGACAAACTGACTAAATAAATCAGAGCCTGCTCTAATTTTTTTTGATTAATAGAAAAGGTGAAAACACCCACGAGGGAAATGAGACTGACGATAATTACAGATATTAGGGTATAACTCCAGATTATTAACATTTTTTTATGGACTTAAAGATAATTTTTTATAAGCGTTATGTGACTGGCTTCAATTTGCATCAGGGCGGTGAAGATAATTTTAATTTCCTGCTCAGTCGCCTCTTTGGCAAATTTCGCATATAATGCTGTGGCATTTTCTTCCAACTTAATAGTTTCTGCAAAATTTTCCGCGTCCTCATCACTACACAATTCTGGGTTAACTGCCGGCAGTGCAATCTTCATTAGCTTGCAAGCAATGTTAGCGTGCTCCAATTCAACTTTAGCAATGCGTTTATACATTGCCTTGATTTCATAGGTCTTGGCTTTGCCCGCCATACACAGATAAACGGCATTGGCGTGCAATTCTAATTGCACTGTTTCTTCTAGATTTTTTCTGGAAAGTTCTGACAGTTCAATTACCTGATTTACAAATGGTCGCGCTTCCACACCATCTTTAATAAAATTTTTCGCCGCCCCGCAAAACGGACAGTCACTTGGCCGTTCTTCGCCAATGTAAGCATCCCCGCAGATTTCACAAATGTATGTTTTCATAGTTTTGTTATGTTATTTTTTATTATACCACATTGTGGCTACTTGCATCTCTTTTATCTTCATTATCAGCTATTTCATTAAAAATCTTCTCAAAATATTCTGGTTTTGTAGTCTTTATAAATTGCTTTGAACCAGATGATAACTTTTTCTCATTATAAAATTTCATCAGCTTACTATAATGTTCTGGTGTAAATTTTTCACCATATTTTTTAATTCCTAACACTTCCATTTCATGGTCCAATTGTTGTTTGCGCACTAATCTTTCTGTAGATTTACTAAAATACTCATCATTTTCATTTTTAAGAGGCTTATATGAGTCAGATAAAATTTTCCCTGCTTCTTTTGTTATACTAAAATTACTTTTAGTGCTAGCATGCAAAAACTCATGTCTAGCCGTTTCATTATTACTCCCATCAGTTAAAAAAATTTTGTGGTCTAGGGAGTTATAGAAACCTTTCATACCTTCATTGCCAATCATTTTAATCAGCCATTGAGGAATAGATGGATTAAGATTATCTGATATTCTTAAGACTTCAGCCGCATAGCTACGATTAACATCATTTACAAAAAAAGACGCAACACTATCTAAATAGCTCAAGCGATCTTTTTGTATATTTTCCGCCCCCTGCCTGTCTCCATTCATTTCCTTTGTCAACTTCTCTAAGTATTCCTGGCTACCTATATGTGATTTAATTTCATTTTTTATTCTATCTGCATCATTTTTTATGCTTTCCAGTGCATTAGAGTTGATAGTAAATTCATCATTAAATTCATTATGTCCTCCTGCTGTGCCTGAAAAAGCCATCGTCGCCATTCCAATCACTACAACTTTTTTTATGGCCGATTGTGCTAATTCAAAAAGTTTTTTTGCTCTATCCGATATTCCAGACACCCTTTCATTTATTTGCAATTCATCCTGTATCTTTTTTACATCCTCAGCATTTAATCCAATCGATTTTTTAGCTCCTTCTATGCGTTCCGGCCCATTTCTTTCCAGTTCAAATGTGCCATTCTGCATCTCAGAAATTTTTTGCTTTACCAAAGACTCTGGACTGATAATTTCCTTAGTTGCATTTTCAATCCTTGGTTTTTCTGATTCTGTTTTTGAATTTTCAGATTTTGCTTCAAACATAATATTTCCTATAATTAAACAAATTTTTTCATTAACTCCTCTTTCTTTTTTTCCTCCAATTTCAGAATATATTCACGAACTACCTCATTTTGCTCCATTTTCAATTCACCAAGCTTTTCCCAATATTCTTTGGAGATTTTTTCTATTTCAGCGATTATTTTTTTATCATCATTCATTTTGTAAAAATTATTTTTTATAAATTTATTCTCGCCGCGAAGTTAAAGGCATAAAAATAATTTTGCCAGCTTTTATCCGTTGATTGATAATCATTATCAAATACAAAATAATCAGCCAGTGCTTCTCTTGCGCGCAACAATTCTTTGAGATGGCTTTTATTTTTTTCCATACTGACAGTCAAATCCAAAAGTTCTAATGCACGATCAAAGGCCATTTGACTATATTCAGCATTACCTTTATTTTTCCACTTAATTGTGCGCTCAACCTCACTCCCAATATTAGCCATTTGCTCAAAGAAAGAAAGTTTTTGCCATCCACCAGAGGCTAGATTTTTATGTTGTATTTCCATCTATTTTTTCACTAATTTGTTAACTATGACTATAATTTCTTTTTGAATTTCAATATCCTCCACTCCTCGACTGCGATTGCCCTGTGATGGACGCAAGTTTATCATAGAATCAAATTCTACGAAATCCTCACCTGTTAGTTCTGGGTACATATTAATACCCCACAAATTTTTTTGTACTGATCCATTTTCCAAAAGCAAAGCTTCTTCATCAGCATGCAAATCGGCATCTACTGCCATAATCTTTTTCTCAACATCAACAACTGCCTTGACTAAATTACCAAACATCTTGCCTGACATTTCTCGCAACTCATCAATTGAAATTTCATCTTTAATAATTTTCATTTTTTTAATTTAATCTTGCTTATTTTATGATTTATGCTGAGCCACCTGTCGGAAACGAACCCCTGCCTGCCGGCAGGCAGGGACGACCTACGCATGGAGTTTATCCGCCCACTGGCGGAAGTGTGCCATCTCCAATGTAAGCATCCCCGCAGATTTCACAAATGTATGTTTTCATAGTTTTGTTATGTTATTTTTTATTATACCTTACTTTTGTAATCATTAAAAATAAATTCTTATTCCCAAAAATTAGAACAAATCGTCCATTTTTAGATGCTCCAGATCTTTTTTCTTCTCCTCTGCACTCTTTTTTTAGATATAAAAAATATTATTTTTTATAAAAATTATGTAAATTAAATACATATGCGCGTTTTCATGTTTTTTTATTTAAAATAATAACTCTGAAAACCTAAATTTTTAATTGGCTCTTGAGGTAATTTATCCGTTAAAAATGCATGTACCTTCTGATAATTATCCGGCCTTGTATAAATAACTAAAATACGCTCTATAAAATTTATCTTAGAAAAAAATCCTCTTGAGTTAAATTTTAAATAAAAAATTTCCCCGCGAATATCCCTCAACTGTTTCATGACGCTTCTATCTTGTATCTCGCTATCTATATTATCCAGTGATATGCCCTGAAATTTACCAGAAAAATAAATAAAATTATCCCAAGTAAAAAAACCTTCGGAATTGCCCCTATTCACTACTATCCCTTGATTTGTCAATTTATAATGCAAATTTTTGGGTGCAATGATAACCATAAATAAATAACTTAGTCCAAATACCACAGCAATAAACAACAGATATCCTATGGCAAGATTGTTAGAGTCAATTCCTAATTCTAAACGTTTAGAAAAAAGATACAAAAACAAAATTGGAACTATTATAATAAATAATTTTATTATAATCTTTTTATTAATAATCTTCCTTTCACCAGCATTCAAATTCCATTCCAATTCAGTTGCATCTTTTTGACTTAGCTCAACAGGATTTGTTATTGGATTTTTTATTTTATACAACGATACAAATAATATCATTCCAGCAATTCCAACAAAGCCGATTAGCGTGGCAATCAGAGTTTCCGTATTGAAAAATAAATCTTGAAATAAACCCAACATAATTACCATTTCTTAAAAAAATTATGAGCCGATGGTCGGAATCGAACCGACGACCTGCGCGTTACGAGTGCGCTGCTCTACCAACTGAGCCACATCGGCGCCCATATATATCACTTCCCCAAATTCTATTCTTCCGTTTTATTAACCAATGACTGCCATTCATCTTTGACTATTTTTTTCATTTCTGCCAAAACTGGCGCGTTTTTCTCGGAAAAAAGATGTTTGAAACGCCCTTGAGTTTTCAAAAATTCTTCCAATTCTTTCGGTTTTTCTGTCGCCCAATTAATTTTATATTTACCATCCTCGATTTCATAGAGTGGCCAAAAATTTGTTTCAGTGGCGAGTTTAGCGATGTTTACATATTGCGATGTTGGAAACTTCCAATTGTTCGTGCACGGTGAAAAAACACTCAGAAAAACTGGTCCGTCAGTTTCAAAAGCTTTTTTAGCTTTCTTTTTCAAATCAGACAAATATGCCACATTAGCTTGCGCTGCATATTTGATGTGATGCGCATTTACAATCTCCATCATATTTTTTCGCATTTCCACCTTGCCGAAAGATTCTTTGCCCGTGGGTGTGGTTTCTGTGGCAGCACCATAGGGCGTCGCGCTGGACCGCTGGTTGCCAGTGTTCATATATCCGCCATTATCATAGACTACATATAGAAAATCATGTCCGCGTTCCAATGCTCCCGAGAGGCTTTGCAGACCGATGTCGTATGTGCTGCCGTCACCACCAAAGACTACAAATTTTATTTTCTTTGCCGCCTTGCCTTTTTTGCTCAAGATTTTATGCGCCCGTTCCACACCCGAAATTGTAGCGGAAGCATTTTCAAAGGCACTGTGAATATAGGGTGTTTTCCACGCCGAATATGGATAGAGCGTCGAAGTCACTTCAAGGCACCCTGTGGCATTGGAAATGACCACTGGATCTGGCGACTCACCCAAAATCGTCCGAACAATTGTCGGAAAAGCACAGCCCGCACACGCACTATGACCAGATGCAAAATTTTTCGTCAATTCTTTGTTCATATTCCAATATATTTAATTTCATTAGAAATTTTATTAGCAATCAAATCATTAAAAATTTGTTCAATATCTTTCGCAAAAATATCGCACCCACCCAAACTGTATATGATTGATTGCATATTTTTCTTCTCACCAAATTGAAACAACCCTGTCATAATATCTTGATAAAATGGTGGATATGTTCCTGAAGAAATTGCTCGCTCCATCACTGCAATGCTTTGGACATTTTTTAGTGCTTCAATAATTTCTTTTCTCGGAAATGGTCGGAATAGATTTATTTTAATCAGTCCAACCTTCTTGCCCTGACCGCGCATATTATCCACTACGTCTTTAGCAGTCCCCGCAGTGGAACCAGCCAAAATGATTACTTGCTCGGCATCTTCAATTTGATAGGCTTCAAAAATATCCTTTTTTCGCCCAGTCAACTTCTCAAATTCTTTCGCGATTTTTAAATATTCATTCGCAACATCATCCATCGCCTCTTCCTGATTGACCTTAAATTCAAAATATGAATTTTGCAATGCTACGGGTCCAAAAGTTACAGGATTTTCAATATCCAATAATGATTGCTCTGGCACAAATTCACCGACAAATTCTCGCACTTTTTCAATCGGCAAAATCTCCAGATTTTCAACACAATGCGAAGTGTTGAAACCATCCATAATTGCCATCACCGGAAATCTAACTTTTTCCGCTAATTTCATACCAATAATTGTATTATCATAAATCTCTTGCGCATTCTCAGAAAAAATTTGAATCCAACCAGTGTCGCGTGCGCCCATTACATCAGAATGATCACCGTGAATGTTCAGTGGTGCGCTCAAAGCACGCGAAGAAACAATCATCAAAATTGGCAGACGCATTCCACTAGCAATATATAAAATCTCATTCATCAACGCCAAACCTTGTGAACTCGTAGCAGTCACTGTGCGTGCTCCAGCGGCACTTGACCCCACGCAAGCTGAGATAGCTGAATGTTCTGACTCAACCTCGATTACCTCAGTCGCAACCTCGCCGTCTGCTTTGAATTTGGCAAAAGTTTCGATAATCGTGGTTTGCGGGGTAATCGGATAGACCGCCATTACATCCGGTTCCAGCTGTTTCAAAGCTTCCGCTGCCGCTGCGCCGCCACTTAGTGCTATTCTTTTTTTGTTTGAATTATTCAAAATATTTTCGTAGATTCGAATTACATTCGCCTGCCTCGCTTCGACAAGAGGTCTCCGCGAGTCGAGGCGGGTAGTTTCGAATCGGATTATTAATTTTTCTTCATTGTAATCGCTTTGGCTGGGCAAACAGCTGCACATACTCCGCAACCTTTGCAAAAATCATAGTCAATATCACACTTGTCCCTGCCTGCCGGCAGGCAGGCCGTTGACTCACTTTTATATGCCTTCATTATGATTGACGCTTCCGGGCAAAATGGCATGCAAGTTGTGCAACCAGTGCATTTTTCTTTATCTACAATTGGTGTCATATATCGCCAATCACCAGTCGCAGCTGCATTTTTCAAATCGTGTTTAATAACGGCACCTTCTTCACTGCCAATTTTAGACTTTTTATTCTCAATTTCCGATTTATTATATTGTGTCATATGCTTTTTCAATCGCTAAAATATTTTTATCTGTGGCTTCTTTGCCAATTTTTGTTCCAAATATTTTTTTAAATTCGGAAATTACACTTTCCAAACTGACAATTTCCGTTACTTGCACAAATTTTCCCAGAATCACCGTGTTTGGTCTCGGCTGTCCCACGATTTCCATCGAGATTCCGTTGGCATCAATCGGATAGATCTTGCCTTCAAATCTAGCACGCACAGAAAGCTTTTGACTAATTTCCAATGCTGTTTTTTTAGTAGCCACAACCAAAGCTTCATTTTTGTCGAGGTTAGTGGTGACAATCTCAGAATCAAGAATAGTCTCGTCCAAAACAACCACGACATCCGGGTCAGTAATCGGCTCATGAGTTCTAATCTCATGATCAGAAATACGCACAAACGTCTTGGTTGGCGCCCCACTGCGTTCAGGTCCGAATTGCGGAAAAGCCTGCACAAATTTGCCCTCATTCACCGCTGCCTGCGCAATGATTTCAGCGGCTGTCTTAGCCCCCTGTCCACCCCGCGCATGGAAAATTATTTCAAATATGTCTTTATGATATTTCATAATTATAGTATACCACAAAATAAAAATATCGTTAAATAGCAAAACCCAATTGTAATAAGATTGGGTTTTATATCTTTTTTCACAGTATGAATTATTTTTTTGTGCCACTTTTGAGTGCATCTCTGATTTCTCGCAGTAGCAGAATATCTTCAGTGGGTTTAGTTACCGGCTTATTTTCTTCCTTTTTCTTCAAGCGATTGATTTGTTTAATAATGATAAATATGGCGAAGGAGATTAAAACAAAATCAAGAATTGTATTTATGAAAATTCCATAATTTAGTGTTACGGCCGCCGTAGTGTCTGTGGCTTTTTTCAATGTTATAACTAAGTTAGAAAAATCAATCCCACCTAGCAGAACTCCGATTGGTGGCATAATAACGTCAGTTACCAATGACGTTACAATCTTACCGAAAGCCGCACCGATAATAATACCAACTGCCATATCAACTGCATTTCCTTTGACAGCAAATTTTTTAAATTCTTTAAACATACGATTATTGTTAGTTTTATAAAAAAGTTGAGGCGCTACATCCCCAACATTTTTTTCGCTTTAGCAATTTGTTCTTCAGATACTTGACCAGAAGCTTTCATAGCATCCATAGCCCCTATAATTTTATTACGATTTTCCGGTTTCATTGCGTCCTGCATAATTTTGTTTCTTTCTTTAGGACTCATTTTGGCAATTCTTTTCATTGCCATCGCTTGCATCATCCCCATCTTTGGAACTTTTACGTCATCATTAGTTGTTGAATTTTTTGCAAATGGATTCCACATAATTTTAGTTTATAGTTAGTAGTTGGTAGAATTATTTATTTCTTTTTTAGTTGCATTTCATAACTCGTCACAAGCAGCGCTGAGGCAATGAAAATAGAAGAATATGTCCCAAAACCTACACCGATCAAAAGTGCTAATGCAAAGTTTTTAATTGATTCCCCTCCAAAAATATACAATGATAACAGGGTTATAATAACTGTGAGGGATGTGTTGATTGAACGCACAAGAGTTTCATTTAAACTGCGATTAACAACCTCTGGAAAAGGTTCTTTAGACGAACCTTTTAAAAGATTTTCACGAGTTCGGTCATAAACAACAATTGTATCATGCACTGAAAATCCGAGAATTGTCAGAAGCGCGGCGATAAATGGAACACCAACTTCAACTCCTTGAAAATGCCCTAGAATTGAAAACACACCAACAGTGACTAACACATCATGAATGAGTGCTATAACGGCTCCAACTCCATATTTCCAAGATTCAATCGGTCGGGAAACCTTACGAAAAGCCCAAGCAATAAAGGACATAATTCCAATTGCTGCCCAAAAAAGTGCCCACAAAGATTTATTTTTTAGCTCTGAAGAAACGGATGAATCGCGATAATCAGCCTTAAGTTGTGTTGCTTCGGGATATTTTTCCGTAATACTTTTCCAAACATTTTGATTAACGCTATCTTCTACTGAAGCATAGCTCATCAATAAAGAAGTTGTTCCTTTTCTTTGCACCGTCAAACTGCTTAAATTCAATGGTTCAAGTACTGCAACAATTTCTTGATTAGCTGGAACACTATCAACAAATCCAATCTCCATTTCAGTTCCACCGGAAAAATCAATGCCGGTTTTTAATCCCCACAAAGACAAACTAATCACACTCAAAACTGTCAAAGTTATTGAAAAGATGTAGGCATATTTAGTTTTAGAAATAATATTAAACATTTTTTGTCATTTTATTTTTTAATTTCGGCAATATCTTTCTTTTTCACACCTACTAGCCACAATTTGTCGTTAATCCATTCACCTAGCAGAAATCGCAACATCGTTCTGGAAATTGTAACGGCTGTAAACATAGAAAGTAAAACTCCAATAATCAAAGTTACGGCAAAACCTTTTACAAATCCGGTACCAAGTTCAATTAAAATTAATGCGGTTATAATTGAAGATACATTTCCATCACGGATAGAGGTCCAAGCTCGTTTGAAACCTTCATCAAGTGCCCCTAAAATATTGCGACCTTTTTTAATTTCTTCTTTAGTTCGTTCAAAAATCAGAATATTCGCATCCACCGCCATACCAATCGACAAAATAAAGCCAGCAATTCCCGGTAGAGTCAATGTTATTTGCCAAGGTGTCAAACCCGATATTTTAAATAGGGCGATCATCATGCCAGTATAAATAAACAAAGCCACCGAAGCAATCAGTCCTAGAAAACGATAATAGAATAACATAAAAATCATCACTACACCCAGTCCGATATAGCCAGCTTTCAAACTTGTGGTTAGTGAAGCTGTGCCAAGTGAGGCATCAACACTATCTTGACTAACTAAATTAATTGGCACCGGTAGTGCGCCTTCATTAAGTTTCTTTACTAAATTACTAGCTTCATCATTTGAAAAATTTCCAGTGATTACAGCTTCGCCATTCGTAATTTCAGCTTGCACAGTTGGTGCACTGATAATTTGTCCGTCAAGATAGATTGCTAAACTTTTCCCAATATTTTTTTTAGTCAATTCAGCAAATAATTTTGTTCCCTCATCATCAAACTTTAATGCGACTTGCGTCTCGGACATACCTTGATTGCTAAAATCAACTGAGGCATTCTTTAAATTTTTACCCGTTAGTCCTGTTTCGACAAAGTTTCGTGCTGGTGCTGGATTAACTTTTTTAGCAAACAGAATATGCGCACTATGAATTTCTAAACTATCGCCTTCGCCCCCGCCTTGCGTCGACAATAATTCTCCGCCAGTCGAGGCAGGTCGTTTTTCAATTTTCTTAATAATGTGCCACCCGAATTGAGTTTCAACCAATTCTTTATTTATTTCGCCATCAGCTAAATTTCCTTCAAATAATATTTTATCAAATTCTGGTACAAAAGTTCCTTTCTTAACAAAATCCAAATCCCCGCCATTTTCTTTACTACCAGGATCCTCACTATTATCTTTCGCTAGTTGCGCAAAGTCTTCGCCAGCTAGAGCTTTTTTTAGAACTTCTTCAGCTTTTTGTTTGACCTGCACATTTAATTCATCCAGCACAGACTGTGGAATATCATTAGATGTGTCGGATTCGGCTTCTTCCTTAAATTCCAAAAATGGAGTTTCTTTAATTAGACTCTTAGCTTCATTAATATCTTTCACGCCCGCCAGCTCAACAATCAATCTACGGTCAGTGCCTGATTTCGTAGTATAAATAACCGGTTCAGCTACACCAAAGGCATTCACGCGTCGCTCGATGACATCTTGCACGGCTTGCATTGACTCATCAATTTTAGCATCTTCGATTTTACTCAAGTCAGGCGCATATTCAAGATGAATTCCTCCTTGCAAATCAAGACCAAGATTTATTTTCAGTTTATTTAATGCATTATAAACAGGCGGTATTTTTGAAACCACTTTCGGATAGGAAATTAATCCAACCATTATTGCCAAGATAATGACTGCTATAAATTGTATTGAGAGTTTTCGTTTTAATGTCATAGTAAATTTATTTTACAATATCTTAAGAAACTGTGCAAATGAAACATGTTCAGGGCTAGTTATGCAAATTCTTTTCTAAAAAGACATCGGCTTTTCTAAGAACATTTCTGCCATTTTCAAAAGTTATTCTAGCAACCGCCTTTTCATAATTTAACCATTCAAAATTAATATGTTCATCTGAAATTATGATAGATATTTCCTTTGTTTCAGCGATATAATACACAACTTTTTTAAAAACATTCAGGCCATTTCCATTTTTAATTCTTTCTTCTCGCTCATCACCATTGGCTTGATAGAAATATCTGATGTAATCTTTAAATCCAGCAATAATATTTAGTTCAATTATTCCAGTTTCCTCTATAATTTCCCGTCGCAAAGTTTCTTTCTCAGTTTCATCTTTTTCTATATGCCCTTTTGGAAAATCCCAGTGACCAGAAGGATAATGCAAAAGCAAGAATTCTTTTTCGTCACTTTCATTTCTACGAAAGATAACTGCACCGACTGATTTTTCAAAAGATAAATTAAATATTTTCATTCTAAATTTCTCACTAACTTACATTATTTACCACAACACTTCTTATATTTTTTACCTGATCCACACGGACAAGGATCATTGCGACCGACCTTGTCTTCATTGATAATTGGTGATTTTTTAACAGACACCTTATCGTTGCCAGATTCAACTGCTTTAGTAGTTCCAAATTGTTCCACCTCATCATTCGCTCCGCTAAAATTCAAATTCTCTTGCGGAGTTTCCTTCTGCGACGAAACTGCATTAACTCTGAAAATTGTACTAACAATATTAGCTCGAATACTATCCATCAATTGTGCAAACATTCCAAAAGCTTCCCGCTTATATTCGATCAGTGGATCACGCTGACCATAGCCACGCAGACCAATCCCCTCGCGTAAATAATCAATTTCATCCAGATGATTCATCCAAGACATATCCATCGTTTGCAAAATAACTGCTTTTTCTATGGATCTCATTTGCTCTGTGCCTGCATTTTGCTCTTTTTTATTATAAACTTCTTTGGCAATGCCCATCAAAAATTCCACTAGTTGGCTAATTTTTTCCGCCGCGCTATGACGACCATCTTGTTTAATTTCTTCCAATTTGCCAGTCAAATCTCCTTGGGCAAAAACAATTGCATTAAAATTAGTGTTCAACTCTTTCATATCCCAAGCATACTCATCACCAGCACAATTGAAGGAAACTACTTTTTCAATTTCCTCGTTAATATAATTCAAGAGTTCACTTTTGGCATCTTTCATCTCCAAAATTTCTCGTCGTTTTTTATACACAACTTCACGCTGCTTATTCATAACATCATCATAATCCAGCACGTGTTTTCGAATATCAAAGTTGAAACCTTCGATTTTTGATTGTGCACTTTCGATTGATTTGGAAATTATGCCATTTTGAATCGGCTGATCTTCTGGCAAGCCAAAACGATCCATCATATCTTTCAATTTATCACCACCAAAGCGACGCATCAATTCATCTTCCAATGAGACATAGAATTGTGAAGCACCAGGATCGCCCTGACGTCCGGCTCGCCCTCGCAACTGATTATCAATGCGACGTGCTTCATGCCGTTCCGTTCCGATAATCAAAAGACCGCCCAGTTCTTTCACACCTTCTCCAAGTTTTATATCCGTTCCACGACCTGCCATATTAGTTGCGATTGTCACGGCGCCTTTTTTCCCAGCCCCCGCAATGATAGAAGCTTCACTTTCATGATTTTTAGCATTCAAAACTGCGTGTGGCACGCCAGTCCTCTGCAAAAGTGCGCTTAAATATTCTGATTTTTCAATTGCAATAGTTCCCACAAGAATTGGTTGTCCAATTTCATAAACTCTTTTTATTTCTTCTGCGATAGCATTAAATTTGCCTTTTTCTGTTTTATAAATTACATCCGGCAAATCTTTTCTTTGCATAATGCGATTAGTCGGAATTTCTAGAACATCAACATTATACACCTTAAAAAATTCCTCTGCACTCGTTAAAGCTGTTCCAGTCATCCCAGCTAGTTTTTTATAAACTCGAAAATAATTTTGAAAAGTGATCGTTGCTAATGTGCGTGATTCCTTTTGCACTTTGACATTTTCTTTGGCTTCAATAGCCTGATGCAAACCGTCACTATATCTGCGACCTTGCATCATACGACCAGTAAAATCATCTACGATAATAACTTCACCGTCCTTTACCACATAATCGCTGTCTCGTTGAAAAATAACCTGTGCTTTCAAAGCTTGCTCTAGATGATGCACAAAATTTATCTTGCCCGTTTCATATAGATTACTAACACCCAACATTTGTTCCACTTTAGAAATTCCAGAATCAGTGATGACCACGGCCTTTGCTTTTTCATCGACTTCATAATCCTCCTTTTTTTTTAGTTTTGGCACAATTTGTGCAAACTGCTGATACAATTTAGTTGATTCAGTATCGGGTGCCGAAATAATGAGTGGAGTTCGCGCCTCATCAATCAAAATTGAATCGACTTCATCAACAATGGCAAAATTGAGTTTTCGTTGCACCATCTGAGAACTTGCTTGCACCATATTATCCCGCAGATAATCAAAACCAAATTCATTATTAGTTCCATAAGCAATGTCAGCATTGTAGGCATCACGACGCATCACTTCTTGCAAATTTTCCACCTGCCTGCCAGCAGGCAGGTTTCCAACATTCACTTCATTAGTATCAACAACTTTCGCTTTATACATATACGACGCATCATGAATAATGCAAGCGGCTGAAACTCCTAGAAAATAGAAAATTGATCCCATCCAGTTGCAATCACGTTTGGCCAAATAATCATTAACTGTAATAACATGCACACCTTTGCCAGTTAGTGCATTCAAATAAATTGGCAAAGTTGAAGTCAAAGTTTTTCCTTCACCTGTTTTCATTTCCGCAATTTTACCTTGATGCAAAACAATGCCACCAATCAACTGCACATCGAAAGGCCGAGTCCCGTTGACTCGATCAGCCGCCTCTCGCACTACCGCGTATGCCTCTGGCAAAATCTCATCTAGAGTTTCGCCTTTGGCAATTCTTTCCCGAAATTCTGGTGTTTTTGCTTGCAATTCACTGTCAGACAAACGACGCATTGTCGCGTCATAGGAATTTATTTTTTCGACAATTGGTTGCAACTTTGCAATCTCACGCTGGTTTGAGCCAAAAAGTTTATTAAAAAGTTCCATATTTATTAGTTTTTAATTCTTATTTAGATATACTACTTAACCTGATAATTCTATCAAAAAAAGCCTCTCAAGTCAAAGCAAGAGGCTTTTTTACATAAGCAGTCTTTAATAACTAGAATCTTGCACTTTTGTCGACAACAATTTTTTTCTTGATTGATCTAGCACCACGCTTCATCAGGGTCATTCTTTTTTCCTTATCTTTAGTGACTTGAACCTTTAATTCATCTACTACTAGGTCGATTGAGCCTTCAACGCTTTCCGTTGTTTCTTCAGCTCGGAACAACTCATACGCAGTTTTGATCATCACTTCAACACGAAATTTTCCCTTCTTGTCCATATCAATCTCAACTTCTTGAAGAAGAACTTTCTCTGTTACTTTATCCAGCTGTGATAATCTCTTTAAAATATATTCTTTTGTCCTATCATCAATTTTGACACCTTTGTACAAAAATCGCACATTGTCCTTGCTTTCTATTGTCATATATTTTTACCCCGTTTACCCCGTTGAATTTCCACAACTGTGGAACCTATTCAACTGGGTTAAATTCAGTTTTGCTGAATATTTAACAGTGGTGTTTTAATAATTAACAAATCATTTTGTATATTGCCCTATCCCTATTATACATTTTTTTAGCCTAAAATCCAACATACCGAATTTCCTCTTGCAATTCAACGCCAAATTGATCTCGCACCTGTTGTTTGATGAAACTGGCCAGCATAACCACATCCTCTGCCGTGGCATCACCCGTATTTAGAATAAAATTAGCATGCTTTTGCGAAACCATCGCCCCACCAATCTTCTTGCCCTTCAGACCAGCTTCTTCAATAACAAAACCCGTTGGAATTGTATTCTTTTCATGCATTTTTAATTCATAGAATCTTGGGAGTTCTTGTAATTTTTTCAAATTATGTTCTGTCGGCTCTGTATGCCTAAAAAAACTTCCCGGTGAAGAATTCTCAGGAAAAGTATTTTTTCTCCAATTTATATTTTCCAAAACTTTTTGCTGTATTGCATCCTTCTCGCCTTTTTCTAATTTTAAAATTGCTGAAAGTATTATCAAGTTCTCGTTTTTCTTAAAAATACTATTTCTATACACAAGTTCGCATTTGTTTTTTTCAAATTCTTCTATTTTTTTATTCTCTAGATTATATATTCTAACACTCACAACCACATCATACATTGATAGTCCAAAAGTTCCAGCATTTCCGCGAATAGCCCCGCCTAAGCCTCCAGGCAATCCAGCTGACCATTCCAAGCCGGTCAGACTATGTTCTGTCGCATACTTAATCAATTTTGCAATTGAAACTCCCGCACCAGCAATAATGGTGTTTTTTTCATTATCAATTTCAAGATTATTTAATTTGATTTTTATAACCAACCCATCAAATCCGTTATCACTAATCAAAAGATTGCTACCGCCACCCAATATAAAAATCTTAAGATTATTTTTTTCCGCATAATCAACTGCCTCAATCAACTCCCGCTCTGAAGTCACCTCCACAAATTCTTTGGCTGGTCCGCCAATTCTAAAAGTTGTGTACGGTGCTAAGATTATATTTTTTTGGATATTAATCATTGTTTTCTTTTGAATATTTAATTTAGTTACTAACTTCATTATAGTCTTTTGCAGATTTTTATAAAAAACTAAACGAATTCCAATCAATTCCAATCCCACAAAAATCAACCAAGATCCTGGCGTCAGTGGCGTAATTAATGCCAAAATTCCCAAGACTATAAAAATCACTCCCGTTATTTTTTTGTATCTTTGTGTTAGATTTTTCATTTTCTTTGTTACTAGTGAATTTTAATCAATAAATTAAATTTTCTGAAAAATAAATAAATGCTCGTGCATAATCAGCAGAAAATTACTTTCTTTTGAGCGATTAACCCAGAAGCCAGTCGCCTTGCAATTATACTGTCTTTTAATTATATCTTCCTTCAAAACAAAACCCTGTTTCAAAAATCTTTCCATTTCAAATTTCAAAGATTTTTTTTGTTCGTTAATTGAGCCGATTTTTAAAAAAATTTATTCCTGGTCGGTTATAATAACTTTTTTACCGAAAAAATTATCAAGAAAAACTGGCGATACAATAGGAATATTATCAGCCATGACAACTTCAATATCTTCTCCTTGTTCTGATTCAATCTTTTTTAATTTTTGTATAAATTCTCTTAATTTCATTTTCATAAAAATAATACCAATTTTAATTAATTATGATCCATTCTTGATCGTTCTATGATTATTGTCAAATTAGGTTAATTTATATTTACCAGGCTCAATAAATTCCAGATATCCCTTGTCTCGTAAAAATTGCAACTGCTGACGAATCTTAGCTTTTATATTCTTGTTTTCCGGATGAATTTTTTCTAAATCTTTCTCAAATTGATACACTTCTGCGAGTAAGAATTCATTCTTGCCTAAAGCTTCAATGCAATTCATAGTATCTAAAATCCAACCCTTGAGCTCTGGCTTATCTATTTTTTTCAGAAATGCAGTCTTTTGCCATTTTTGTAAAACATCTTTTTTAGAAATTTCTTTGCCATTTTCGACATAAAAAATTTTGCCAGAAGTTGGAATTTTAGAAAATAAAATACTTGATCCAATCCAACCCGCCCTCCTCGCGCTTTCCGCCAAAGCTTTCCTTTTTTCAATAATTTCTGGGACAAAAAAATATTTAGGAACTACAAAAAAATCATTTACTAAAAGCGTCGTCAGATATCCCATAAAAAAGAAGTGCGGCTTTTGCTCGGAATTCAGTCGTTCAATCATTTTCGAATAGGCTCCTGCGGTTATCTTTTTCCCAATCTTTCCCTTCTTGGATTTTAATTCAAAATCTTCCAAGCATTTTTCACAATAAAAATCAGCGACTGGTTTATTATTGGTATAACTTTTAATTTCATCTCCGCAATTTGGACAAAAAATTTCTTTCTGCACCCAAGACTCGGTTAAAACCCTAGCAACCTGTGATTGACTGGTATAATTCAAGGCTAAATTTTTATCTAAAGTAAATTTCATTTTTTGACAAAATATCTTTGAAATATTTTTTCATTACCTGAGTATTAATTAGTATAAATTCACCACTTGACAGATACTGCCTTTCTGATAAACTTATAAGCAAGGAACTGGGGAGCGAGCGTGATGCCGCGAACCGGTTTTTTGCTTTATTGGGGTAAAATCATAAACGAATCCATTTCCTTAAAATACTTCATTTTTTTATCCCTAGCATTACTAGGGTTTTTAAATATCTTTTTTTCGAGCAATTTAAGCATCATTTTCTCATACAATCCATTTTTAACTTTTTTACCAAGTCCTCCTACATATTTACACTTTGCAGCATAGGCAAATAAGTCCGCAATCTGCTCTTCAATATCAAAATTATTTTTAGTGACAAAAGAGATGGATGTCACTGTTTCTTGTATTTTTTTGTAATCAACCTTCAATTCTTTAATCCCAGCTGCTAAATAATATCCTAAAGCCCTGTGAAAATAGAAGTCTTTTTCCGCTGTTGCTGATTCGACAATTATCTTGCCTCGCGAATCTCCAGTTAATAATATTAGAATGAAGTTTCTTACCAGTTGATCAGTTGTTGCTTTATAAATTTTTATATGATTCCACGCCTTCTTCTTTGCATTTTCTTTATCAACAATTACAAAAAACATTTTAAACCTAGAAAACATTAAGAATTCCTCCAAGTCTTTTAAAAATTCACGAAATATTTTAATGTCATTAAATATTTCAAAATCATTTTCCTTTCTCCACATTTCTCGAGAATGAAAAACAATGTTTTTATGTCCCCAGTATTTGAATTTTATCTTATCTGCCCATATCCGCATACTCTCACGCTCTTTCTCATCAATAGAACACCCAGAAAGAATGTATAATTTTGAATTTTTATCGCTTATATTGGCAGTACCCAATTCATCGATATACAAACAATATTCATTTTTTCTAGTTAAATTGTTACGCATCATTTTTAATAACATTTAAATCCTTATTAGCTCAAGATTCATGTCCTGGACATAAAAAGCCTAATGTGAATCGAGTGAACATTAAGTTGCATAGCTAAATTTTGTATTGTTGCTTGTGTCATTGTTTTTATTTTCTACTATTATAGTGATATAATATCATGCATTAAAATTATTGGCAAATTTCAAGCGTTAATAAATTACTTATTCAAATCATAGCCTTGCTTGATTAAAAGAAAAACTGATTCAAGGTCTTTTCCATCTTTTAATTTCACCTCATAATCTCCATTGCCCCAGTGACCCTTCTTGGGTTTCGTAAAGTCTGTCGCTATGCCAAACTTATCAATCAATTTTCCGCTTTTTACATTGAGCGTAATTCTGATTTCATTTTTATAAATAATCAAATCGACAAAGTTAGTTGCCGTCTTGTAAGCTATATAAAATTTCTTTGGTTCCTCTTTTATCTCCTCGTCGATGGAAATAATTTTTTCGCGCAATTTGTAAAAAAGATCCTTTGTTTTTTGATCAGCTTTTTTCAGGTGATCATCTATGGAATAATTTTTTTGTAAAATTTCCGCCTTTTCTTTATTATTATTTTTTGATTTCCTTATAATTCCAGACGTAGAAATTTTTATTTTCTGATAGTTTTCTGGTTCAAGATAAAGAATATCGTTTTCATAAATCCGATATCTCAAAAGCTCAATATTAATTGGTAGAATATCTGCCGTATCTATATCAAATTTATTATAACTTTCCGCGATACAAATTACTCGTGGCGAATCCCAATCAATTTCAATTTTGATATTTTTGTTTTTACATAAAATTTCAAAATCCGCCTTGTGATCTAAGAGCCAGCGCAAATATGAAAGTCCTTGATTAATAACATTATCATTCTGATTTTTCTTGTATTCAATTATTACAGGAGAGCCATTTTTATCTATGCCCAAAGTGTCCATCCTGCCCCCAAAACTAGTCGAGTATTCATGAGCTAAAAAATCAATATTCAAAATTTCTTCCAGATTATTTTCAAATAATTTCTGCAAGTCCTTTTCTAGACCCAAATCTTTCGTCACTAATTTCGATACTTTTGAATTTTGAATCTTAAATAATGCCATATTTTTATTGAAAATAAAGGGTTTTTACTATTTTTATGATACCATTAAGCACTCAATTACTCAACACTTTCCAAAGAGCTATAATTAGAGTGCTTTTTTAAGACTATTTCTTCCAATCCCTAATCATCACACCACCCCGAACACGCTTAACCACAACCTTCTGTTTTTCCCGCCAACCAAGCTCACGGACGAGTTCGATGGGCAGGGTCAATCCAATAGAGCCGTTGCCGGATTTGGTTAGCTTGCGGATGTTAGCATCCTCCGATTTTCTTCTTGGCATCTTTTTGTTTTAAAAAATTACTGAATTTATTACTGAATTAATTATTTCTCACTCTTCCTTGCCTCTTCCCAAATAAACACCACAACAAATGAAACAGCGACGACAATCCAATCTTTCCAATCGATAGGTGCCATATGCAGATATTTTTGCAGGATTGGCAAGTACATAAATAATAGCAACATTCCGAAAGAAATGAAAATCGCGCCGATAACATACTTATTTTTGAAAAAACCTAGTTGAAACGGCGAGAGCTTTTCACTGCGTGATTGCAAAAGATTAGCCATTTGTGTCATAGAAATCACGGCATAGGCCGCTGTAGTTGATTTGATATATAGCAGTGTATCCACATTGATTTTTTCTCCAAAATGCCAGCCACCGCGAAGCATTGACCACAAGAAAGCAATGACCGCACCAGTCGCCATAATCACGCCAAGATATAGGATTCTGCGAAAACCTTTAGCTGACATCACCCCGCCTTTACTAACTGATTTTTCATTACCAGTGCCTGGCTCTTGTGGTTCCAAGCCCAAGGCAAAAGATGGAAAAATATCTGTACCTAAATCAACAGCTAGGATTTGCACCGCGGAAATTGGTGAAGGAATTTGCAAGATAACTCCAAAAATTACGGTCAGGAGTTCACTGGCATTAGAAGTGAAAACATAATGCACAAATTTTTTCAAGTTTACAAAAATAGTTCGTCCCTCTTTTACGCCTTTTACAATTGAAGCAAAATTGTCATCCAATAGAATCATATCACCCGCCTCCTTGGAAACATCTGTGCCAATTACACCCATTGCCACGCCAATATCCGCTTTTTTTAGCGCGGGTGCATCATTAACACCGTCGCCAGTCATCGCAATCACTTGGCGATTATTTTTCAAAATAGTTGCAATACGTAATTTTTGTTCTGGCGCAATGCGGGCAAACACGATGTCTTTAGCTTTTATTTTTTTATATACCTCTGCGTCTTTCAATTCGTTCAAAGTCTTGCCGTTGATAATTTCAAAACTATTCTCGTCTTCATCAATCAAATTAACATTTTTGGCAATGGCACGTGCAGTGATTTCATAGTCGCCCGTAATCATAATAACTTTGATGCCCATTCGCTTACATTCCCTGATAGCCATACCTACGTCTTTCCTTGGCGGATCAATCATTGCCATCATTCCCACCCAAATCAAATC
Source organism: Candidatus Moranbacteria bacterium UBA2282 (assembly GCA_002345745.1). Taxonomy (GTDB): domain Bacteria; phylum Patescibacteriota; class Minisyncoccia; order Moranbacterales; family UBA2206; genus UBA2282. Next base: position 17,631 of record DDWQ01000011.1, on the reverse strand, counting down.
TTTTTCCGCTTCTTGCATTAAACGGTCTGACCGCTTTTGGTTGTTTTGGTCGAGAGCGGTCGAACCGCTAATATTGTCCAGATTGCGATAGGCAAAAGCCAAGACACGCAAAGCTTCCGCTGACATCGTGTTATACATTTTTTTCACTGCCTCTTTTTCTGCGTTTGTGAATTCACTAATTTGGTCATTCACGATTTTTTGTGTACACAATTCCAATAACACATCCGGCGAACCTTTCACAAAAGAATTTGTGTTAGCATTTTTAAAAATCACACTCATCCGCATCCGGTCAGAAGAAAAAGGATTCTCATTGATTTTCTTTTCACCAATTGCAAAAAAATCTTTTTGGGCATTAAATTTTTTCCCTGCCACTACGATTGCTCCTTCCGTTGGATCGCCCAAAATTTCATAACTCTCACCTTTTTTCACTAGACTAGCATCGTTGCAAAGTGAGCCAATTCGAAACAACATTTCCAGATTTGGAATTTCATTAGGCACAACATTTTTCCCAGCCACAGAAAAATTTCCCACTGGTTCATAGCCACTGCCACTCACTTCAAAAATTTGATTGTTGACCACAACTTTTGTGACCGTCAATTCATTGCGAGTAATGGTGCCAGTCTTGTCAGTACAAATAATATCCACTGAACCCAAAGTTTCCACCGCATTTAATTTTTTTGCTAAGACATTGTCTTTCAATAATCTTTTCATTCCAAGTGATAGTGCCACAGAAATCGCCGCTGGCAAACCTTCTGGCACCACCGAAACTGCCAAGGCCAAGGCGAAAAGAAAATTCTGATAGAGTGACATTTCGAAATATTGACCTGCAATCATCACTAAAACACCTATAAAAACTGACAAAATTGTCACATCACGTCCAAGAGAACGCATTTGTTTTTGCATCGGTGTCAAATCTTCTTGCACCTCTTGCGTCAGGTTGGCAATCTTGCCCAATTCCGTGTTCATGCCCGTGCCAGTCACCACAAACACCGCCTCACCCACTGCAATTGTTTCACCCATAAAAACCATATTATCAATATCAGCCAGTACTACACTCTCTTCCAAAATGACCTTGGAAGATTTAACTTCCGCTTTTGATTCGCCAGTGAAAATGAAACTATTAACTTTGAAATCATAATTTTCGATTAGATATCCATCCGCTGGAACCTTATCACCACTCACCACAAAAACCGCATCCCCTGGCACTAAAAACTTGGTGTCAATTTGTTTTTTCTCACCGTCACGAAAAACTATCGCTTTTTCCGTAGTTAGATTTTTGATTTGATCCATAATTCTCTCAGCTTTCCATTCTTGAAAAAATCCGATAATGGCATTGATTGCTACGATGATGAGAATGATCGTCACGTCCCTCCACTCATGAAAAAACGAAGCCAGCCCAGCTGCCACCAAAAGAATCCAGACCAAAGCATCATTGAATTGACCCCAAATCAACTTCAACAATTTCCAATTAGCCTTCTTCTGCAAAATATTACGTCCAAATTCCTTGAGGCGATTTTTTGCCTCCTCCTCAGAAAGCCCTTTTTCCGTCGTTGAAAACTTTTTCAAAATTTCTGGGATGGAGAGATTGTAAATGTTTTTGTTTTTCATTTGTTTCATTTTTTTACTTTAAAAATCTTTCCATGCCCAGGAATTATCCAGTCTGAAATTTCAAGAATTTTATTTCTACTTTCCTCCAATTTTTCCGGACTATCCGCATATGGATCTTTTTCAGGATAATTCTCTTTCCAAAATAAATCACCTACAACAGCCACGCTTCCATTTTTAGTTTTCACCAATAATGATATGGATGATTTATCATGGCCAGGAGTTTTTATTATTTTTATGTCTTCACTAAAATTTTCATTCCAATCTTCAACTGATTCTTTATCCCAAAGACCATAAAATTCCAAAGTTTTAGCCTCGGGAAACATACCAATATTACGATAATGATTAATATGGGAATGCGTAATGCAAACGATATCTATGTCATTCACACTCAAACCATTTCGTTCCAATGCAGAAATTAAGATATCCTGACTTTTCAAAACCCCTGGATCAACAACGATTTTGATATCACCATCTTCTATCAAAGTAATAGTAGCACGCGTCCGTTCTTCCTCATCACTAAAATCTCCGCTAGCAAATCCCTCAACTAAAATTTTTACCTCTGCCATATTTTTATACTTAAAAAATTATTATTACATCCACAAATTTTCAACATTATTACGATCACGTTCCCACATTTCTGGGTTTGTTTGGATATATTCACGAATTTTGTTAAGAGAAATTTCGTTGCGTATTATATGGTCATAGAAACGCGGTTGCCAGGCGAAGGTGATTGGATTTAATTGTTTTCTAATTTCAAATGCACATCGACCCTTATACCATCGCATCATTTTTGATAATGAACCTGGATTTAACATTGGATTATGGTCGCCTGTAATTCCACCTGTTTTTAATGTATCGCCCGTAGAGACGCGATTAATCGCGTCTCTACAATTACTATTCGCATTAGGCACCCCATCACACGCAATAAATTGCGTCTCTACAGATTTATCGTTATTTATTTCCACAATCCCATGCAAATGATTCGGCATTATCACATATTCATCTAGGATAACAGATGTAAAATGTTTTGGAATTTCTTGCCAGAAATTTTCAACAATTTTTCCAATCTCCGACAATTCTATTTTACCATCTTTTATCGTTCCAAAAAATTCTTCGCGTTCCTTGGTACAAATGGTCACAAAATACATTCCGTTTTGCGTGTAATCATATCCAGCCAATCGTGATGATTCAATTTTATATTGGTTTTTGTATTTTTCAGGCATATTTATTATTTGTATCGATTGTAGAGACGCAATTTATTGCGTCTAGGTGTATCATCATGACTGCGTTTATTGCATCAAACATCCCTCGAGACGCGATTAATCGCGTCTCTACAACAAATTTATATTTCACATAATTTATTTGCCACTTCAAAAACATTACCGGCACCAATGGTGATGACAACATCATTGTCAGTAATTTTATCTCGCAAGAATTCAACTGCGTCGTCGATGGTTGGAATGTGCTCTGCTTTATTGTGTTGATATTTATTAATCAAATTCACCAAATCTTTTGATGAAACCGCACCAGTATTTTCTCGTGCACTACCATAGATATCCAAAACTAGCACTTGATCGACTGAATCAAAACTTTGCGCGAAATCTTGCAGAAGAGCTTCGGTGCGTGAATAGGAATGCGGATGAAAAACGGCAATAATATTCTTTTCAGGATAAATTTCCCGCGCACCTTTCAGCGTCACTTTAATTTCTTCCGGATGATGGCCATAGTCATCAATCAAAATTGCACCATTTCTTTGTCCGACAACTTCAAATCTACGCGAGGTGCCTTCAAAATTTTGCAAAGCCTCACGCACTTTTTCCATATCTAGATTTAACTTATAGCAAGCTATAATGACCGAGACAGCATTTAAAACATTGTGCTTTCCGATAAGTTGAATTTGAAAATTACCAAGATTTTCATTTTTATATGAAACATCAAAGCTTTGATATTTCAGCTTATCAATTTGGTCATTTGTCATTTGGATTTTATTTGAAATTACAACATCATTATCCTCTCCAAATCCATATTTAATTACCTCAGCATTACAATATTTAGCAACCTCGCTTGTATCAATGCTATCTCCCCACACTGCCAAAAATCCAATTTTTGGAATCTTTGCCACAAAATCAGAAAAGGCTTTTTTATATTCCGCAAAAGTTGGATAAGTATCTGGATGATCCCAATCAAGACTAGTTAGGACAGCTGCTTTGGGTTCATAAAATTTCAATTTATTTTGAAACTCATCTGCCTCAAGTACAAAAAATTCATTTTTGCCAATAAGTGCGTTGGAACCCCATTGCCTGACACGACTGCCGATAATTGCTGTTGGCGAAATACCAACCTGCTGCATGACAAAAGCCAACATAGCTGAAGTTGTGGTTTTGCCATGCGTTCCACAAACCGCAATGCCATATTTTTGATTAAACAATTCGCTAACCATTTCCGGATAACTAATCGTCGGTAACTTTCTTTTTTTAATTTCTGCCATTTCAACATTATTCTCCTCATTATATGAGGAAGAATATAAAATCAAATCAGCATCATTTGGAATATTACCAACAGAAAACCCTTCAATATACTTTATACCCAATCTTTGCAAAACCTCATCAGTGAAAAATTTTTCGTGCGTGTCTGAACCCGTAATTTCAATGCCCATGGATTGCAAAATCTCCACCACCGCAATCACGCCTGAGCCCTTTATACCAATCACATACACCTTTTTTAATTTATCTAATTCTAACATTTGAAAATTTTTAATTTTTTATCATTCCCAATATACCTTGAGCAATTTTTTCCGCCGCATCTGCGTGATAGAATAATTTTATATCCGTTGATAATTTTTGTCGCAATTCCGTATTATTCATAATTTCATCAATTCGACTAAGCAACAAATTTTCTCCTAAATTATTTTCCTCCAAAACCATACAACCACCAAACTTGGCGATGGCATAGGCATTCATACGCTGATGATTATTAGCTGATTTATCAATAGGAATGAGAATTGCTGGTTTTCCGTTGGCTGCAATTTCAGCAATTGATGTCGCACCAGCTCGCGAAATTATTAGGTCAGAAACAGCAAGAATATCTTTAATCTCATCACCTATGAAGGCGATTGGGTGATAACCATCATAACCAGATTTAATTCCCAACTCACCTGCCTTGTGCCTGACTTCATCAAAATTAGCTTCTCCAGTCTGATGGATAACTTGATATTTTTTCAAAAGCTCTGGCAATAAATCTAGAATCTTGTTATTAACAACTCTTGCTCCTTGAGACCCCCCCCAAACAAATATGGTTTTTCTTGATTCGGTCAATGAAAACATTTTTCTAGCACTAGCAATATCTCCCTTGTTTATATCTTCACGAACTGGATTGCCAGTCACAACAACTTGTGACGCTGGGAATTCTTTTTCAGCTTCTGGATAGGAAATTGCCACACGATTAGCAAATTTACTCATAATTTTATTAGCCATTCCTGGAACAGCATCAGATTCATGAACCATAATTGGAATTCTATACATCCAACCAACAAGAACAACTGGGACTGAAGCATAGCCACCTTTAGAAAAAATTGCATCTGGCATTTCTGCTAATAAAATATACATTGATTGAAAAATCCCTAGCAAAACTTTAAAAAAATCTAAAAAATTACTCAAAGAAAAATATCTCCTCATCTTGCCAGCTGAAATATTCCGCATAGGAATGCCCTCCTTGCCAATGATATCATCTTCCATCTTGCCTTTTGGACCAACAAAGACAAATTCAGTCTCTGACGTTTTTTCCTTAATTTTTCTGGCTATCGCTATAAGTGGCATTAGATGACCACCAGATCCACCACCAGTTAAAACAATTTTCATAGTGTTTATATATTATTGATTTAAATTAGTTTGCTTAGAAATATTCATTAAAATTCCAATACTCGTTAACAAAAAAATGATTGATGTCCCTCCATAACTTATAAATGGTAATGGGATTCCAGTTAATGGAACGAGTCCAGAAATTGCGGCAATGTTTATAAATGCTTGCAAGGTTATCCAGGAGACAATTCCAATTGCCACCAATCTTCCAAATATATCTGGAGCGTTTTTAGCAATTTTTAATCCTCGCAGAAAGAAAACAACAAACAGCATTATTAAAATAGATTCCCCAAAAAAACCTAATTCTTCACCTATGATAGCAAAAATTGAATCACCCACTGGTTCTGGGAGATAATTAAATTTTTGCAAACTATGACCCAAACCAACGCCAAAAATTCCGCCTGAACCGATTGCTAGCAAGGCCTGATTAATCTGATAGCCAATTCCGCGCGGGTCAAGCTCTGGATGCAGAAAAACTAGAAGGCGATTCATTCGATATGTTTCAAATTTAATAAGTGCCAGAAGTGCCATGACTCCAGCACCGCCTAACATAAATATATGCGAAATTTTTGCACCTGATACAAAAAACATTGTCATAGAAATCATGATAATTACGCCTAACGTTCCAATATCTGGTTGCTTTATTAACAAAAAACTAACCAAAGCAATAATCATCACAAACGGCATTAATCCTTCGTAGAAGTCTTTTATTTTTTCTTTTCTACTCTCAATCCAAGCCGCCAAATATAAAATTAGGGAGATTTTTAACATTTCAGCTGGCTGAAATGAAAATGGTCCAAGTTGAATCCAACGATTTGCTCCATAAATTTTTGCTCCAAATCCCGGAACAAAAACCAGAATAAGAAAAATAATACTGACGACAAAAAAAAGAAAAGAAAACTTTTTCCAAAATCGATAATCAATATTTTTTACAATCGTCAAAATCAAAAGTCCTGGTAAAACACCAAATAGCAATTGTCGCTTAAAAAAATAGTATTCATCGCCAAAGCGAATGCGTGAGTAACCAACGCCGGCACTGGCAATCATAACCAAGCCGAAGATGAGCAAACCAAAAATAGCATACAACAGAATAATATCAGAATTATTTTTTTTATCTTTAATCATTTTTTCTTTTTGAATTATCTTCACGCCATTGATTTATTTTTTTATGATCACCACTCAAAAGAATTTCCGGAACCTTCCAAGTTAAAAATTCTTCTGGCTTGGTATATTGTGGAAATTCCAAATAACCATCTTCGCTGTGCGATTCAATTTTGATTGATTCAGAATTTCCTAGAACACCGGGGATAAGTCTTACAATACTATCGACTACAGCCATAGCTGGGATTTCTCCGCCAGTCAACACAATGTCACCAATTGAAATTTCCTCGTCGCACAAATTGTCTATTACACGCTCATCAACTCCCTCATAACGACCACACAATAGCACAAGATGTTCATATTTTGATAGTCGCTCTGCATCTCGTTGCGTATAGCGCTTGCCTTTAGCTGAAAAAAGGATAGTTCTAGTTTTATTTTCTTCAAATTTATTTTTTTCTTTAATGTCTTGCAGTGCCTCAAAGATAGGTTCAACTTTCATCACCATACCAGCACCACCACCATAAGGAGTGTCATCAACAGTTTTGTGTTTATCGTGAGTATAATCACGCAAATTATTAATTTTGATAGTTGCATATCCACCTTCTTGAGCACGTTTAATAATTGATTCAGAAAAATATGAATCGAAAATTTTTGGAAAAATTGTAATTATGTTAAATTTCATTTGATTATAACGTAACATCTTAATAATAACACATTCAAACAAAACAAAAAAGACCATTGCTGACCTTTTTTGTTAACTATTTCGTTTAGTTTTCACTAATTAGTGGGAACTAAAACAAAATACAAAGTTGCTAATAGTAGACTTACATATCTCCAACAACCTCATCAATGGTTTTCTTTGCTATTGGCTCCATAGGTACTGCAGATTGACGTTCACGAGGTTCTCTTGTTGAACCCTCTGGTTCGTTAATCTTCAGGTTAACTCTAGCATTGTTCTTAGCTCCGATAACTCGAAGCAAAGTGCGAAGAGCCTTAGCTGTTGCCCCTTCTCGACCAATAACCATTCCCATATCCTCTGGAGCTACGTCCAAAGTTATAAGAACACCCATTTCATCAATTTTTCTGTCAACTTTGACTGCGTCTGGGTTGTTAACAATTTGTTTCACAACATATTCGACGAAATCTCTGTCTTGAATAATTTCTGTCATTTTAGTAATTTCTTTGATTTATTAGCTTTCTTGAAACGCTGGGTTTTTCGGAAGATCGACCAGACATTCCCCCCATTCGCCTCTATACTAATATTATGATGCAGACAGCACATTCTGTCAAATTAACAATTATGTAATCTAACTTATTCTGGCTAGTTATGTTATCATACAATAAAGTTATGAAATTAATCAGGAAAAATGCAGGAATACGCCTCCGAATAATACTTAAGGAGACCATCCTTATCTTCTTGAATGTTTTTTTGATGTTAGGAGCTCTTGGTTTTGGAATTTTTATTTATATCTATTTCAAATCTCCGATTGCTGCTAGTTTAGTTAAGCGCCAATCCCCACAAACAACAATAATATATGATCGAACTGGCCAACACATCCTCTATGAAATTCATGGTGAAGAAAATCGTATTGTCTTAACTCACGATGAAATTCCTGATTCAATTCGCATTGCTACTATCGCAGCTGAGGACGATAACTTTTACCACCATTTTGGAATTGATTTTTTTTCCATTTTGCGAGCTATAAAAAACAACTTCCAAAAAAATAATATGTCCCAAGGTGCTTCAACAATTACCCAGCAACTGGCTCGCAATGCATTTCTTGGTCGAGAAAAAACTTTTAGCAGAAAAATTATTGAACTTGTCATCGCGATAAAAATTGAAAAAAAATATACCAAAGATCAAATACTCGATATGTATCTCAATGAAGTTCCCTATGGCTCAAATGCCTATGGCATTGAAACGGCTTCTAAAACTTTTTTTGGAAAAAATGCTACGGATCTAACATTAGATGAAGCCGCTCTTCTCGCTGCACTGCCAAAAGCGACTAGCTATTATTCTCCCTATGGCAATCATTTGAATGAATTAATATTTCGTCAACAAAATATTATCACTCGAATTGGAACATTAAAATTAGCAGATACTGCGACAGTAGATGAAGCAAAGGCAAATTTAATCACTGAAAAAATAATTCCTTTCACTGCCGAAATCGATTCTCCGCATTTTGTTTTTTATGCTCGAGACGAACTCGAAAAACAATTTGGCACTGAGATGCTTGAACAAGGCGGTTTGCGAGTCTATACAACTCTAGATTATGATAAGCAAAAATTAGCTGAACAAATACTAACTGAAAGCGATGAACTTCTTAAAAAATATGGGGCTTCCAATGTTGCTCTTGTTTCACTAGATCCAAAAAGTGGACAAATTTTAACAATGGTTGGCAGTAAAGATTATTATAATAGTTCTATTGATGGACAAGTCAATGTAACCACTAGATCTCGTCAACCCGGTTCATCATTCAAGCCATTCGCCTATGCTACTGCCTTTGAAAAAGGCTATCAACCAGAAACAAAATTAATTGATGCACAAACTGACTTCGGAGCAGATGGTTCTGATAAACACTATATTCCTCGCAATTATGATGGTAAATTTCATGGTGTAGTCACGATGCGACAAGCGTTGGCAATGTCACTTAATGTTCCCGCGGTTAAAACTCTATCTCTTGCTGGCGTGCAAGACACTATTGATTTGGCACACCGCCTTGGTATCACTACCCTTAATGATATCAATCGTTACGGACTTTCCCTAGTACTGGGTGGCGGAGAAGTTAAATTACTAGATGAAACAGCTGGCTATGCTGTCTTTGCTAACGATGGAAAAAAGAACCATCCTGTGGCGATTATGAAGGTTACAGATAGTTATAATAAAGAACTCTATGTCACAACCGCACAAAATACACCCGTTCTTGATCCGCAAATTGCCCGTAAAATAAATTCTATATTGTCTGACAACGACGCCCGCATACCAATTTTTGGACCGAACAATAAACTATTCATCCCTGGAAAAATTGTGGCTGCCAAAACTGGCACGACATCTGAATTCAAAGATGCTTGGACAGTTGGCTTCACGCCAAACATTGCTACGGGTGTTTGGGTTGGAAACAATAACAACATTCCAATGCGTGCTGGTGCTGATGGCTCTTATGTAGCTGCACCGATTTGGAATAAATTTATGTCGCAAGTTTTAGATGACTATCCTGTCGAACCATTTCTAACTTATGACAAATCTCCAGACATTGATAAGCCCATTACTATTGCCAACAATGCTATTATTGAAAAAATAACTTATTTTAAACAAGGTACTGGTGAAAAAATTTTAGAAAAAGAAGCTCAAAAATTACCAGCCAAAAAGGTGCGAATTAAAATTGAATATACAGAAATTCCTAATGCAGAATTAGCATTCTAAATTATTACGCAAGAGGTCTATTTTTGAATAATTTTCTTCTACAAAAAAATACCTCCGAATATTCGGAGGTATTTTTTCTGTGCACTATAATAAAACCTATAAAACTGCTTCTTTAGCAGCTTTCGCTAGTCTAAATTTAACAACAGTTTTAGCAGCGATTTTAATTTTTTCGCCAGTCGCTGGATTAACACCCATTCTTGCTTTTCTTTTTGCTTTTACCATTTTACCGATTCCCGGTATAATGAACTCTCCGCTTTTCTTAACTTCTTTGTATGCCAACGCTGTTAGCACATCAAGAAAGTTTTTCACATCTTTCTTTGATAGCTCTGTTGTCTCAGAAAGACTAACGAGCAATTGCGACTTTGTCATCTTTGCCATAGTGTTTTCCCACCTGCATCGCTTATGCCATTTATAATTAGTACTTACTTTCTAGTATCAAGAGAACTAAAAATTTCTACTAATTATTTTTTAGGCGAAGCATTGCGGGCAGGTTTAATTATTATTTATTAATTGCACCGAAATTATTTCTCAGTGCATTTATACTAATCATTATACACTACTATTGAAATTTTGCACAATATGTCTAGGAAATTTGTCAAGTGTTGGGAAACGCACAAAAAGAAGAAGTTGAAAAACATCAGAAAATAAAAAAACAGCCCTTGAAACTTTTCTCCGAAATAAATTTCGAATGAAGTTTCAAGGACCTTGTTTGTTGGAATAGCGTCACGGCGCTATTCACAGTTATTTATAATTCGTGATCCGTATCTCTTCGATGGATCAATCAGCAACGATGATGGCCAGGGGGCAGATGGTCCGGTCTGGTGGGCAACAGGGTGACATTTTTGTTTCCATTGGCTTACTCCTTCGGTTTTGTGATGAGGGTGTTCCCTCAGTAATGGCACAACAATAAGGTTCTATTATTGCACCGCTAATAACTATTATATCTTCTACTAAATTATCAATATAAATATCTTAGCAATTACTCAAATGCCTGTCAAGCTTTTTGTTTTTTGTTTTTTCTCAACGCAAAAAACTGCCCTACAAGAAACAGTCTTTTTTTATTTATTTCAGCTATTTGTTCGCTAAACGTTTTTCGATAATCATCTCTGCTACTCGCATACCGTCAATGGCGGCAGAAATGATGCCTCCAGCGTAGCCAGAACCCTCTCCTGTCGGATAGATGCCCCGCACGTTGGATTGCAATGTTTCATCACGCACAATCTTCACCGGAGAAGAACTGCGAGTTTCCACACCTGTCAGCACCGCCTGCGGATGAGCAAAGCCTTTGATTTTTCTCTCAAGGATTGGCAAAGCTTCACGCAAACTAGCAAGTACATATTCCGGCAAACATTCGTTGAGAGAAGTCATAGTCACACCCAGACCATAGCTAGGCACAATCTCACCCATTGTTTCTGACGGTTTATTTTGCAAAAAATCTCCCACGAGTTGGGCAGGTGCTTTAAAATTACTCCCTCCCATTTCATAGGCTTTCCTTTCCCAAGTTCTCTGAAATTCCACTCCGGCCAAAGGATGCTCGGTGGCAAAATCAGCTGGCAAGACATTCACCAAAAGAGCACTATTAGAATTTTGACCGTCCTGTGCATATTCACTCATACCATTGGTCACAACTCCCCCATTCTCTGAAGATGCCGCCATCACATATCCACCGGGACACATACAAAAAGTATACACGGGTCGATTTTTTTCCGAATGAGCAACTAATTTATAGCGTGCTGTTTTCAATTTTGGGTGAGCAAAAAATTCTCCATATTGAGCTTGGTTAATCATCTCCGCCGTGTGTTCAATTCGTAACCCGATGGAAAAAGGTTTAGCCTCCATTTGCAATCCCTTCTTGTAGAGCATTGCGAATGTTTCGCGTGCGGAATGACCGGTCGCTAAAATTAATTCTTCTACTGCTAACTTTTCTCCTTTTGAAAGAATCGCGTGAACAATTTTATCATTTGCAATCTCAATATCCGTAAGTAAAGTTTCAAAACGCACTTCGCCCCCCAGTCGCACAATCTTTTGGCGAATATTTTTCACAACCTCACGCAATTTATCTGTCCCAATGTGCGGTTGTGCTTCAATCATAATGTCACTGGACGCACCGGCTTGCACCAATTCTTCAAAAATAAATTTCTTTCGCGGATCATCAATTACAGTATATAACTTTCCATCAGAAAATGTACCTGCCCCACCTTCGCCAAATTGCACATTTGATTCCACATTTAATTCACCTGTGCTTTGAAATTTTTTCACGTCCGTCACTCGTTCTCTCATTGTTTTTCCTCTTTCAATAATAATCGGTTTGAGTCCTGCCCGCGCTAAAACCAGTCCAGCGAAAAGTCCGCTCGGTCCACTGCCAATCACAACTGGTCTAATCTCACCTTCTTTTAATCCAGCTATTTTAATTTTGTAGTGATAGGGTTGGTGCAAACGAATGCGATGTCTTTTGACTTTTCCCTTAATCATTGCCGAGGTCTTAGCAAAATATGCTTCAGGATTTTGAATTTCCACATCCACTGAATATACAAAAACAATTTTTTCCTTTTTTCTAGAATCAACAGCTTTTTTTGCCACTACATAATCGACAATTTCTCCTTTGGAAATTCCCAAAATTCCAACAATTCGTTCGGCTAAAATACTCTCATCTTCTTCCAGACCTAAAACAATCTCTTCAATCCTAATTAAATTCTGTATTCTTTCTTGAAATTTTCCCATTTTATTCTCTTTTTTAGCTTATTTAATGTTCTATTCAGTATATTCCAAAAAAACGCTAATAGCAACCATATAATTGAGTTGCAAGAAAAATAGAAAAACGCTAACCAACTGAGTTGTTGGTTAGCGTTTTGAGATATTTGAGTGCGCGTGATTATTTAGTTTAGATTATCACACGTCCCATCTCCATTGGCGTCAACAAAATTTCCACCTTTATTTTGTCCACGTTGTCCAGAATGCATCCCACTAGCATTACCCTGCTTATTACCACCACCCTGACCTAAGCCAAGTTCAGTACGAATTGCATTAGCTTCTTCAGTTTTTCCTGCTTCGCTTAACTTATGCATTTCGGAAAAACGATTAAAGTTTTCAGCTGTTACTTTGCGAGTTACTCCACGATCACCCATTTGTTCCTTCCACGCAGCATAGTCATTGTTTTCAAATGCCTTTTCCATAACTGCATGTCGCTCCGGAGTATAGTTTGGTCCTGTTTTTGTCGCATCTCCTTGATAGGCATAGGCACTTGCTGCGATTGCCACTGCGCTAAGTGCTGCCAATCCCAGGGTTCCCATTATGATTGTTTTCTTATTCATTGCTTTTACCCCATTAAATACTGCTCTGCAGTAATTCGCCTAAACGAATTATTTAACTGGGTGAAGTTATTTTTAATTAATTGCTGCTAGCCTAATATAATACGCCAGCAATTAAAAAAGTTTTCATCTGCCGTTCATCCTTCCGCCACCTTGTTTTAGTCCTTTTGCTCTTTGACCCACCCATGGCCTGATTTCTGTGGCTGAAAATTTCTGCTCCCCATCCTCATTTCCAATAATTTTTATCATCTGTCCTTGCTCAAGCGAAACTGTTGGACGCACCAACGTTTTTTCATCCAAATGCACATTCCAAGTTAATGTATCCAAATCCTTTAAAATTATTTCATCATTTGAAACCGTACTGATTGTCCCTGCCAAGAAACCTTGTTCTGGTTGCATCCATTGTTTTTCCATAGTTGCAATATTTTGTGCATAAAATGGCACTTCAGCTATCATCGCGTTATTAAGATGTCGATCCAGACCAATGGCGGATATAATAAAACCAATGATAATAACAATCAGACTAATTACAAAAATGATTTTCAGCCAGCTGAGGCGATAACCAGTCTCTGTTTTTCGTACTCCAAAAAAAGCTCCAATAACGATAATCCCCAAGAAAATAATCCAAAAATATGGAACTATTGAAAAAAAATACATAATACTATTTTTGTGCATAAAACGATACAAATCCCAATCTAGTTGCGAAAGCAGAAAATAGACAATTGAAATTGCAGTAGCTCCAAAAAAAACTGCCAAACTAACCAGCAACCAAATCCCAGATTTTCGCAATAAAAATTTCCAACGCGGTTCAGGCGCAATATGTTCTTTTTTTATTTTATTTAATGTATCTTGGATTAGATTATTCATTTACCCCGTTAAATAAGATTTGAATCTCAAATTGAGAAACACCTCATCTATTAAATAATTAATTTTTTTATTAATATATTTTTCTGCAATACCCAGATTCAAATCTTAATTTTTTAAATCCTAAAATTTAAAAAATTATTTAACTGGGTAAACAATTAATATTTTTCGCTTTCAGTTTGCTAACTAACATTTTCCTGCCACGAGCTATAAGTGTAGCTATTGAACCTTTGGGTTTTTGCAAAATATCCATAATTTCTTCATATTCCTTTTCTTCCACAAATCGCAAAATAAAAACTTCTTGATATTTCATTGGCAATTCTTGAATACAAGCTATTATCCGGACAACACAATCTTTATTGACAAGCTTCTTTTCTAAATTAATACTGGATTGAATAATCTTATTCCATTCATAGTCTTCCAAGGCATTAGTTTGTGGGCGAGCACTAACTTTGCGGAAATAATCAATAATATGATTATGTGCAATGCGATATGCCCAACTAGAAAATTTTAGATGACTATCATAGGCATTTAAATTTTGGTAAATTTTAATAAAAATTTCTTGCAATAAATCCTGAATATCATCCGGTTGAAGTTGTGTCAGACGCCGGATATAATGAAATAATGGTCCTTGATAACGTTCCATTAAAAGACCGAATGATTCGGGATTGCCTCTTGCTAATTCAACTAATTGCACATCCGTGCGCACTTCTTTTTTTTCAATCATAAAAAATAATTCCGTACAACTACTACGCAACTACACTAATTTGTTTTCATTATCGCATAATATAAGGATTTATTCAATAAAAAAGCCGTCTCGATTGTGAGACGGCTAGATTTTCAACAAAACCTTCCATAATGATACCGATGTATCATTATGGTTCTTTCCAAAAAATCACGCTATTCTTTGCTGAGAAGCAAGATTGGAAACCAATATCGGTCTTCCCTTTGCTGAGGAGCAAGCTTGGCAATTTAAGTATCCTACAGGATATTTACCATCGTTGGGTATACATATACCATCGTTAGCCTCAGTACGATCTTTGCACCCTTCACATTCCATCATTTCGCCATTTTTAATACATGCAGAAACAAATCCACCACAACCCGGACATATTAGCCTTTTCGATATTGTTTTTATTTTTTCTGACACAATACTCCCTCCTGTTTTTGAATATTTATCTTCTTTTCCCTTGCTTTTCTGACCCTTTCTACTTACAAATTTTAGCAAAGAACTATCCGCCTATTTCCAGCCTACTCTTTTTTTCATTATATGTAAATAGTTACTTAGGACGGTCCTAGGTAATATTATAGTATATCATAGAATATACACCTTGTCAAACTAACTATTTCAGCAACACAAAAAACGCCCTAATTGAGCGTTTATTTCTGGTTTTTATTATTCTATCAAATTTACTGCACCAGCATTGGAGATGTTTTGACATTTTTTTGATAGTCTCTAGGGAAAACAAAAAAACAGCCTGCCGGTAGGCAGGGGATTTCCCCCGTTCTGGTCTTTTCTGCGTGTATATTCAGCCATCGCATCCCTAAAAGGTTAGAAGAATTTACCACAAAATATGACGGACAAAGCCATTGTGATATAATTAAAAGAGTAATTATAAGTCTATCAAAATGAACCATGCTGATTTAATCTTATTTATTTTCTCCCTAGCCATTCTCTTGCTAATGGCTATTGCTTCCGGTCGTCTTGCTCAATATCTCAAGATGCCCAAGGTTATTGGTGAGCTTGTCGGGGGCATAATTCTAGGACCGACTATTTTGGGATTATTCTATCCTGACATTAAACAGTTGCTTTTTGCATCTTCAGGTTCAGTTTTTCAAGCCAGAGATGCTTTCGTAAAATTAGGAGTCATCTTGTTGCTATTTGTCATCGGATTGGAAATCAATCTGCCCAAAATAAAAGAACTGCGAAAAACCATCGCTTGGACGAGTTTTTTCGGTTCATCATTTCCGTTTATTCTAGGGCTATCAGCTGTATTTCTCTTTCCCCAAATTTGGAATTATTCACCTGACCAAAACAAGTGGCTCTTGCCATTGTTCATTGGCACTGCCCTTTCTATTTCCGCACTACCGGTAATCGCTAGGATATTGCTTGATCTAGGACTGCTGAAAAGCAAGGTTGGCTCTGTAATTTTGGCCACTGCCACTATTGATGATATTGTCGGCTGGATAATGTTTGCCATCATCGTAGCCAATTTTTCTCCCGACACAAATCATATTAATCCAGCCATAACCGCTTTTGGCATCATAGCAATGTTTGCGTTTACTATCACCATTGGAAAAAAATTAGCCAAAAAACTGACACTCTGGATTGAAAAGAAACATGACAGCGATAGCTTGTTTTTAGGCATCACCTTGGTGCTAGTTCTTCTCAGCGCCACCTTGGCTGAGAAAATTGGCATCCACGCAGTCCTAGGAGCTTTTCTGGTAGGAATCGCTTTTTCCAGCGACGAACCCCACAAAATGCATACTGCGATGCGTCAAATGATTCTCTTTTTCTTTTCACCGTTATATTTTGTTGCTGTCGGACTACAAGTAGATTTTTTGAAACATTTTGACCTGACACTAGTTCTTGTTGTCATCGGCATTGCCACTCTTGGAAAAGTGCTCGGAGCATTTATTGGAGCAAAGATATCCAAACTCAACACGCAAGAATCTCTGGCTATCGGATTTGGAATGAACGCCAGAGGTGCAGTTGAAATTATTCTCGCCACCTCAGCCTATCAAGCAAAACTGATAGATGAGAGAATTTTCGTGGCGATTGTTATTATGGCAATAGTTACAACTTTAATGAGTGGACCGCTGATGAAAAAAACACTCTCGTGGAAATGAGTCGAGAGCAAAGTATGCAACAAAAAACAGGGTTTCCCCCGTCTTTGTCTTTTCCACGCGTATCTCCTACAAATCCAATCGGAAATGTTCTCTGTTGTTAACCTCATCTATTTGATCTTCAAAACCTCTATCAATAAAAAAATCTGCCCCCTCATCCGTGTCAGCGATAGCTACGACATAGTCACAATCATTTGTCTTGGCGATATTAACCAGCTCCACAAAAAGCTCATCCATCAATCCCTCACCACGAGCCTCTTGATCAGTTAGAATTATGCCGATAGAAAGATAGGCAATTCCATCCTGATCCTTGCCTATATCATAACTAATCATCCCAAGAATTTCACCATCTACATCTCTTTTTTCTATGACCTCCATCCCGTCCAGACCACTATTTATAAGCTCCTCTATTTGATAATGACTGTCTTGTATGGGATAATTTTTTCTTACAAAAAGCTCTCTATCTTCGAATAAAATTTGCTCGCTATCTTTTTCAATTATTGCTGGATGCTCATAACTGTTAAATGAATTTCGTTCCATATTTTTTTAATCTTATTAAAAATGTTTTATTATTCTCTTTTTTTTAGAATTTAATCTTTTAGGCTTAATTAAACTTTTGTAA